>JAUWTJ010000080.1 GCA_030614785.1 Alphaproteobacteria bacterium | reverse complement strand
TCAATGCGTTCAAGTTGATCGGGCGTCAGATAGAACAGGTCATTCATCAGAAAAGAATCCTTTTCCTCAATGAATCACAGCAAGAACCCCTTGGGAATCCCAAAATTTAATAGGTCCTGAGCCTAGAAGCCTGATTGATCCGGGATTGACTGTTCCCATGGTCTGTGAAGTGACGTAACCTTGCCAAACAAGTATGACCAATACGAAGACATTGGCAGGGAGGCCGTCATGGATGCATCAGCCGTATTTAGTCGCCAGGATTCCAATTTTGTCAGCCAGGGAATAAAATGTGCTGGTTGGCTCTATTTGCCGGCGGCAAAAGTGACCCCGCCGGTTATCATAATGGCGCATGGCTTCGCGGGCGAGCGGTCTTTTGGCCTGCCGGCCTTTGCGGAGCGATTTGCTGCCGAGGGCATGGCGGTTTTTCTTTTTGACTACAGAACGTTTGGTGACAGCGACGGTGAGCCGCGCAACAAGGTCGATCCCTTTGCCCACGGTGAGGATTGGGATGCGGCCATTGCCCATGCGCGCACACTGGAGAACGTCGATACGGCGCGCATTGCGCTGTGGGGGACCTCGTTTTCCGGAGCGCATGTGGTCTGTGCTGCGGCGCGCGACGGAAACATTACGGCGACGATCTCTCAGGTGCCATTTTCCGGCATGCCTGAAGGGGCGCCGAAGCCGCCCCTGGGAACACTATTACGCATGGGCGCCTTGATGGCATTTGACCGCATTAAAACGGCCCTCACTGGCAAGCCGCTTTATATGCCGGTCGTCGGTCCGCCCGGGAGTGCTGCGGCGCTCAACACGCCGGAGTGCGAGCCAGGCTACTTCGCCATCATTCCGGAGGGCGAAACCTTTGCCAATCAGGTGCCGGTGAGTTCGCTCGGTTTCATGATGAAATATGATCCGCTTGAGGCCGCCGGGCGGGTCATGTGCCCGGCGCTGGTGGTGGCCGGGCGGGATGACAGTCTTATCCCGGTCAGTCAGCCGGAACTGATGGCGTCAAGGATGCCAAGAGGCGAGTTTCAGGTTCTGGACTGTGATCATTTTGCGCCCTATCGCGGCGAATGGTTTGAAAAGAACATCGTCCTTCAGCTTGAGTTTTTGAAGAGAAATTTTCTCGAGCTATCCTGACGGCCTGATCGGTGAATGTCCGGGTCAGTGGACGGCGTGCTTGAGCTGTTCCTCGACGTTTTGCAGGCGAAGGCGCGTGTCGTCGGCAAGGGGTCCCGGGGGCAGCTTTGCGAGCGCGCGTGTGTAGTTATCTCTGGCGGCGGTCAGATCGCCGTTCTCGACCTGAATATGGGCGAGGCCGAGACGGGCGGCGATGCTGTCCGGCTCGTAGGAGAGAACTTCCGTGTAGAGGGTGTTGGCATCGGTGAGATTGCCGAGCGCCCGAAGACATTCGCCCTGCAGCAACATGGCGTCAATATTCCATGTTCCCTTCGGGAAGTTCACCTGAAGCACCTTGCAGGCCTCTCCGGGTGAGCCCTGTGTCATGCGCTCGCGGGCTGATGCGACGGGATCGGCTGTGATCATTCCGTTCATGACATCGCTCATGTCAGGGGCTTCATCGGTGGCAATCTGCGCGCCGTCGTCGAGCGTTGGCTGCCCGAGGATGACGGCTGCGGCCTCCTTTTCGACAATGGTTTGGGCGGCTTCATCCAGCGTGACGGGCCATTGATTGATCTCTTGCAGAGTGTGTTCTTCCTCGGGGGCCGACTTTGGCAATTCGGCCGTCTTGACAATATCTGATGCCGGATCAGACTCTGGTTGGGGCTCGCGGTCAGAGACCGGGGAGGATCCCGGGGTCTCTTCGGCGGGCCATAGATCAATCACGATGCGATGGCCGCCGTAACTGTCTGGCGCATAGCTGGAAATGCGCGGGTGCATCGGGCCCGCCAGATCAAAAATGATGAGGATGGATGTGTCAGAGACCGGTTCGATCCGTAGGCCTTTGACCTGTCCGAGATCTGTCCATGCTTTTGTCTGGAGCTCAGAGGTGATGCCGCTCAGTGTCAGCGTAAGGGCGCTCTCACCCTCAACCGCACTGAAGGTTACGGCGTCGCTGGTATCAATGACGACGCGTTGATATCTTTCGTGGTCGGCGACGCGAATTTTTTCCAGCGCTGCGGTTCCGGCAAGGGCGATTGGCGTTGAGGCCATCGCGGGGCTCAAAGGAAGGATCGCAAGAGCGGCGACGACAAGGGCGCCGGTGCGAAATATCTTTTTCGAGGTTCTGTCAATCATGGGGATCACGTATCAGAGTGAATTTTCGAGAATCGAATCATACCTCATACTGCGTAAATATTCCGCTTGTTTCTCGCAGTCCTGCTTACTGCTGGTCCCGAGTATCACAGTTGTCTGGGCATCAGCATGTCGATTTCTGACCATGTGAAGAGCCGGGCGCTGCTGAAGCCTTCCATTTCCAGTCCCCGGGCAACGGCATTGACCCGCTCAAAGGCGAGAAGCTCGTCGCCACTTTGGCTGGCGATGGAAATCGCAGGATTTTCAAGGGCGGAGACTTCACTTGCAATCTCGAGCACTGCGGCCTGTGCTGCCGGGGTTAAGTCGATCGAATCCCAGGGGAAATAGACCACGCGGCTGAAACTTCCATTTTCTGTTTCTATCAGGAGTTCAATTGCTGCGGGGCCGGGGGCTGTTTGGGCCACGTCGGTGCGGGCTGAACTGGCACTGGCCCTCTCGTCGACGAGGCCGATCATGAGGAGACCTGTAAGGAGAGTTGCCTTGAGGGCGAGGTGCCTGAGAGTGAGAGGGTTGAGAGCCATGTGCCTGTTCCTTTGCGCCGTTACTCAAGTAGGGGTTACTGACTGTAGTCGATGGTGAGATTTTGATGTCTGAACACGGCGGGAGATGGGCGCGGCGGAGGCCTTGGCTTGACAATTTTGCGTCGGAATTGTGGCGGGTCGCCTTGCCACTCAGCACTGAAGCGCACTAGTCTGCGAGAAATTCCAGAACCCTGTCCCAGGATGGTGCACGCCATCTGAGGCCGGGGGCCAGCGTGGTCAGCAGACCAATGTGGCCGACGCGGGGGTAATACTCTGTTCGTGCCTCGCCGCCAAGATCCCTTATGGCACCGGCAAAGATTTCAGAATTCTTCCATGCGACGGTCTTGTCGGCTGTTCCGTGCAGCAGCAAACTGCGCGGCATGGGGCACCCTGATGCGACCATTTTAATGGGCCGGGTGCGGGCTTTATCATCTGCGGTATTAAAAATCGGCGCGACCGAGCCGGCCCGCATCATGTTTGTCACATAGGGCCCGGCAAGTCCGACAAATTTCCTGATGATTGAAGGGTCAAGGTTTTCCGCCTCAAGCCAGGCCGGATCGAGGCAAAGGAGGGCTCCCATATGGGCTCCGGCAGAATGGCCCATCAGACGAATGTTAGTCGGATCGCCGCCAAAGTCAGGCGCGAAAGCCTGAACCCAGGAAAGAGCCGCCGCTGCATCTTCCATAAAGCCTGGAAAGGTGACCTCCGGGTACAGGCGGTAGTCGGCAATGGCGACGGCGAACCCGGCCTGTGACAGGGCAAGGCCGAGGGGGCGGTAAAGTCTGCGTGAGCCGCTCTTCCAACTGCCGCCATAGAGGAATAGAATTGTTGGATAAAGGGCGCCCTTGCTCTGATCTGACCAAACGTCTCCGCTCCGGCTCACAGGCGGGAAAAGGTCGAGCCGCATACGCTTGTGGGCCCCGTAAGCCTCGGTTCTGATGCGGGATTTCAAATCAAGGGGCGACAAGCATAATCTTTCTTTGAGGCACTTTTGTTTCGCGTTATAGAGGGCCCGGCAGGATTTGTCATTTGTGGGCCGTGAGGGCCTGAGTATAGCCACTTGAAGGACTATGTTTGTGGGTTTTATCTATCAAAAGGCTGTGATGGTAATTCTGTCCATTTTTGTTGTTGGCTTGCCCTTGCACACTGCAGCCGCGCAGTCGAAACCCCGCGATCCCGTTGTGCAGGTTACCATCATCTCTGAAATGAGCCAGGTGGCGCCAGGTGAGACAATCTGGATTGCCATGCATCAGAATATCTATCCTGGATGGCATACCTATTGGCTGAACGCAGGCGATGCCGGTGCAGCGCCGACGCTGACCTGGCATCTGCCGGAGGGTTATGAAGTCGGTGATCTCAACTTCCCACCGCCTGAGCGTATCCCTTATATGGATCTGATGAATTTCGGTTATGCCGATGAAGTCATCCTGCCAATGCAGCTAAGCGTTCCGGCGACGGCAGTGCCCGGCGATGTCGTTACTCTTGAAGCAGACGCCACCTGGCTGGTTTGTGAAGAGATCTGCATCCCCGAAGACGGTAAGGTTTCACTGCAGCTGGCGGTCGGAGAAACCAGTCAGCGAGATCCTGTCTGGGACCCGATCATTGATGTGGCGCGGGCGAGCTTGCCTGTTCCCGCGCCGTTTGAAACCGACTTTGCCCTGACAGAAACCACTGTTGAATTACTCCTCAAGTCGCCGGATCTGGGGCTTGCTTTCCAGAGCCGCACCATTCAGGAAGCGACGTTCTTCCCGCGCGAGGAAGGATTGATTGAGCATGTCGCGACGCAGAATTTTGTTGTGATCGGCGAAGGTGTCCGGCTCTCCCTGCCGCGCGGCTATGAGACGAATGACTACCAGGCGATCTCCGGTCTTTTGGTTTTTTCCCAGGATCTTGAGGATGGCACTCTGACAAATGCCTTTTCCTTTGACGCGGCAAAAGTGGCTTCACTTGTACCGGCCGCTGCGCCGGCATCAAACCTGGCGGGCGTGGTTCAGGCGATCATTCTTGCGTTTTTCGGCGGCATCCTTCTCAACATCATGCCGTGTGTGTTCCCGGTCTTGTTTCTCAAGGCACTGGCCTTCATGAAACATGCAGACAAGGAGGCCTCGGCGCTGCGCCGCGAAGGTCTGTCCTATGCATCGGGCGTCGTGGTCAGTTTTGCCTTGCTTGGAGCGACGCTTCTGGTGCTCAGAGCCGGCGGTGAAGCGATCGGTTGGGGTTTTCAACTGCAGACGCCGGCCATTGTTGGCGGGCTTGCCTTTTTGCTGTTCGCCGTTGGTCTCTCACTCTCCGGGGTCTTTTCCATCGGCAGCTCTATTGCCGGGGTTGGTTCAGACCTGGCACAAGCAAGGGGGCAATGGGGCTCGTTCTTCACCGGCGTTCTTGCAACGGTGGTGGCAACACCCTGCACGGCGCCGTTCATGGGGGCGGCCATCGGCTTTGCCCTGACCCATTCGGCTGGTGCGGCGCTACTGGTTTTCATTTTTCTCGGGGCCGGGATGGCTTTGCCGTTTCTGGTCCTCGCCTTCTTTCCGGCCCTGGCAAAGAGGTTACCAAAACCGGGTCAGTGGATGGAGCGTGTCAAGCAGGCCCTGGCCTTTCCGATGTATGGCGCGGCGGCCTGGCTCGCCTGGGTCTTTGCGCTGCAAACTGATCCGAATGCCCTCTTCGCGCTGCTCATCGGGATGGTTCTGCTTGGCTTCGGGCTCTGGACCTTTGAAGTCACACGGCTTGCAAAGGGAGGCTGGCCTCATCTTGGCAAAGGTGCGGCTGTCCTCGCCCTCATTTGTGCCTTTATCATCCTGACGCAGATCAAGACACCGATCATGGATGCGAGCGCGACGCCTTCCAGCGCCGGAGTGGTTGAAGGTCTGGGCTATGAGCCTTTCAGTGAGGCGCGGGTGGATGAGCTCACCACTGCGGGCAAACCGGTGTTCGTCAATTTCACAGCGGCCTGGTGCATTTCGTGCCTGGCCAATGAAAAACTGGTGTTCCGGTCTCAAGACGTGCGGCAAGCCTTCGAAGACAAGGGTATCACTTATCTGAAGGCCGACTGGACGACCCGCGATCCGAATATCACCAGGGCGCTGGCGAAGTTCGATCGTGCCGGTGTGCCGCTTTATCTTTATTATTCCGGCGAAGCGGGTGCGCAGCCGCAAATTCTGCCGCAGATCCTGACGGTGGGCATCATGCTTGAAGCGCTGGACGGCTAGGCTTTCTGGAAGTCGTAGATTGTGCCGATCTGTAGAATTTGCGTCAGCTCATCAAGGGCGGCATAGCTCTCGGTCATCAGGGCCGGATCGTGAAGATCATCGGGCTCCAGTGTTTCGCGGTAGTGAGTTTTGATCCAGGCTTCAATTTCATCTGTCAGCAGATCATCGAGCAAGACCCGCGCACCAAGGGCACTTTCTTCTTGCTCGGTCAAAACCACCCGCAATCGCAGACAGGCGGGACCGCCACCGTTTTGCATGCTTTCGCGCAGATCCATGTAGTGCACGTCGCCAATTGGGCCGCCGGATGCTACCAGGTCGTCAAGGTAGGCGGCGACGCTCGGCGTGCTTTTGGCTTCACCCGGCGCGATGAGGCACATTTTTTCCTCTCCGGGGACCGAGATGAGTTGAGAGTTGAAGAGATAGGACTTTACGACGTCTTCGATGGGAACGTCTTGTGCTGCCAGCTTGACCGGCGTGAACGCCTCGACCAAATTTGACAATTCTTCAAGCAATGCGCCGCTGTCAAGAAAAGCGGCCTCATAAAAGAACAGGACATTGCGATTGCCGACGGCGATAACGTCGTTGTGAAAGACACCGGCGTCGATGGCGTCGGGGTGTTGCTGCGCGAAGATTGTGCTGCTGGCCCTGAGCCCGTGCAGTCTGGCGATGGCCTGGCTTGCCTCAAGGGTTTGTCGTGCGGGATATTGCGTCGGGGCAGGTTTTGAAGGGTCAAGCGCTTCGCGGCCATAGACGAAGAGTTCCACGCCCGGATCGCCATAATCGCCGCCGAGCCGGGTGTGATTGGCGGCGCCCTCGTCGCCAAATTGCGAATGGCCCGGCAAAGGGTCGTGATGCACAAAGCGGGTGGGGTCGGCAAAGATGGCTTTCAGAACGCGCGACGTGGTTGGCGCTTCGGTCGCCCGGTGCGCCATGGCAACAAGATTGGCCGGGGTGAAATGCACCTTGCCGTCTGATGTGTCAGCACTTGGTGAGACCGTTGCGGCATTGGCCGTCCACATGGGAGAGGCCGACATGATGGTGTTGAGCAGCGGCGGTGCAGCTTTCCATGCGGCCTTGATCATACCCTGCGGCGTGCCGGAAAAGCCGAGCCGTGTGAGTGTGGCCAGGTGAGGACGTTCATGGGGCGGAAGAATGCCTTGCGTCAAGCCGAGGCGCATGAGCGTTCGCATTTTCTCAAGCCCCTGGAGCGCGGCCTTGCGCGGCGAGGAGCGCAGGCCTGCGTGGCTGGTCGACGCAATGTTGCCCCACGACAGCCCGGTGTAATTATGAGTCGGGCCAACGAGGCCGTCGAAATTGATTTCTTTCGCACTCATAGCCTAATTCCCTGTACGTATTCCGGGCGGCAGCGCAGCCGGCATTTCCACCCGCGACGCTTCCATTGACGCCATGGGCCAGGCGCAATAATCGGCGGCATAGTAGGCGCTCGGTCGATGATTGCCGGAGAGACCGATGCCGCCGAAGGGTGCGGCGCTGCTGGCGCCGGTCAGCGGCTTGTTCCAGTTAACAATACCGGCGCGCGCACGGACAAGGAAGGTTTCCCAGTTGATCGGATTGTCGCTGAGGAGGCCTGATGCAAGGCCAAAGCGTGTCGCGTTGGCTTCCTCGATGGCGGTTTCAAAGTCCGGTGTTCTGATGACCTGAAGCAGCGGTCCGAAGATTTCACTGTCGGCGCGATTTCCGATTGCCGTGACGTCGATAATCCCTGGCGTCACGAAAGGCCGGGCGGGATCGGGTGTGGACGCCTCGACAAGGGGGCGGCCGCCTTTTGAAAGCCACTCGGCCTGTGCTGCCATGACAGTTTGTGATGCGGCGAGGGAGATGAGCGGGCCCATGAAGGGCGCGGGCGTATCATTCCATGCGCCGGTGATGACGGACTGTGTCATTGCTGTCAGGATTTCAAGGAAGGCATCACCTGGCTCACCTTCCGGCACGACGAGGCGGCGCGCGCAGGTGCAGCGTTGGCCGGATGTGATGAAGGCGGACTGGATCGTTGTCAGGCTTGCGGCTTCCAGGTCCTCGACATCGTGAACGATGAGCGGGTTGTTGCCGCCGAGTTCCAGCGCAAGCATTTTGTCCGTATGCCCTGCAAATTGTTCATGAATGAGGCGGCCGGTTCTCTGGCTACCGGTAAACAGGAGCCCGTCAATGCCCGGGTGTCCGGCGAGGGCTTCGCCGGTTTCGCGTGCGCCCTGAACCAGATTGATCACACCTTCGGGGATTCCGGCTGCTTCGAGGCATGCGGTGAGAAGCTCGCCGACCCGGGGGGTCAGTTCCGAGGGTTTGAAGACCAGGGTGTTGCCGGCCAGCAGAGCAGGGACAATGTGTCCGTTGGGCAGGTGTCCGGGAAAGTTGAACGGGCCGAATATGGCCAGAACACCGTGTGGTCTGTGGCGCAGAACTGTGCGACCCATCGGCCCGTCGCTCGATACAGTCGGGGTGCGTTCAAGGAAGGCTTTTGCTGATATGGCGATCTTGCCGATCATGGCGCCTGCCTCGCCCGTGGCATCCCACAGCGGCTTGCCATTTTCGCGGGCGATGGCTTCGGCAAGAGCCACCTTGCGGCCTTCAAGTTCGCTGCGATAGCGCTCAAGCAAATCGAGGCGATCTTCCATAGTGCGTGCCGCCCATGCAGGGAAGGCCTCTCGTGCTGCAGCGATGGCCTGATCGACCTGTACACCGCTTGCGGCACTGCCAGCCCACATGGTTTTACCGGTGGCTGGATTTTCGGAAAGAAGGGCCAGGCCTTCTCCGGTTTGCCATACGCCATTAATAAAGGCGCCTTTTGACTGATCGGTCATATCTGTTACTTTGCCTCCTTGAAGGCCACATGGCGTAGTCTGTCGCCCTCGCCAACCTCAAGTGCCTTGGCGACACTGTCTGTTATGATGATTTCCCCTGAGTCATTCAGCCGTGTGAAACCGGTTGTTGCGCGAAACGCTGCTGCCTGACCTGTTGATATGATGTCGAGGGAGAAGGTTCCATCTGCTTCGGCACTACCTGCCTTTACAATTCCGGCAACACGCGAGACCTTCGCATCCTTGATGGCGCGGATGTTTTTGAGCTGTGCCTGGAGGCAAGGTCCGGCATCGAAAATGTCGACATGGCGACGGTAATGAAAACCTTCCCATTCAAGCAATTTGAGCGCGGGTACCGTGTCCTTGTGCGTTACGCCAATGACCTTTCGGGCTTCCTCGGGCAGGAGGTCCACGTAGACCGGGAACTTTGGCATGAGATCGGCGATGAACTGGTTGTTGGAAACCGCGCTGAAGTGATCGGCTTCCTGGAACGTCATGTTAAAGAACCTGCGGCCGAGGGCTTCCCAGAAAGGCGAGATGCCGTTCTTGTCCTGCCAGCCGCGCATTTCGGCGACAACTTCATCGGGGAAGCGCTCCGGGTGCTGCCCCATCAACAAATAGCGCGCGCGCGCCAGCAGCCTGCCATTACCGGGCTGGCGAAAGTCCGGCGCGAGATAGAGTGAGCCAACCTCGGCAAAGCCGATGTAGTCGTTTACCAGATGAAGCACATCATGAGTATTGTGATGACCGAGCTCGACCGAGACGTGGGTCGTTTTGGTGAGACTGTAAGTATAAAACGCCTTGTCGATACCGATCCTGGCGAAGATGGCGGCCGTGCCGCCGACGCGGCCCGTCTCCGTGTCTTCCAGAACAAGAAGGTAAGTTTCTGGCCCCGGCTGCGTGATCTCTTTCGCGAAGTTCTCTGTGGACACCCTTATCTTTTCAGCCAGCACATCGCGATCTGCAGGCAGGGTGGTCATGCCGCCGCCTTCAATGGACGCGGCCAGTTCTACCAGGCGGTCAAGATCGTCCTCCCGGATTGGGCGGATGATGAACATGGGTGTCTCTCCAGGGCTAATAACCGTCGGCGCAAGGGTTTTTGTGACAGCGGCGGGAATCAGCCGAAATTTGTACGTGATTGGGGCTGACCCTATCACTTTAAACGGACAAGTAAAGTTGCCGTGATGCAACGGGGACAGGGGCCGGGGAAGTTGCAGGACCGGGTTGGCGATATGTCACTTGTGTGACAAGCTTTGGGAAATCGAGAATCGGATTGACCAGGGAGAGGTAAGTTTAATGATATTTCACAGCAGTATGAAATCGGGTTTCATATCTTTTGTATCGGCAGGGCTTGTGAGCGGATTTATTTCGCTTGGGGCGGCATTTGCGCAAGATTTTGACGCCGTCGAGATCAAGCCGACTGACCTTGGCAATGGATTTTACATGCTGATGGGCAGCGGCGGCAATCTGGGAGCCTCTGTTGGTGAGGACGGGATTTTTCTGATCGATGATCAATATGCACCGCTTACGGACAAGATCGTTGCGGCGCTGGGTAAAATTGGCTCCGGCGACGTCAAGTATGTCCTCAACACGCACTGGCATGGCGACCATTCCGGCGGCAATGAAAACCTTGGCAAGACGGGGAGCGTCATCGTTGCCCACCGCAATGTGCGGGTGCGTATGAGCGTTGACCAGTTCTCGAAAATGAGAGACAGGACGACACCGGCGTCTCCGGACATCGCGCTGCCGGTCGTAACCTTTGACGGTAATGTGGAGTTTTACTTTAATGGTCACAAGATTGAAGTGAAGTCGGTCGAGGCGGCTCACACGGACGGCGATTCGATCGTCTTTATCAAAGACGCCAATGTGCTGCACATGGGCGATACGTTCTTTCACACCTGGTATCCGTTTATCGACGCGGAGAGCGGCGGCAACATTCACGGTATGATCGCAGTGCACGAGAAAGGGCTTTCGCTGGCGGACGGCACCACCAAAATCATCCCCGGTCATGGGCCGCTGGCAACCAAAGCGGATCTGCAAGAGGCGCACGACAAGCTGGTGAACGTCCGGGATGCTCTTCAGTCGCGCATCGACAAGGGCATGTCCGATGAAGAGATCATCGCCGACAAACCGCTGGAGAGCCTTGACCTTGGCTGGGGCGGGTTCCTCAAGCCGGAGCAGTTTGTTGCGATTACGCTGGCGGGCATGCGGGGTTAATACCATTCCACCCTCATCCTGAGGAAGGCGCGCAGCGCCTGTCTCGAAGGAGGCATGGCAGACTGGAAAGTGGTGAAACAGCATGACCTCTTTCGTCTACATTCTCGAATGCTCTGACGGGAGTTATTATGTCGGGAGCGCGCGTGGAAACTCCGTGGAGTCACGTATTGAAGCACACAACACCGGTCACTACGGCGGCTACACGGCCTCAAGGCGTCCGGTGGAGGTCATGTTCGTCGAACACTTTGAACGCATCACCGACGCGATTGCTGCCGAACGCAAATTGAAGGGCTGGAGCCGTGCCAAGAAGGAAGCTCTCTTTGCCAGTGATTTTGAGCAGCTTAAAGTTTTGTCCAGCCGAAGAAAGAAGAATGACGAGGGCTGACTTCAGAGTGAGTTTCGCCTCCTTCGAGACGGTTGCTGCGCAACCTCCTCAGGATGAGGGCGGTGTTTGGTTTTGGCGAATTGATTCGTTGAAGCGTATGCCTAGATGATTTTTGCGGATCGCAATAGATGGATGTCTTTTGCCGACTTCCCAAGTTTCGCCTTCAAAACTTCCTCCGTGTGCTCCCCGAGTTTCGGCGCCATGGATGTGACGTCGCCTGGCGTCTCCGAAAGTTTCGGGAAGGTGTTTTGCATCATGAACTCGCCGAGCTTGGGATGAAGCCTTGAGATGATGGCCTCGCGGGCCTTGAAGTGCTCGTCTTCGAGAATTTCCGGCGCGCGGTAGATCGGGGAGCAGGCGACGCTTTGCGCGTCGCATTTGGCCTGGACCTCAGCGGCGGTGAGCGCGCCCGTCCACGCATTAATGATCGCATCAAGTTCTGCCTGGTTGGTGCCGCGGGCGACATGGCTGGCGTAGCGCTCGTTGCTGACAAGTTCCGGCTGGTCCATGGCCTCGGCGAGGCGACCGAAGATGGCGTCCTGGTTGGCGGCGATGATGATCATGCCGTCGCGGCAGGTGTAGATGTTGGACGGCGCGACGCCGGGCAGGTAGGAGCCGGTACGCTCGCGGACGTGACCGGCGAATTGATACTCGGGGATGAGGCTTTCCATCATGGCGAAGACGGACTCAAAAATCGAGGCATCCACGACCTGGCCGCGCCCGGTGGCGTGGCGATGATGTAGCGCCGTCAAGGTGCCCAGGGTTGCGAAGGTGCCGGCAAGACTGTCGCCCAGCGAGATCCCGGCGCGCGACGGCAGCCGGTCCGGTTCACCGATGACATAGCGGATCCCGCCCATGGCTTCGCCGACCGAGGCGTAACCGGCCTTTGAGGCATAGGGGCCGGTCTGGCCGTAGCCGGAAACGCGGGTCATGATGATGCCGGGATTGATCTTCGATAGCACATCGTAGCCAAGGCCCCATTTTTCCATGGTGCCGGGCTTGAAATTCTCCAGCACGACATCGGCCTGCCTGACCAGGTCTTTCAGGATCTGCTGACCCTCTTCCGTACGAAGATTAAGGCCGACACTCTTTTTGTTGCGCGAGATCGTGGCCCAGTGAACCGAATGGCCATCGGGGCGGACCTGACCCCAGTTGCGCATGGGGTCGCCCGTCCGGGGCTCTTCAATCTTGATCACCTCGGCGCCAAAATCGCCGAGCAGCTGGCCGCAAAAGGGACCGGCGATGAGAACGCCGAGTTCCAATACTGTGATATCTGCCAGGGGGCCTTTGGGAGGGCCTTTTGGGGCCTCTTGTTTTTGTGTCTCTGTCGTCGTTTTCATGGGTGGAAAGCCTTCTCCTTCGTGTGCCTTCTCTATAAAGTGCCCTGAGACATAAGGCAAAAGGCAGAGGTCACATGGTGCGGGAAAAGATCGAAATTGTTGAAGTCGGCGTTCGCGACGGATTGCAGAATGATCCGGCCAATGCCTCAACTGACATGAAGCTTGAGTTCATCGACCGGCTGCTTGAGGCGGGGGTGAGGCGGCTGGAAGCTGCCAGCTTTGTCAATCCGCGCGCCGTGCCGCAGATGGCCGACTCAAAAGACGTTATGGCCCGGGTGCCGCGCGGTCGCGGGGCTCGTTATATCGGGCTGGCGCTGAACGCCCGCGGCCTCGCCGATGCGATTGACGCCAAATGCGACGAGGTCAATTTTGTTGTCAGCGCGTCTGATGGCTTTGGCATTCGCAATCAGAATGCTGATACGGCTGAGACGGTGAAGCGTTTCGGCGAGATTGCAGAAGGCGCGCGCGAGGCCGAGATCTTTTGTTCAGTTATTGTCACCACGGCCTTTGGCTGTCCCTTTGACGGGGAGATTTCTGAAGAACGTCTCCTTGGTGTGGTTGGCGATCTTCTGGACCACAAGCCGGATGAACTTGCCATCGCCGACACCATTGGCGTCGCGACGCCGTGGGATGTGAAGGCGCGCATGGACGCTGTGCAGGACCTTCTTGCGTCAAGGGGGGCAAGCGTTCCCCTGCGTCTGCATGTCCACAACACGCGCAACACCGGCATCGCCAATGTCTTCGCGGCGGTGGAGGCGGGCGTCAGGATTATTGACGCGTCGTGCGGTGGTCTCGGCGGCTGTCCTTTTGCGCCAAAAGCCACAGGCAATATCTCGACCGAAGATGTTGTCTTTATGCTGGAGCGGGCCGGGTTTGACACCGGCATTGATCTTGATCTTTTAATCAAGACCGCGCACTGGCTCGAGGAGGCTCTGGGTCATTCCGTGCCGGGCATGGTCGCAAAGGCCGGAGGGTTTCCAGCCAATGTTCTCTGATGGGGGCTCCCTGATCCCAGCATTCCTCATTTCTTTGCGGTGACAGTTGCTTCTGCGAATGAAGCAGACGATCAGTTAACGGATAGTATTGCTCTCCCCGCAGCGATTGATCGTGGCTTTTGACGAATTTTACATGGCGTCAAGATTGATCTGAAACCTCGCAAGGGACCCTTTTTACGAGTGTTTCAACGGCGTCTCGGGTGCCTGTAAACCCCTGCGCCGCGTGTCCCCCCCGCGTCCCCTCGGGGGCCTTTCTGTCAAAAACCCGTCCCAAGTGAGGGGAGGGCAACGGAAAAGTCAGCTATGAACGAAAAAAGATTCAGGCATGTTTCCTCGATTGTGACAGTTTTGTTTTCGTTATGAAGAGCGGTAGTGCATTGTTTTAATTGGTTATTTTACTCTCCCGCCGCGCTTCATCCTGCTGCTGCCCCTGGGGAGATGGCTCTGCGGTTCTCAGCCGTGTCTTACAGCTGTTGACGTCGGTGCCATATTGCTGACATATCGCGCCACGTTCTACATTTGTTATGTCATACCTGAATAGACGGCTTGCCGAATATCCTTGCTATACCCCTGCAGTGTGAGAGCTGAGTAAACGTGTTGCCACGTGGTGTGACGCACGGAAATAAACTCCTGTTAGAGGAATTAGCTATGACTACTGGTACTGTAAAATTTTTCAACTCCGCCAAAGGTTTCGGATTCATTGAGCCAGAAGACGGTTCAAAAGATGCATTTGTACACATTTCTGCCGTCGAGCGCGCTGGCTTGAGCACGCTTAACGAAGGCCAAAAAGTTTCTTACGAACTTGAGCCAGGCAAGAACGGCAAATCTTCCGCCGAAAATCTTTCCATCGTTGACTAATCACGCTTAAGAGTGCCGCCCTTGACGATTGTTGAGGGCGGCATTTTTTTGTCTTTTTCAGACCAGCACTCTTGCCCGATCAGTGATGCTGTTCGCCGTGTTTGTCGCGTGATCAAACGCCCTGACTATTGAGGCCGCGCGGCGCAGGTCCGAGCCACAACACCCCAAAAAATATTGCTTGCCAGCCTGTTCGATTTGCCTGCCCTGTAGTGGCTGCCGGGTTCGGCGTGATCCTGCATCCTTCTTGCCAAACCCCGCACTTTCCCCTATTTCTTCGCCCACGCGACCCCGTAGCTCAGTAGGATAGAGCACCAGATTCCTAATCTGGGGGCCAGAGGTTCGAATCCTCTCGGGGTCGCCACCAAGCATTCGCGAAGCGAATGCGTCCTTTCTGCCAGTTACATCCGGGCGGCTCGAAATGCTCCGCATTTCAAGCGGGTTCGAATCCTCTCGGGGTCGCCAGCCAGCGCCAAGGGGTCGGGTGGCAGGCCCCATAAGCATATTGATAGCCAAAGCGTTGTTTTTGGCAGGGGGAGTGGGGCG
>JAUWTJ010000095.1 GCA_030614785.1 Alphaproteobacteria bacterium | reverse complement strand
TTGAAAGAAGAAAAACCCGAAGAGCCAACGGTTCCGAAGCAATCGGCGGCAGCGATCAACAGCTGGTTTCCCGAAACTCTTGGTGCTGCCAACTGGTTGATCATCGCGGGCGGCGTGATGCTCGCGCTCGCGGCCGGATTTCTTATCAAATACTCCGTCGAGGAAGGCTGGCTCGGACCGGTCGCCAGAGTGATCATTGGTGGTCTGGCGGGGATTGGTCTGCTGGTTGCCGGCGATGTCGCACGCCGCAAATCTCTGGGAAGAGGCGAAGCGATCCTCAGGTTCGACGCACTGCCGGCAACGCTGACCGGGGCGGGCATCATTGCCCTGTTTGCCTCGGTCTATGGTGCCTATGCGCTCTACGGCTTGCTCACGCCTCTTGTGACCTTTGTACTGCTGGTCATTATTTCTGTCGCTGCAATTGTGCTTTCCTTTTCACACGGGGTCGTCATTGCAGGGCTGGGTATATCCGGTGCCTATGTTGTACCGCTTTTGGTCCAGTCCAATGATACGTCTGCCACGACACTGTTTGGCTATCTGTTTGTTGTGACCTGCGCCGCAGTTCTGATCGGGCGTTTCCGGTTGTGGACCTGGGCATCTGTTGGCGGACTATTGGCAAGTTGCGCGTGGTCGCTCTTTTATATTGCTGAGGCGGGCAAGGCGGTGGACAAAGACATTCTTGTCGTCTTCTGGTTTGGGCTGTTCTATCTTTTTGCTTTTGTCCCTCAGTTCGAATTTTCGGGCGACGAGAATTCGGGCGGCGCGTCTTTCGGCGATCCCGCCAATGTTTTGAGTGCAATTGCCGGCACAATTAGTGCCATGGTTGTCTTTGGTATCTTCTTCCTCAGCGATCACTCCTTTTTGTCATCGCTGTTGCTCGGAGCGCTGATCGTCAGTGCTGTTGTCATCGCGTGGAAAGATGACAGGAAGCTGCTCCATCTGTACATCGGGTGCGGGACGGGGTTGATCACACTTTTCACCTGGGATGTTATTTTGACGGATGTCGGTCAGACAGCCTTGATGAATGAATACGCGCTGGGCGGCCCGCGTTTGCCGGTCGGGACCCGGAGCATGGCGATGGCCGCTGCGGCGATTGCACTCCTCTTTACAGGTTCTGGCATTTTGCGCGCCGTCAGACTCAAAACACTGTCAGGACTATGGTCAGGCGTCGGGGTCGCGGTTGCGCTGATTGTGCTGGGCACGGTCTATCTACGTATTAACGGCCTGGATCACTCGATCTCCTGGGCGATGATTGCCGGCGGCCTGTCTCTGGTTTTTCTGTTTGCCGCGACAATGGTGCGGTCCCGGATTGGCGATGACGTGCAAAGTGCAGCGCTGGCCGCTTATGCCGTGGGTGTGCTTGCGGCCCTTTCGCTTGGCGCAGCTCTTGTCTTCGAACGCGTGTGGTTGACCATATCGCTGGCGCTGATGTGCGCGGGCGTGGCCTGGATCTATACGCGAATTCCTCTGCCTGTCCTGCGAAAGTTGACAATGCTGGTTGGAGCGACTGTTCTCTTTCGCCTGCTGGCAAATCCCTTTGTTGCCGATTATGAGATCGTGCGGCCCTTGATCTTCAACTGGTTGCTCTATGGCTACGGCGTCCCGGCTGCGGCATTCTACTGGGCGGCCAGGCTTCTACGGCGTGACAAGAGCGATAGGGCAGTTACGCTGCTGGAGGCGGGCGCACTGGTGTTCAGCGTGGTTTGTGTGACGGCCCAGGCACGCCTGTTCATTCATGATGGCGATCTGAGATCAGGTGCCTATCTGCTTTCAGAGGCGAGCCTGAACACCATAATTTGGGCAAGCTTTGCCTATGGACTATTCCGAAAGGCCGGGCCCGCCCAGGGCAGTGTTGTCAATACAGGTGCCCGGGTCCTCATCTATTTGACTCTCGCCCATATTGGGCTGGTTCATCTGTTTTTCCTCAATCCCTATGGGTCCGGTGAATCTGTGGGACGGTGGCCTGTTGTCAACATCCTCTTCCTGGCCTATGCGCTTCCTGCCCTTGTCCTGTCTGCGTTTCACTTGCCCTGGCACCGCGAAAGGTTGGCCGCCGTCTTTGGCATCAAGAATGCTGCGCTGGGCACAGGATTAATCTCGGTCTATGCCTTTATCCTCGGGTTGGTTTATATCACCCTGGAGGTGACCCGCGCCTGGCACGGAAGCGTTCTGACAGCAGGGGCGACCAGTGACGGAGAGCTCTATACGTACTCTCTGGTCTGGCTTCTCTATGCCGCCATCCTCATGGGCTTCGGCATCTGGCAGCGCAACCATTTTGTCCGTATGGCAGCAATGATGGTGATCGCGCTTGTGACCGGAAAGATATTTCTTTTCGATATGGCAAACCTGCAGGGCTTGTTGCGGGTGTTCTCCTTCTTCGGTCTGGCCGTAAGTCTGCTCGGGATCGGTTATCTCTATCAGCGGTTTGTTGTTGTCGAGACGAAGGGTGCCGATAAAGCCAAATTGTGAGAGTGGTTCTCATTCCGGAGGGCGTAACGCGAAAACATCAAGTATTATGGTAACTTGACAGGCTTTTGCTGTGTTTTGGTACACGCGGGATTAACCATATTAACCGAAAATGAAGGCGGAGAACCAGGCTCGGGTCTGGTGCGTGCTATATTATGGCAAGGGCGCCAGGGACTTTGGCGCGCGTTGGCCTGGACGATCAAAAAGAGACTGAGGGCGAATGGATCGCTATGATGTCATAATCATCGGTGCAGGTATCAATGGCCTGGTATCGGCAGCCTGTCTGGCGAAAGCCGGACGGTCGGTGATCGTGCTGCGGGCGCCGGGCAATGCCAGTGCCGACTACACCGCAGGATGGCGCGGCGCAGACGGCTTTGATTTTCCAACACCTGCAAGCCGCCTTGAAAATTTTCCGCGCCGCCTTGTTCAGGATCTTGGTCTCGAGGGCTACGGACTGCGTCCCGGTGCGATGCAGAGCCCGGCACTGGTTTCGCCGTCTCATGGCGCCCTTGTGCGTGATGTCGACCACAATGACATGGTCCGCCGGTTGAGGGAAATATCGTCACACGATGCAGATGCCTATACTGACTACATCAGCTTCATCACACGCCAGAAAAGATATCTGAATCAGTTTGTCGATCTGAATGGCGGGGCGATGCCGGAGCGTCGGGACCTGCTGCCGCTTCTTGCAAGTGCCGGACAGGACGGTATGTGGGAAGGGGCACATCTGGCGGCCTCGTCCATGAAAGAGGTCCTCGGTCGCCGTTTCCAGTCCGAGGCTCTAAAAACACTCCTTTTCGCCACCACACTCGGCGGCTATTTCGGTGGTATGGGGCTCGGGCCAATGGCTCCGACGAGCGCGACCGGCCTCCTGATGGATCCGTGCTCACTTGGTGAGGATGCTCAAGGGCTGGGGTACGGACCCGTAGAGGGCGGCGGTGCCGCGCTTTTGGTGGCACTGGAAAAGGCCGCAATGGATCTGGGCGTTACCTTTGCCGATGACACCGAGATTTCGGAAATTGTTCATGAAAAAGGGGAGGTCAAGGGCGTTGCGCTTGAGGGTGGTCAGTTCATTGAAACATCCACGCTCATTGGTGATGTGGATTTCAAGGTTCTCTTTCTTTCGATGTTTGCCTGGAAGGCCTTGCCACATGACTTTGTTCTGAGCGTCGCGGCGTCGCGTAACAGGGCGCTTGTCGCACAGGTTAATTTTGTTCTGGATGGATTGCCGGAGATTTCTGGCCTGCCGGAAGAATTTCTGCGCAGCGGCGCGCCGCTCTTTGTGATGGATGATCTGACGGAGGTCGAACAAGCCCATGATGCATGGACATTGCATGCCATCCCGGAAAATCCGCCGGTCGAGTTCCGGTTTCACGGCACAAAGGATGGCGCTGAGGATGGAGCCGGATCGCGCAATTACGCAACAGCTTATGTCTACTATATTCCAGGAGACCTCGCGATCGGGGAGTGGAGCGACGAACACAAGATCAGGCTGATCAGCACCGTGGTTAATCGTATTGTCGGAGTTTCCCCGGGTTTTGAGAAAAGCCTCATCGATGCAAAGCTTGTTTTGCCCGTCGACTATGAAGAGCGCTTCGGTCTCGTTGGCGGCCATCTTTTCGGTGCTAACACCGCCCTCGATCAAACCCTCTTCAACCGGCCCAACCCGGAAATGGCGGCCGGAACCATGCCGCTCAAGGGAATATATTTCGCCGGCCCGGCAACCGCCGAGGCCCCCTTTGCAGATGGCCTGACTGGTCTCTCCGTGGCGCAGCGCATCCTTGCAGAGCCTCGGCGTGGCCCCAAAACGCAAAGCCTGCCCGTGCAATGGACCCGCGCCCTGGTCAACCGCATAAGGCTGGCCTCATGAGCTTTTTGAAAAACATATTGGCAAGGGTTGGACTGGATACCAGGGCGCCCCATGGTTCGGAGGCCGGCCATGCCAGCTTCGACGTCATTGTCATAGGAGCCGGCCATAATGGACTTGTGTGCGCCAGCTATCTGGCAAAGGCAGGCCGGCGGGTGCTGGTGGTGGAGGCAAGCGAACAGGCAGGCGGCGCATGTCAGACCGGCGTTATTGGCGGTGACACGCGTGGTTCACGCTGCGCTCATTTGCTGCGAGGTCTTGACCCTGAAGTGATCAAGAACCTCGGGCTACATCGCTACGGCCTGAAATACGCAGCCCGCACGATGCCGACCGTCGCCCTCGATTATGATGGCGCACACATCATCTTTTCGCACAATCCCTGGCAGGTGGCCGAGTCCATCAAGCCTCACTCGGCCAGCGACGCGGAGCGCTATCCTGAATTTCACAAGCGCATCCTTCAGTTTGCTGAAATCATCAATCACTGGAATGGACAAACGCCGGGCCGGTTGCGCGGATTATTTGAGACAGGTGCATTTGAAGACCTTTCTGCTGACGCAAAGGCGCTGCAACAGATGGGTGCAAGGTTCGACGTTCTCACCGCCGAGGATAAAGCGGAATTTCTGCGCCTCTTTGTCTCCAGTGTCGGCGATCTTCTTGACAGAAGCTTCGACACCCAGCTTCTCAAGGGCGCGCTGGCATTTGACGGCGTTCTGGGCCGGGCAGCGGGGCCCTTCTCGCCGGGAACGGCGTTGGGACTGCTGCAGCAGTGGACCGGGGAAGTTGCCGGAACAAAACCTGGAATTGCCCTTCCCGAAGGCGGCATGGGCGCTGTCATTGATGCTCTGACCCGGTCGGTTGTTGCCCGCCGCGGACAGGTGAGGTGCAGTGCGCGGGTTGCTCAAATTCTGGTGGAAAACGGGCGGACAGTGGGGGTCGAGCTTGCCTCGGGCGAGCGCATTTTTGCCCCGCAGGTCGTGTCCGGAACGGACCCGAAGACAACGCTGATGGA
The DNA here is from genome assembly GCA_030614785.1 of Alphaproteobacteria bacterium. Lineage (GTDB taxonomy): Bacteria > Pseudomonadota > Alphaproteobacteria > M2410 > M2410 > JAUWTJ01. Next base: position 5,196 of record JAUWTJ010000095.1, on the reverse strand, counting down.
CCTGCTTGGCCGCGAGCATATGGAAACCCGTCTTGCCACTGCCGTAGACGGGATCACCCAGGAAGGTGTCACGGCCAAACTCAACCTGGTTCTGGACCGGATGCCAAAGATAAGAGGGTTCGATCCTGGTCAAGTGCCCAGCGCCCGTTTTATCGTAGCGCCAAGCCTCGACTATATCGAGCAGGCATTTCATCCTTCGAAGTATGGAGGTTTTTCCCCGGACCCGATCATGGAAGTTGTTTTCCCGACCCTGAACGACGCATCTCTCAGCGATCACAATGAACACGTCATGTCGATCATTGTTCAGTATACGCCCTTCCACCTGAAGGAAGGCTGGGACAACCATCGCGAGGACTTTATTCAATCCTGTGTGGATGTGCTTGGCAATTACATGTCAGGTCTGGGAGACCACATCATCGGCGGGGAACTTCTTGCGCCCGTAGATCTGGAACAACAATTCAATCTGCGCGGCGGTCATTGGCACCACGGCGAGCCAGATCTTGCCCATCAGGCCATGATGCGCCCGGCACCTGGTATCTCCCAGTATCTGGGCCCCGTGAAAGGGCTCTACCTGTGCAGTGCGGGGTGTCATCCAGGCGGCGGTATCCTGGGCCTTGCAGGAAAGAATGCCGCAGAACGTATGCTCAAGGACCGCGTCGAGCCGCTCCGCACAGTCAGATCAGCGCACAAAGCGCATCATGGCGACGATGAGGTAGAGGCTGCAGAAGCCGATGTGAGTTACGGGGAGGCTGCGCAATGATGGACAAAGCTTCGGCCAAAGCTCTGGAGGAACTCCCGGTATCGACCCGCCCCGCCGATCCCCTGCGGGTCTTGCCAACACCGCTTCACATGAAGACCTCGATTGCCTGTCAGGCCAATGACTGGACATCCTGGGCGGGCTACACGGTGCCAAACCTGTGCACGTCCCTGGAACGTGAGATGAGCGCATTGACGCGGCACGCCGCCATGGCCGATCTGTCTCCGATGGGAAAATATGCTGTCTCGGGAGATGACGCGGCCCGATTTCTCGACCACCTGCTCGTGGCAAACATCGCGGATCTGAATACAGGCGATGTAATCCTGACGCCCATGTGCCAGTCTAATGGCCGTGTGATCAATCTCGTGAGCGTCGCCCGGCTTGGCGCCACGTCATGGTGGCTGACCTGCGATGGTCGGCACATGAACTGGCTTTACCAGGCGGCCGTCGGATTTGACGTAACACTGGTGGATTACTCGGACGTTCACGCGGGGATCATGCTGGCCGGTCCCGAAGTCTCCCGGGTTTTGACCGCCGCAGACCTGGGGGATTGCACCGATATTGTCCTGCGCGGTGCACGGCGGATCTCATGGGATGGCATTGATATTACACTGGTTCATCGCGGGGTCGGCCAGGTTCCCGGTCTGTCGATCTGGTGTGCCGGGAGCGAGGCAGCCATTGTCTGGAACCGCCTGATGGATGGCGGCGCAGACTGCGGCCTTGAGGCAGTCGGACGGATGGCGTGTGAAACACTCCGAATTGAAAGCGGCGAGCCTGCGCCGGGTCGCGACTTTATTCCCGATCCAGAGGCGCTCAGGTCAGATCGCTCTCGCACCGCCATCGAGCTTGGCTTTGATCACCTGATAGATGAAGGCAAGGGGGTCTTCAACGGGCGTGCAGCCCTCCTTGAAGAGCGCGCCAATGGGTCGGTATTGCGCCTTGCTATGTTCAGCTTCCAAGGTGCCGCGCCGCAAGCAGGAACCCAATTGCACAAGAAGCAAGGCCGCAAGGACATCATCGTTGGCGTTGCAACCTCGACCACATCTGCCCCTCACCGGGCCAGCGCCAGAGGTCTTGGTTTCGTGGTAACTGACCACGTTCGCCCCGGCGATGTCCTCGACGTCACTATTGAGGAAACCCGGGAACTCCTGCAGGTCACTCGTAAAGAGTCCTGCATGGTCGTTGAAATAAGCGGATAACACAGAATCGCCTGGATTGAGCGCGCCGGAATACTTCTGGCTGGCGCGTATAATGGTCATGAACGACACCGAGACAATCAGGGAGTGACTCTATGATAAAATCTTCAGGTAAATCGACCAGCTCGAACCGAAAAACAGCACTTTTGGGTGCTGCGAGCCTTGTGGCTGGTGCAGCCCTTTTCGCTTTTGCTGCCCCGGCAATGGCCGAAAAAAACGGTATGATGGACCGGCACAAGGCTCATCTGGAAGAAGTTGATACGGACAAAAATGGCAAAATTTCAAGGGCCGAAGCCGATGCTGCCCGGGACAAACATTTCACCGAGGCCGACGCCGACGGCGATGGATCCGTTAGTTTTGAAGAATTTCAGGCGATGGCCGAAAAACACCGCCAGATGATGCTCAAGCGCCGGTTCGAGCGGTCGGACAAGAATAATGACGGGGTCCTGACGGGCGATGAGCTCGGCGGGCGTTTCGCCGATCATTTTGAGCGCATGGACAAGAACGGCGATGGCGAAATCTCGGCAGAAGAACGCAAGAAAGCGCACAAGAAAATGCGCAAACACCGCATGCATGACAAGGAAGATCACTGATAGGATAGGGTGAAGGCAGCGGGGTCGAAAGCCCGCTGCCAAACTCTGAATGACCAAATCACGAGTAGGGAGTATCGGGCTTGCGCAGCCTTGATGTTGAACCTGGTGAAAACGAAAGTTCTGTGGTCCGTTCGCAGCCCGTGGACTGCGATGCTGCGTTGGTTTTGGCTGTGGCTGGCGGCGACATGACCGCCGCTGGAGAGCTCATTGCGCGTCACTCGGACCGTATCTTTGCGATAGGGTTTCGTATGCTGGGCGATCAATCGCTGGCAGAGGATCTGACTCAAGAGGTGTTTTTCAAGGTCTGGGAAAATGCCGGAAAATGGCAGCCGGGAAGGGCGCTCTTCTCGACGTGGCTTCACAGGGTCACGATTAATCTTTGCTATGACCATTTGCGCAGGCGGCGTGAGGTCAGGCTTGAGGATCTGCCGGGCTCCCTCCAGGACCGGCCGGACCCGGGACCCGGGGCCGATGAGATTCTGGCAGAAAAGGCAATGAGCACACGCGTTACTGCGGCGATCCTGTCCCTGCCGGAAAGGCAGAGGGCGGCGATAACGCTTTGCCACATCGAAGGTTTCACGAATATCGAAACCGCTGATATTCTTGAAACCACTGTGGAGGCCGTCGAAAGCCTTCTCACACGCGGGCGAAGGAAACTGAGAGAGTTGCTGCAAGATGAGCAACACGAATTGAGCGGGGGGAAGTGAGGTCAGTTATGGCTGAAGAACGAATTTCAAATCAGCGCGTTGAAGCGATCATTGCGGCCTATGGTGCCGATCCCGAGCGTTGGCCCGAGGCTGAACGCGCTGGCGCGCTTGCACGGCTTGAGCGCTCCGGCGAAAGGCGGGATCAATTGCAAGGCGAAGCAGAGCTTGATGCCTTGCTTGGAGGTCTGGGACGTCCACAGCCCTCGAACATGTTGAAGGCGAAGCTCCTTGAGGATGCTTCGGTTGCCGTTGTGCAAGGGGCCAGTCACAAGAGCCGCGTCGCGCCTTCTGCCTCGCCCGGCTGGCTCGGACGCTTTGCGGATATGGTATTCGAAACCGTTAGCCTCAAGCCTCTTGCCCTGGGCGGCTTGATGGTGCCGGTTCTTGCTTTGGGTATATGGCTTGGCGCATCGTTGACTTCGGAGCCGCTTGGCGACGAGGATCTCCTGGCCGCCTTTGGTGAGGATTATGAATTGTGGACCGATAGTGACTTGCCGGATCCATCAGATATCACAGGAGAAACATGATGAGCGACGTGGAAAAGAAGACGACGCGGAAACTTCTGATTGGTTCGCTGGCGCTCAATGTGTTCTTGGTCGGCACTGTTGTCGGCGGCACCATCATTGGGGGCGTATTGCACCATAGGCCTGAAGGCGCGCGCCACGCGCCGCCCATACACAGTTTTGCCAACCCGAGGCAGATCCTGCATGAGGCAGCACCTGCACACAGACACGCCATGGTCAAACTGGTGCGCCAGGATATGAAAAAATTGCATCCATTGCTTCAGGATGTCGGCGCGCGCCGCCGCGCCGCAATCGAGGCCATGAGTGCACAGACGTTTGACGCAGCGGCCACCTTGCAAGCCTTTGAAGCTCTTGTTGCAGCCGAGACGAAAGCACACGCGGCCAGCAACGAAACCCTCGTTCGCATGCTGGCATCATTACCTGACGAAGAGCGCAAGCGCATCGTCAGAACTCTGAGAAAAGGCCGCCCGGATCAACGGCGCGGCAAATTTCGTGATCATCGCCCTGGCAAGCTTGACGGGCCGGAAGAAGCTCCTGAACCTGAAGACTGAGGCGTGGCAATTGGTGGCATTGCCCGGCATCATGACGCATTTTTATTTCATGGTAAAGATTCAAGGACGGCCAAAATCAGGGAATAAATCTCTACGCAGGTAGACGGGGACTGTCATCTTAAGCGTGCCTCGCCCACGCTTATATAAGCATAGATTTCTTCTTGTTGATCCAGAAATTATGCTAATGGAATTTCCAACAAAGCAGCATTGTTCACCGGGTATTAGTTTTCAAAAGTACTCTCCATGGAATCAATCATGATTATTGGCGGTATGTCCTCAATGTTAGTAGACTAAATCCAGTCGTAGAGCCATGATGATTTAGGTTTTGTACTCATAACGAGAATCCCCATTATCTGCAAATTACGATTCAATCTCCCTTTTACAGGGAGACTGAGATGGTACGCTTTGATTTAGCGGACGAGGAGTGAGTATCTTCGCTCCGATTTTTCCCGACAAGCGTCGCGAGATTCTTCGCGCCGATGACCAGCGGGTTCTGAACGGAATCTTCATATCCTGCGCACAGGTTCACCGTGGCGTGATTTCCCGGAGCGAAATGGTCCCCATACGACGATTTGCAATCGCTATGACCGGTGGGCAAAGGCATGCATCTGGCTCCGGGTGTTTGAAGATCTGGCCAATCAATCTGTGCAATCCCTTCAGTTCATTGACAGTTCCATCGTCCGGGCTCAGCAACACGCTGCGGGCGGAAAGAAAGGGGGCCCGGACAACGCTATCGATCGATCTAGGCTCAGGACCTATTAAATTTTGGGATTCCCAAGGGGTTCTTGCTGTGATTCATTGAGGAAAAGGATTCTTTTCTGATGAATGACCTGTTCTATCTGACGCCCGATCAACTTGAACGCATTGA
>JAUWTJ010000070.1 GCA_030614785.1 Alphaproteobacteria bacterium | reverse complement strand
GCGCGGGTTTGGAATGCTACAGCATCGATCATTGTAAAAGCTTCCTATATACCAGAGATAGAATCAAGACATTCATTACCGGTCAGAGATGAATTTGGACAAATGCGAGAGAAGCACTTTGCCGAGTTCGACGGGAACAGCGTTTCCTATTTGCTCACCGCTGGCAATTAATCCACCCTTGAAAATGAAATTGTCCGGAAAAGTTTGGAACCTGGCTGCCTGCCGCAGCGTGATCCCATGATGTTGTGTCGGATGAACAAAGCGACCCTTTGAAGGATTTATACAAGCTGTCGTCATTGTTGGCCCGGGAACAGAGGGATCAATCCGACCATAAACGTCTTTGTGACCATTATGCCCCTTATGGCACTCAAGGACGCGTCCAGAGTCCTTGCGGCTACCTCCGTTTGCGGGGGTACTCTTGAATGCATCAACCAGTTCATCTGAATGGTTCATGTGTCGATTGTTTTCGTCATTTTTTGGCGCACTACGAAAAACATCGCGAGCCGCGACCCATTTCTTTAAGTTTGGATTCTGCTGTCGCTTCTGATCATCACCATGGCTTGGCGCCGGCGGCCAGACAAGTCCGCCCAAGTCCAGGTCATTTCGCACACCAAGGATAAAAACTCGCTTACGCCGTTGTGGAACACCGTAATCTCGCGCATCCAGAATAACAGGCTCCACTAAATGGTACTTCGCCCGGCGGCCGGTCTTGTAGAAATTGTCGATATAGTCTTTGTGACGAGGCCACAACATTCCCGGCACATTTTCCATCAGAAATATCTTTGGACGAAACGTCTTTACGAACTCGAAGTAGGTATGGATCAATTCATTTCGGGGGTCATCGACCCCCGCACCCTTTATGCGGTGTACAGAAAATCCCTGACAAGGCGGACCGCCCAACAACATGTCACATTCCTGTCCGTGCCGAAAATGATCCAAAAACAGATGACGTGAGCTCATCTTGGTGATGTCGCCTTCTAACAAGGTAGGGCCACAGCCATTACTCTCAACAAGATTGTGTCGATACGTATCACAGGCATGATTGTTGAGCTCAATCGCAAGTCGGACCTCGACCCCGATCGCCTTCGCTGCAGCAGAGAAACCACCGGCTCCGGCAAAGAGATCCACTGCCACAACAGGGCCTCGCCCCTTCACACGCTTAGGTCGCGACTTTTTTCTTCGATCTAAACTCATACCCGCTCCATTGAATTCGAAGATATGTCCAATTCGACAGTCAAACGATCACTTTCTTCGGAGAATGAAATGCCTGCATTTTGAAAGGCAGTCTGAATGCGGTCCAAAGTGCTCGTATGAGCTCGCGGAATTCCGTCTTGCAGCTCAATTCGCCGGATGGAGGCAATTGAAACTCCTGACCTTCTAGCAAGGACATCCTGAGACCATGACACCATCCCTCTAGCACCTCTGATTTGTCGACTTGTAATCATATGATATTAAATATATCAAAATCTTATGTATATCAATCATTTCTAAGCTATAATATATCATATAAGCGTATGCCGGGTTTTGACCTTGAGACCGGGCGTCAGCCAGCTCAATTGAGAGGCTCCTATGGGCAGGCGCGCTGCTACTTGACGCTGACTGGGATCAGCGATCCTTGCCTTGCCCGTCCCGGCACCAATGCAATCGAACCGGTCACAGGCTCATGATTAAGACATTCATAATTTCCGCGCGCTATGGTAAAATAGCGAAAATGAATACGCTCACCTGAGAGAGTGATGACCGGAACAAAAACTACTGCAGAAGGCGAAGACGAGGGACATTTTCACCCGGACCTCATCAAGGCCGAAAATATCCGCCAGGTCTACCAATACTGGCTGAGCAAGCACCATGGCTCGAACATGCCCCGGCCGGATGACATTGATATCCTTGATCTGGCTTTTGCCATCGGATCCATTTCTTTCATAAACGTCACAGACCAGAGCCCGCGCTTTCAGATCCGGATGATCGGCAGTCAGGTCGTGGAACGTCATGGTCAGGAAAATACGGGCATTTTTGTCGATCAGATTGAGTTCGAAGACACCCGTGAGATATTGCTGTCAAGCTACGGCAAGGTATTTGCGCGAAGAGAGCCCTTCTGGATTGAGCGAGAGACCTTCAACGAACAACATGTCTACGTCTATGAATGTCTGATCCTGCCCCTCGTTGACGAGAGCGGGCAGATTGTTCAGCTTATGTCAATTTTGGAGTGGCCCGGGGGTTCATCGGACCGGCCCCACTAACTACCGGACCAGCCTCCCCGACAACCGAAAAAGAAAAACCCCGCCACTGAAATCAGCGACAGGGTTATTCCGAAACAAAACTTCAAAGCAAAACTTAAGGTGTTTCGCCTTCAGCAGCAGCTTCTTCAGCAGGAGCAGCTTCGTCTGCCATGGCGTCGTCAGCCATATCAGCGGCCTCTTCCATAGCCGGAGCAGCTTCTTCAGCAGCTGGAGCAGCTTCTTCGACGGCAGGAGCCGCCTCTTCAGCAGCCGGAGCCGCAGTTTCAATGCCCGCAAGTTCGTGAATTTTGTCAATGTGAGCCTGGTCCGAGTAGTGCAGACACGCAATAGCGCCAGCAGCCCCTACCAGAAGGCCAAATATAAAACCCTTCATTTTGAATTCCCCGTAGTTGTATTATTCCCCAATTGAGATGCCTTGAAGCTATTGGCACACCCGGATTATGTCAAGTCGGTTGGCCTGAACCCTGGAGTTCTGCGGGTTTCATTAACGCCGAATTAACGCTGTTTTGCCATAGTTGGACAGGCTCGAAATAACGCTGCAATCACAGGCAGCAGCGGAGCGCACATGCGTATCAAGAGATTTTGCAAATTGGCCGTGGTCTCGGTCCTCGGAATGACGGCGTATCTATCCGGATGCGCGACGCCTCCCCCGTCCAATATTGCCAACGCCTGCACCATCTTCAAGGAAAACAAGGCCTGGTACCGCCAGATGAAACGAGCGGAAAAACGCTGGGGCATGCCGATCCACATCCAGCTTGCCATCATGCGTCAGGAGTCCGCCTTTGTGCATGATGCCAAACCCGCCCGGCAGAAAATCCTCTGGGTTATTCCCGGCCGCCGCCCGTCCAGTTCCTATGGCTATTCCCAGGCCCAGACCACGACATGGGAATGGTACAAATCCGAAGCCGGTCGGCGCGGCGCTGATCGCAACGACTTTGATGACGCCGCTGATTTTATTGCATGGTACGGATCAAAAAGCCGCGAGCTCAGTGGCATCAGCCTGTGGGATCCCTACAATCAGTACCTTGCCTACCACGAAGGCCACGGTGGCTTTAACAGGAAGACGTACCGAAAGAAAAAGTGGCTTCTGTCGGTCGCGCAAAAGGTGGACACAAATTCCAAAACCTACGGCGCACAGCTCTCCAGATGCGAAGACAATTTCAATCGTCGCTTCGGATTATTTTGACCTTTTTGTGGCACCCGCCTGCTCAAGGCGAAAAATCAGATGAGCGATGCGGTCCTGCCCGAAGAAGGGCTCGCCGTTGAACACCATCAGCGGCACGCCCCAGTGCCCGCCGGCAGCCTGGGCATCCTCGTTGGCCTTGATGATCGCCTCAAAGCGTTTCGGATCAGCCTCGATTTCCGCATCAAGTTCCGCCAGATCAAAGCCGGCACGCGCTGCGGCGTCTTTCAGATGGACGCCCAGGTGCCAGTCCTTCTGCCCCTGCCAGATCACTTTTGATATCTCGTCGATGAACGCCAGCCCGTCGCCGCGCTCTGATGCCAGAGCGCCAAGCCGGGTCAGACGATGAATGTGAGGTTGCTCGGTCGGCACCTCACCGGATTTGATATCCATGACGATGGGATCCGGGCTCGGCCACTGGTAAGGGATCCCTTCCATCTCGGCGACGCGGATGGTGTCCCTGAAGAGATAGGGCGGCCACAGCGGGTTGACCTGTTTGAAGAACCCGGGGATGCGCACGGCGATCGGATAGACCGGGCGAACCTTGATGTCGACATCATAGTCCTGGCGCAGTGCAACAATCCGCTTTGTCGCCAGATAGGAATAAGGACTGCGAAACGACCAGAAGAGATCAAAAGACAGGGACATGCTCGGGTTCCTTGATTTAGTGAGGGTGCAGAGTCAAAAAGGGCCGGATGATTATCCGACCCTTTCGCACTTCAGGCAACAACTGCCCGAAGAATATTTGAGCGCTTACTCAGCGGCTGGTGCAGCCGGGAAGCAGGCCGCAACCGCCGCGGCAGCTTCAGGAGACCACAGCGTCTGATCGCCTGCAGCAGCTTCGAAGCTTCCGGTGATGGCTGCATCGCCGCCAACTGAATCAACGAGGCACGCACAAGCTGCCGTCCAGACCTCATCAGTGACCCCGCTTTCAGCAGTTTGAGCCGCCATACATTCGCCACTGAGATCGTAATTGGCAGATGCAACACCCGACAGGCCAAAAGCCGCGACCGATGCAAATGCTGCAGCAATAATTGTCTTCTTCATTTATCAATATTCCTTTGTTATTGGACCAGCCCCCGGGCATGCCCCAATTTGATTTACGCAAAATACAATGTGGTCGATTTACTCAGCAGCAGGCTGAGGGAAACATTCGGCAACTGCTGCTGCTGAGGCTTCAGATCTGTGGGCGTCGCGTTCAGGACCCGCAGCCATTGCAGCGCCTTCAACCAGATTTTTTGTCAAATCGGCATCGCCCTCGGCCTTTGCAGCCAGACATGCGCAACTTGTGGCGATCGCAGCAGCATCGCCGGCAGCACCGGCGGCAGCAGCATCCGCCGTCACAGTATCAATGCAAAGCTGGGTGATATCTTCTGCGCTCGCAGGCGCAGTCATGAGAGCAACAGCGGTAGCCGCTGCAAAAATGATAGGTGTGAATTTCATGGTCTTAACCCCTGATTTCATGGACGGATCACTCACACACAACCCCGCCCCTCAATAAAAAAAATGGCCCGGACCCGGCGCCATTAACCATAATACTGGTCAATTCGCAGGGGTGGTGCAAGCCTTTTTAGCAGAGTGGAACAACCCCCCGATTCTCTTGAGAGAATCCAGCCTTCCTGCGCCGTGCTACTCCGCCAGACCGCTGGCGCAGGCGTCCAGAATCGCATTGGCATCGATTCGATAGGCCTCATAAAGATCAACCAGACTGCCGGACTGGCCAAAGCGATCAACCCCGAGTGGCAGGGTCTTGTGCCCCTTCACACCGCCAATCCACGACAGCGTCGTCGCCGCCCCGTCGAGGACCGTCACAAGGGTCGCCTGAGGCGACAGCGAGGTGAGCAGGTTTTCAATGTGCGAAGGGCGCACGCCGCCCGATTTCCAGTGCGCCGCATGCGCGCCCATCCAGTCCCTGTGGAGCAGATCGGGCGAGGTCACAGCCATGAGCCCTGCACCTGGTATGTCATCAAGCACTTCATCGAAGGCCGCGCGCGCCTCCGGCGCAATCGCGCCGCAATAGATGATCGCCAGCTCCGCGCCTTCTGCTGGCGCTTGTAGCCAGTAAGCTCCGGACAGAATATCACCATGCAGCCCATCATCGAGTGTCCGCGTGGGCTGTTCAAGTTCGCGCGTGGTGAGACGCAGGTAGACCGACCCGCCGTCTTCGGCCTGCATATGCTCAAAGCCCCAGCCCATGATCGCCGAGAGCTCATCCACATAGGCCGGTTCAAAATAGGTCAGCCCCGGCTGCGCCATGCCGATCAGCGGCGAACCAATCGACTGGTGCGCGCCGCCTTCGGGTCCAAGCGTAATGCCCGACGGTGTCGCCACCAGCATGAACCGCGCATCCTGATAACAGGCATAGTTAAGCGCATCGAGACCGCGCGCGATAAAGGGATCATAAAGCGTGCCGATGGGCAACAACCGCTCGCCGAAATGCTCCGCCGACAGACCAAGGGCGGCGAGCAGCAGGAACAGATTATTCTCCGCGATACCAAGCTCGATATGCTGACCGGACCGGCTGAAATCCCATTTCTGCGGCGTCGGAATCTTGCGCTCCGAAAAGACATCATCGACTTCGGCGCGGTTGAAAATCCCCCGCCCGTTGACCCAGCCCCCAAGGTTGGTCGAGACCGTGACATCCGGCGACGTAGTGACAATGCGCTCGGCCAGCGCAGTATCCTGGCGCGCCAGATCGTTGAGAATGCGCCCGAATGCGCCTTGCGTCGCTTGTTTCTCGCCCTCGGGCAGAGGAAAACTGCCGCGCGCCGGCACCGGGATATGTTGCGCTGGAAGGGTCTGCGGCAGCCGCGCCTTCGCAAAGGCAGAGCCCGCCAGAAACCCCTCAAGCGCGCCAGCCTCGTCTTCAGAGAGCCCGGCAAAGGGCTCCCATTCCTGGCCCGCATCGATCTCCTCGGCGGCCTGATAGGCGGCCAGCTGGGTCTTGTTCATGAGCCCCGCATGATTGTCCTTGTGACCCTGAAACGGCAGCCCCTTGCCTTTCACCGTATAGGCAATGAAGACATGCGGCGCGTCGGTGTCGACCGAGGCGAAGGCCTCAAGCAGGGTTTCCATACAGTGCCCGCCAAGGTCAGTCATCAGCGCCCCCAGGCCCTCGTCGTCCAGCGGATCGAGGATGGCGCGGACCTGGGCGTCGCCGTCAAATGCCTCGAGCAAATTACCCCGCCAGGCCGCACCGCCTTCATAGGACAGCGCCGAATAAAGCTGGTTCGGGCACTTGTCGATCCACGCCTCGAGCCGCTCGCCGCCGGGCCTGGCAAAGGCCGCCTCCAGCTTCTTGCCATATTTCAGTGTAATGACATTCCAGCCTGCGGTCGAAAAAATATCGCCGTAGCGCGTGAACATCCGGTCCGAGGTGACCGCATCCAGGCTCTGGCGATTATAGTCAATCACCCACCAGACATTGCGCACATCATGTTTGTAGCACTCAATGAGCGCCTCGTAGATATTGCCCTCGTCAAGCTCGCCGTCGCCGAGCAGCGCAATCATCCGCCGCCGCATCCCAGGGTCGATGATCCTGTGTGCCGAGAGATAATCCTGCACCAGCGACGAAAACGCCGTGATCGCAACCCCGAGCCCCACCGAGCCGGTCGAAAAATCAATCGGGTCCTTGTCCTTGGTGCGCGAGGGATAGGACTGCGCCCCGCCGAAACTGCGGAAATTCTCAAGCTGCTCGAGGCTCTGGTTGCCGAGCAGATAGTGCAGCGCATGCATCACCGGCGAGGCATGCGGCTTGACCGCCACCATGTCCTCGGTCTTCATCTGATGCAGGAAAAGCGCCGTCATCATCGCCGACATCGACGCACAAGACGCCTGATGCCCCCCGACTTTCAGCCCGTCAACCGAGGGCCTGATATGATTGGCATGATGGATCATCCAGGTGGAAAGCCACCGCACCTTCTTCTCCGCAAGGGTCAGATTGCGGATATCCTCAGGCGTGAACGGGGCGTTGGATTTGGCTTTTTTTGAAGACTTCGCGGTCGTCATAGAGGCTCCGAGGTGACTGGTCCTGAGCGGCTTTCTATCACAAGAGTCGAGCCAGAGCGAACTCCCCTACTCCGCAGGCCCGGCACTCTCCCCCGCGACCAGCCGCCCTTCTTCCTCATACGAGTTCAGCATTTTCGCTACCGTCCCCGGTGACTTCGTTCCCTTCGCCAGCAGCTGATAGAACACCGGCACGACAAACACCGTCAGGATCGTGGCAAAGAGCACGCCGCTGAAGATGACGATGCCGATGGTCAGGCGGCTGCCTGCGCCGGCGCCTGTTGCCAGCACCAGTGGCAGCGCGCCGATGGCGGTGGATGTTCCGGTCATCAGGATGGGCCGGAGCCTTGTCTCGCACGCCTTGATCAGCGCGGCGTGGAACTCAAGGCCTTCATCGCGGAGCTGGTTGGCGAACTCGACAATGAGAATGCCGTTCTTGGCAGACAGCCCGACCAGAATGACCAGCCCGATGGTCGAATAGACATTGATCGAACTGTCGACCATATAAAGCCCGAACAACCCGCCGGCGATGGCCAGCGGCACCGTGGTCATGATGACAATGGGATGGACAAGGCTTTCAAACTGCGCGGCGAGCACGAGAAAGACAATGATCAGCGCCATGCCAAAGGTAAAGAATGTCGCCTTGTTGGAATCGATATGATCTGCCGTCTGACCTTTATAGTCGATGATCGCCTCTTCGGGCAGCTCGGTCCGGATGAGCGTTTCCATATAGTCGACGGCCTCTCCGAGCGAGTATCCTGGCGCGAGGCCCGCCGAAATCGTAATCGCCCTGAGCCGATTGTAATGTCTCAGGTTACCTGCATCGGCGCGCGGCTGAACCGCAATCAGATTGGATAACGGGATCAGCTCACGGGTGCGGTCGGAGCGCACAAATATATTGGAAAGATCGCTCGGCTCGGCCCGGTCTTCCACGCGCGCCTGAAGGATAACGTCATATTCCTCGCTGTTGTGCACATAGGTCGTCACTCGCCTGGAGCCCATCATCGCCTCAAGCGTCCGGCCAATGGTCGAAACCGAAACGCCAAGATCCGCCGCGCGCGTATGATCGATCTGAATTTCGATCTCGGGCCGCGTCTCGCGATAATCCGACTGTGCCCGGACGAGCGACGGATTCTCACGAATTTTGGCCAGAAGGATATCGCGCCATTCCGCCAGATCGTCGTAATCCGTTCCGCCAAGGACAATTTGCAGGGGCCGGTCGCCGCCGCCGTGCCCGAACCCCTGATGCATGAAAGCATAACCGGAGATCCCGGGGATCTGTCTCAGCTTGCCATTGATCTCGGCCTGAATTTCCGCCCCGCTGCGCTCTCGGTCGGCCCAGTCACTCATCATGACCATAGCAAAGCCAGAAGAAAAATCCTCCGAGGACCCGAAGCTGCCAGGCACGCGCACCAGAACGCGCCTCAGCTCACCTGTCTCGAGATAGGTGTCCAGCAGCGCCTCGACCTTCTTCATCTTGGTTCGCATATCAACAAAATTCGTTCCCTCCGGTGCTCGCGCTATAACCATGAAGGCGCCGCGATCTTCATCCGGCGCGAGCTCGTTTGGCAGGAGACGGAACAAGCCAAAGACACTGAGTGTCACGACCAGAACCATCGCTGCCATGATCAGCGGCTTCGCCATAAAGGTCTCAAGCGCTTCGAGATAGGCTTTGGAGACGCGGTCAAAGACCCGGTTGACAGCGCCGCTGACCCGGTAGGGCTTGTCCTTGCGCCCGCCGAGAATCTTGGAACACAACATCGGCGAGAGCGACAGGGCCACGAAGCTGGAAAGGATCACCGCGCCTGAAAGCGTGATAGCAAGTTCGGTGAAGAGTTTGCCAACAAATCCTTCGAGGAACATGATCGGCAGGAACACCGAGACCAGAACAACGGTCGTTGCGACAACCGCAAAGCCGACCTGCCGCGCGCCGCGATAAGCGGCAACAATCGGCGGTTCGCCGAGCGAGATACGCCGCTGGATATTTTCAAGCACAACGATGGAATCGTCAACCACAAGCCCGATCGAGAGCACGAAGGCCAGCAGCGTCATCAGGTTGAGCGACAACCCAAAGAAATAAAGAATGCCAAAGGTCGCAACCAGACAGACAGGCACTGTCATCGCCGGGATCAGCGCCGCGCGCCACGTCCCGAGGAAAAGATAGATCACGATGATGACGAGGCTCACAGCAATAAAGAGCGTGCGAAAGACTTCGGTAATCGCCTGGTCGATAAAGATTGAACTGTCGAACGACTCATTGACGCTCATGCCTTCGGGCAGTCCCGTCTCAATGGACTTGAGCTCCTTGCGAACCGCGCGCACGACATCCAGCGTATTGGCGGTCGATTGCTTGACGACGCCAATGCCAACCTGTGTCTGACCATTGCCAACGAAATAGACCCTGTGCTCTGAAGGGGCTATTTCCACATCGGCAACTTCCCCGAGGCGAATGAGATGGCCATCTGCGCCGCGGCCGAGCGTGAGAGACTTGAAGTCATCGGCGCTGCGATAGCCACGCGCCACGCGCACCGGATAGAGCCGTGTTTCTGAATCAATTGAACCTGCCGGCAGTTCGACGTTCTCTGTCCTCAGCGCCTGCTCAATTTCAGTAACCGTGATGCCGCGCGCCGCCATGGCAACCCGGTCGAGCCAGATGCGCATGGAATAGCGCATACCCCCGCCGACACGAATACGCGCCACACCGTCGAGCACGGAGAGCCGATCAACAATATTGCGCTCGGCAAAATCGTTCAGCTCCAACATGTCCATGTTCTGCGAATTCAGGTTGAACCAGATGATCGGCTGTTCATCGGAGTCAGCCTTTACCACCACCGGCGGGTCCACATCCTGAGGCAGACGTCGCACCACACGTGAGACCGCATCACGAATATCATTGGCTGCGTCGTCGAGCTCACGCGTCAAATTAAATTCAATAGAGATGCGCGATGAGCCGGTCCGGCTGGACGATGAGATCGACCGGATGCCCTCAATCCCGCGGATCTGGTCTTCAATCACCCGTGTGATCCGGCTCTCGATCACATCCGACGAAGCCCCGCGATAAGTCGTCGAAATTGAGACAATCGGCGCATCAATGTCAGGCAACTCCCTGAGCGGCAGATTGTTATACGAAAGAACGCCGATCACGATCAGGAGTGCGCTCAAAACGCCCGCAAAAACAGGCCGTTTGACGGATATGTCGGAGAGGATCATGTCTTCTCCTCTGGCTTGCCATTCATACTCACGCCGGGTTTGTCGGCCCCGCCAGTGCGTACCTTTTGTCCCGGACGGCGAACAAGATGGACGCCTTCGATGATGATCTCTTCGCCCTCGGCAAGGCCCTCAAGGATTTCGACTTGACCCTTGAGGCGAAGCCCGGTCACCACCTGACGTTTTTGAGCCTGGCTTTCTGCATCCACGACCCAGACCGAGACGCGGTCCTTGACAGGAACCAGCGCACCTTCGGGCACCCCGAGCGCCTCGTGCGAATCCATGATCAGCTGGATGGAGAGCAGCATGCCAGGATGCAAACGCCCATCCGGATTGGGCACATACGCACGCACCGTCACAGCCCGTGTCACCGGATCAATCCGGCTGCCGACCGACCTCACCTCACCGAAAAAATCCACACCTGGCCAGGCCACATTATGCGCCGTGATTGACTGTCCGGGCGCGAGATTGGCGAGATATCGTTCGGATACGGAAAAATCTATCTTGATGACCGAGATATCATCCAGCGTCGTAATCATGTCGCCGGGCCGCACCAGCGAGCCAACACTGACCTGGCGCAAACCCAGACGCCCGGCAAAGGGCGCGCGAATGATCCGGTCCGCCACCTGGGCCTCAAGCGCCGCAACTTTCGCAGCACTGCGATCCCGCTCTGAAATAGCATCATCGAGACGCGCCTGGGTCGTGGTTTTGTTGGCGACAAGATCCTGGATGCGCGCGTATTGCTTGTGCGCTGCGGATAGTCCCGCCCGTGCCTCGACAAGATCGGCGGCCTCTTCCACGTTTGTTAACTCAACCAGAATGTCACCGGTCTCGACCAACTGCGAGTCCTCAAAGGCGATCCTGCTGATCGTGTCGGTGACCCGCGTCATGATATCGACGGATTCATTGGCTCGTGCCGTTCCGATCGCCTCAACCGCATTGGCAAAAATTGAGGGTGATACGGTGACCGTCACCACCGGCGTGGCAGGCATCGGCCCCCGCTGCCCGCCCGTGCCGGACTGGTTGCTCAGATACTTGATCCCGACCGCCCCCACAAGGACGGCCATCCCCACTGATGCAGCAATAACAATCGACCTGCTCTTACTATTACTTGCCATAACCACACTTCGTTTCTAATTTTTGCTGCTGAAAACTACCACTTTGGATGACTATAGATAAAATAAACGTCGCAAGCGCTTCAAATCCAGCGTTCAAGGTTTAGTCTTTCCTGGCACTTTTCCCATAAGCTTGACGCATCGATTTCCCGAAGGGAGCCCCGAAAAGGAGCCGGTGCACGGCACTGTAACAATAATGCAAATAGATCCGAGTTTCTTGAAAATCTGGTACGCATGGGTCAAGTGGATGGACCAGGTCCCCTATTGGGATCCCTATGGCGCCGTCGTCACACTGGTGGTCTGCGGATTTGCTTTGGGCTTTTTCTTCTACAAAGTGCTCCACGAAGACTGACCGCTCAAGCGATACACCATGCCTTCAATCATCAACTTTCAGCGCCCTGATCAGGAAATGCGCAGTGCTGTCGAGAATTTCGTTGGTGTCGCGCCCACTGTCGAGCGCATAGCGGCAGGCGAAAAGAGTAAAACCCACAATTGAATATCCAATAGTCGGAAGATCATAATCCGCGTGAATGCGGCCACGATCCCGATCAACGGCCAGACCGTGGGCCCATTCATCAGCCCAGGTCTCGATCAGCGTCTTCTGTTTCGGCACGCATTCATTTTCGCCCTGACCAATAAGGCCAGGATCCGTGATTGCGGCCGTCAAGACGCGAGGGTTCTCTTTGGAAAAAGTCAGGATGCCCTTGAGCACGCCGCGCAGGTGTTCTTCCATATTTCCCGCTTCGGCGGTCCACTTGTCCACTTCCTTCTGAAGCCCGGCCTGGGCCTCCTCGACGAAAGCTGCAAAACATTCGCGCTTGTCGGCGAAGTGAAGATAAAATGTGCCGTGACCGACACCCGCCGCCCTGGAAATATCCTGCGGTCTTGTGTCGTGATAGCCGCGCTCGACAAACATCTGCCGCGCAGCATCAAGGATCTTGCGACGCGAGTTCTGGCGGCGCTTTCCCTTCTCGCCGCTGCGCCCTTCGTTCTCGGTCTGTTGTTCCTTGTCCATACTCATGATCTTTACTCACTACCCCCAAAAGTCTTCTCTGCCCGCACCCTGTGCCTGTCCGCCCTACGCTTTCCCACCTTGAATAAGCCGCCAGACCTTCTCCGGCGTGCAAGGCATCGTAATATTGTTCACGCCGAGGTCGGACAAGGCGTCGACAACCGCATTCACAACCGACGGCAAGCTGCCCACGGTACCGGCCTCGCCGCACCCTTTCACACCCAGCGTATTCTTCTCACACGGGACATCTTCATTCGCCCGGAAGGAAATGTTCGGCATATCGTCTGCCCGCGGCATCGCATAGTCCATGAACGACCCGGTAATCAGCTGGCTTGAGCCGCCTTCCTCATAGACACAATCTTCCAGCAAAGCCTGGCCAAGACCTTGCGCAACGCCGCCATGAATTTGCCCTTCAACCAGCAGCGGATTGACAATCTTGCCAAAGTCATCAACCACCGTATAGCTGATCAATTCGATGTGGCCGGTGTCTTCATCAATCTCCACTTCGCAAATGTGACAGCCATTGGCAAAGGACCCGGCATCGGCCTCATAAGTCGCAGTAACCTCAAGTCCCTCTGCCAGCTCACCGGCAAGTTCACTTGAGAGCCGCCCCTTCGGGTTAAGACCAACCTGAATAACCTCGGCAATTCCAACGTTGCGATCACCTGCGGCGGTTGCAAACAATCCCTGGTCTGACGAAGCATCAAACGACAGACTATCCGGTGCGACATCAAGCAGCTCTCCGGCAATCCGGCGACCAAGCTCAATCACATTATCAGCCGCAACGCCAATCGCGCCGCCCGCTGCGGTGAGCGACCGCGCACCGCCGGTGCCACCGCCCATTGGTTGTTGATCGGTATCACCCTGGCGGATTTCGATCGACTCGAACGGCAAACCCAGCTTATCCGCAGCAACCTGCGCAAAGGCTGTCTCATGGCCCTGACCGGTAGATTGAGTTCCGACACTGATCTGGACGCCGCCGTTACTTGTAAAGCGAACACGGGCCATCTCGTTTCCGCCGGCCGCAACTTCCAGATAATAGGCAAGGCCAAGTCCGCGCAGCTTGCCACGCGATTTAGCTTCTTTCTTGCGATCCGCAAAACCGGCAACATCGGCGTCCTTGACGGCTTCATCAAGATTGATTTCAAAGGTCCCGCTGTCATATTCGACATCAACCCAGTTTTTGTAAGGCATCTGCGCGGCGCCGATGAAATTGCGCCGGCGTATCTCAACTGGTCCAAGGCCGGTCACCCGGCCCGCCTCGTCCACAAGGCGCTCAATATAATAAGCCGCCTCCGGACGCCCCGCCCCGCGATAGGCATCAACCGGCGCGGTGTTGGTCAGATAGCCATCAACTTCTGCATAGATCGCGGGGATGTCGTAACACCCGCCCCAGACCCGCCTGCCGCCGGTGGCAACGCCAGGACCAAAGGTGGAATTATAAGCGCCGAAATTGGCCCGGTTCTTCAATCTGAAGGCCAGCATCTTGCCGTCTGCATCAAGGGCAAGCGAGCACTGGCTTTTGACGTCACGCCCGTGCGTGTCCGATTGAAACGATTCCGAACGATCCCCGATCCACTTCACCGGTCTGCCGACAAGTTTTGCAGCGTAAAGCGCGATGCATTCCTCGGGGAAGGTGAAGCCCTTCATACCAAAACCGCCGCCAACATCAGGCGCAATAACCCGCAGCTTCTCCGGTTCAATCTTCAGGAGCCCTTTTGCCAGCATCATCTGCTTGTTATGAACCCCCTGACACGAGACATGCAGCGTATAGCCATCTGTGCCTGCATCGTATTGTGCGATCGAGCCTCGTGGTTCCATCGAATTCACAACGATGCGGTTTTGAGTAACATCAAGTGAGATAACATGTGCTGCCTTTTCAAAGGCCACCTCAACCGCCTCGCGCTCTCCGCAATCCCAATCGAGGCTCTTGTTGCCAGGAATGTTGTCCCAGAGTTGGGGCGCACCATCTGCTCCCGCCTCATCGACATTGGCGACGCCCTCAAGAACATCATAGTCGATAAAGACAAGATCAGCAGCTTCACGCGCTGCAGCCATGGTCTCCGCGATGATCCCGACAACGGGCTGTCCCACATAGCGAACCTTGTCGCGCGCCAGGATCGGCTGTTTCGTTTGCGGCATAGGCTCGCCGTCTTTATTCACAACCCCTGCAAGGGTACGGAAATACTTGTATCCTGCAGCCTCAAGATCCTTGCCAGTGACAATCGCCAGAACGCCGTCGACCGCTTTGGCATCGTCGAGATCAATCGAGTTGATAAGCCCATGCGCAACAACCGAGCGAACCACCAGACAATGCACCATATTGGGGAATTTTATATCGTCCGTGTATTGACCATTACCCGTCACAAAGCGGACGTCCTCGGTGCGCCTGACGGCTTGACCGATCCCGAATTTCATACTTTTCCTCCCGAAATACTGGGCAATTTCAGCCCTTTTTTGACACCATAAGCGGATTACCCCCTGTGTCAATCGCCAGATTCAGGCGCAAAATTCAGGCCCAAAATTCAGGTTGTCAGGATCCGGGCCACCGCCTCTTTCCAGCCGCCGTAGCGTGCATCACGTTGATCGGGCGAAAGGGACGGTTCAAAGGCTCTGTCCAGGGCCCAGGCAGAGCTCAGGTCTTCCGGCGATCCACAGATGCCGACCTGCAGCGCAGCAAGGTAGGCTGCGCCCAGCGCCGTCGTCTCCGTATAACGCGGCCTCTCGACCGGGCGCCCCAAAATGTCGGCCAGATTTTGGCAAAACCAGTTGTTTCGCACCATACCGCCATCGACCCGCAGCGGCGCGCTGGCATCAAGACCGCCTGATATATCCGCCGCCATGGCTTCCATCAGATCACGGGTTTGATACGACACTGATTCGATGGCCGCCCTGACCAGTTCGGCGATCCCGGTATCGCGGGTCATGCCAAGAATGGCGCCGCGCGCATGCGGGTCCCAGTAGGGCGCGCCCAGGCCGGTAAAGGCCGGCACCATATAGGCCCGCGAGCGCTCATCCGCGCTTGATGCCAAAGCCTCACTCTCGGCGGCGTCACTAATCAGCTTGAGACCATCGCGCACCCACTGAATGGTCGCTCCGGCCATGAAGATCGAACCCTCGACGGCATAGGTCGGTTTGCCATCCAGCCGGTAGCCAATCGTCGTCAGCAGTTGATTGTGCGACGTCACCTTTTCAGACCCGGTATTGAGCAAGGCAAAACATCCGGTGCCATAGGTCGACTTCATCATGCCGGGGCGGAAGCAGGTCTGACCCACGGTTGCGGCCTGCTGGTCTCCGGCCACACCGCAAATCGGGATCGCGCGCCCGAGCACAGCCTCACTGGCCATGCCAAAATCAGCGGCGCAATCCAGAACCTGTGGCAACAGACTGCGCGGGATATTGAGCCGTCCCAGGATTTCGTCATCCCAGTCCTGGGTTTCAATATTAAACAAAAGGGTCCGCGAGGCGTTGGTCGCATCGGTGACATGGGAAGCGCCCCCCGAAGCACCACCAGTCAGGTTCCAGATCAACCAGCTGTCGATGGTGCCAAACGCCAGCTCACCCTTTTCGGCCCGCCCCCGAGCCCCCGGCACAGTGTCGAGAAACCAGGCCAGCTTGGTGCCCGAAAAATAAGGATCGAGCAGCAGCCCGGTCTTGGCCTGAACCTTGTCGAGCCAGCCTTCAGCGCGCAGCGTGTCACAGGTCTGCGCCGTGCGACGATCCTGCCAGACAATGGCATTGGCAACCGGCGCGCCCGTCGCCCGGTCCCACAGCACAGTTGTTTCTCTCTGGTTGGTAATGCCAATCGCGGCAATCTCGTCGCCGGAGGAAGCCTTCCCCAGAACCTGACGGCACAACTCGCGGCAATCGGACCAGATCACCGCAGCGTCGTGTTCCACCCAGCCATCCTGCGGGTAGATCTGCGGAAACTCCTTTTGTGCCGAGGCAACTTCCTCAAAGGCATCATTGAACAGAATGGCGCGCGAACTTGTTGTTCCCTGGTCAAGTGCCAGGATCATACGATTTACCACTTAAATCCTCCCTGAAGTGCGCAGCTTAACCTGGAATCAATCCAGGGTCTTGCCTGGTTTTCGGCGTTTACCCTAACGTCTATTCCCGTAAATGCGCAATGTGTCACATTTCATCGAATGCCAAATTGCGGCATGAGGCCTGTTGTGGTGTAGTCACCTCACACTGAATTTTGCGCCGGAAAAAAGCACTATGGAACTGGACAGCATGGCACGGGAGCCGGAGGACGTCCTTCGCGATGAAGTGGCTGATAGCACGCCGCTCATTGATCCCTTTGGCCGCCAGGTCACCTATATGCGCGTCTCGGTGACGGACCGCTGCGACTTCCGCTGTGTCTACTGCATGTCCGAGCACATGACCTTCCTGCCCAAAAAAGAAGTCCTCTCCCTTGAAGAACTCGAGACGGTCTGCACGACCTTCGTCCGGCGCGGCGTCAAGAGACTTCGCTTGACTGGCGGTGAGCCGCTGGTGCGCCGGGGTCTCATGGGCCTCATTGAAAAACTCGCGCGTCATCTCGAAACAGGTGCGCTTGAGGAGCTGACCCTGACCACCAATGGCAGCCAGCTCCCCCACATGGCCGGCGATCTTTATGCAGCGGGCATCCGGCGGGTCAATGTTTCCCTCGACACCCTCGATCCGGAAAAGTTCGCCGCGATCACCAGATGGGGCAAGCTGGACAAGGTGCTTGAAGGCCTTGATGCCGCCGACAGGGCGGGCCTCAAAATCAAAATCAACGCTGTCGCCCTGCAAAATTTCAACGAGACCGAGATCGAGCCGATGATCCGCTGGGCCCATGGCCGGGGCTACGACCTCACCCTGATCGAAACCATGCCGCTCGGTGAAATCGATGGTGACCGGTCGCAGCAATATCTGCCGCTCTCAAAGGTGCGCGCCGAACTGGAACAATCCCTGACCCTGACAGACAATCCTTTCAAGACCGGCGGCCCCGCCAGATACACCGACGTGAAGGAAACCGGCGGCCGGCTCGGCTTCATCACCCCGCTCACCCATAATTTCTGCGAAGGCTGCAACCGCGTGCGCCTGACCTCAACCGGCAAGCTCTACATGTGCCTGGGCCAGGACGACGACGCGGACCTCAAGCGAGCACTGCGCGAGGGCGGGGTTCAGGCGCTGGACGAAGCCATCGCCGAGGCGATTTCGCGCAAGCCCAAGGGCCATGATTTCGAGATCGCCCGCGCCGCGCCCAATGTTTCCGTCGCCCGACATATGTCCACAACAGGCGGATAGTTGACGCCAGCCTCAATTGGACTAAAGATTCCCCCTATGACCGACAAAAAAATAGCGTTTGTTGCCGCTGCCAACGATCAGGCCTCCGAGGCAGAAGCACTTCTGAAAGAAAAATATGACCACGTCTCGCCGGACGAGGCCGATATCATCGTCGCCCTCGGCGGGGACGGCTTCATGCTGCAAACCCTGCATAACTACCTCAGAACCGCCACGCCGATCTACGGTATGAACCGCGGCTCGGTTGGTTTCATGATGAACGAGTACAACACCGAAGATCTGCTCGAACGGCTCGACAAGGCCGTCGAAGCCAAAATTCGCCCGCTCCGCATGACCACCATAGACGCCGATGGCAACGAGGCAAACGCCGTCGCCATTAACGAGGTCTCGCTCCTGAGGGAAACCCGCCAGACCGCCAGGATCCGCATCTCTATCGACGACCGGGTGCGCATGGACGAACTCAGCTGCGATGGCATCCTGCTCGCCACCCCCGCCGGCAGCACCGCCTATAACCTGTCGGCCCATGGCCCTGTCATCCCGATCGACGCCGCACTCCTCGCGCTCACACCCATCAGCGCCTTCCGCCCCCGCCGCTGGCGCGGCGCGCTCCTGCCCTATCGCTCAAAGGTCAAATTCGAAATCCTCGAACAGGAAAAACGACCGGTCAGCGCGGTGGCGGACCACACGGAAGTGCGAAACATCCGTGAAGTGACGATCTGCGAAGCAAAGGACGTCTCGATCACCATGCTGTTCGACAAGGACCACTCGCTCGAAGAACGCATCATGCGCGAGCAGTTTGTCGATTAGGTCATCCGTACCGTCCCGTCACATTTTCCGATCTCTGGCCCATCTGCGGCGATGGACATTGTCAGCCATCGACCAAAAAATGGCAGAGCAAAACGAAATTCCCGAAATGATCCGGAAATTGTAAAGGTTGAGTTAGAATTTTGACAACAATTTAAGGGTTGACCCGGATAGTCCCTCCCGCGCAACATTCTGCGATGAATCACTTGTGAAGCAACCAGGGGCCCCTCATGACTGACATTACTGCCGACGACTTTCCTGCAGAGCCATCTGCTGACGTAGCACCCTCCAGGACGAGCACATCGGGGACCCTGCGCGATCTCCCGTTTGAATTCCGCGGCAATGCCAGCGAGTTTTTCGGCATCTGGATTGTAAACCTGTTGTTATCAGTCCTCACCCTCGGGATCTATTCCGCCTGGGCCAAAGTGCGTACGAAACGATATTTCTACGGCAACACTTTTGTCGATGACAGTGCCTTTGAGTATCATGCGACGCCGATACAAATTCTGAT
>JAUWTJ010000100.1 GCA_030614785.1 Alphaproteobacteria bacterium | reverse complement strand
CGTTAACTGGCGGACACAGACGGCCATATCGCGCCAGGCGTAGATCTTGCGAATGTCATTGGAATGGAGCCGGGCTTCCTTCGCCCTGCGTCTCAAATCTCGCGCCTCGCGTTCGAGTTCTGTTGCGGTCTTTTCATAATGTCCGGCGATGTGGTCGTGGACGGTATCAATCTGCCTCATAAGAAATCCCTTGCGTGTGGCGAACATACAACTGTGAATGCCTTCAACTCATGCAGTGCAGGGATTAAGATCGGGTTGAGTGTAAGTGTTTGTTTCTATTAGTACTGGTGTATCCAAAAGGCGCACAATATATATTATGGAATATATTGACACCCAAGTTGAGAGGCTAACGGCACTCTAGTGCCGCGTCACATCCAGCCGGCGGATGGCATTGAGGTATTCCGGGTTTCGCTGCAAGCGCTTCAGCAGAGCGAGGGCCTTGTCAGGTTTTACTTCGGATTAGAATTCGGCAACCCGCTTGACCTGGCCCTCAGGCGTCCTCTTTTCACCAAGGCGGCCTTGCCTCAGGAGGACAAAAATCTCGAGAAAATCGTCGCGATCAACTCCGATGGCCTTGAAAATAGCCGCAAGGCACTCGCCGCCTTCCTCAAACATGATTTTCCGCACGAGGTCTTCACGTCGATGACTGGCAACGGCAGACCAGGTCGTGAAGCGGCTAATATCGGCAGACTGCAAAAGTGTCAGGAGGACCTTCCCCAAACCGCCCTTGCGCGTGGCAACTTCTACCTGAACAGCAACATCCGCCTCCTGGTTCTCATCCGATCCGATTGCGCCAATCATTTTCAGAGCCCTCCTGATCGACATTTGTCCTGCAGAATCAAACTGAAGCTTCAACAGCTCCAGCCCCACTCTATCTCCAGTTATGTACAATCACGCCATCTTTCATAACGAGTTTCAAGTGCACCGCCGGATCGGTCAAAACAGACAGATTTTCAAGAGGGTTTCCGTCTATGAGGATCAGATCGGCAGTGGCCCCTTGCCCCAAGGTGCCCAGATTGCCGGTTTGATTGAGCAGCTCAGCGTTTATCGTGGTTGCGGATCGGATGAGTTCGAGTGGACTGAGAACCTCGCTTCTGATTTCAAACTCGCGGCATTGCTGTGCGTGCGCATGGCCAAGAAGATCAGTACCAAAACCGATTTGAACTCCGGCCCGTTTGGCAATCTCGAGAGAACCGATCCCGGCCTCAAGAACGTCGGCCAGCTTGGCAAGGCTCTGCTCGGGAAAACCGGCGTCGCGGCCCAGCTCGTGCAGCGTGTGATAGGTCACCAGCGTGGGAACCAGAAACGCATCCTTCTTTGCCATCAGGCGGGCTACGTCTTTGTCGATCAGATTGCCGTGTTCAATTGAGCGAACGCCGGCCTCGAGGGCGCGCCGGATGGCATCAGGCGAATAGGCGTGGGCCATCGTGTAAGTGCCCCAGTCGCGCGCCTCATCGCAGGCGACTTTCATTTCTTCCGGCGACATTTGCAGGCTCATCAAAGGGTCTGACGGCGAGGCAACGCCGCCGGACGCCATCAGTTTGATCTGCGTGGCACCGCGTCGCAGCTCGGTACGAACCGCCGTGCGCACGGCATCGACCCCGTCGACGATGTGCGACAGCCAACTGGAATTGGCACCGCAGGCACAGATCGGTGGATCCTCCCACACGGGACGCGGATCACCGTGCCCGCCGGTTTGAGAGATGGAACGCCCGGAGAAGAATATCCGTGGGCCTTTGATGAGGCCGCGCTCGACCGAGGCGGCAAGGCCCCAGTCCGCACCGGCGGCATCGCGCACCGTCGTAAAGCCGCGCGCCAGCATGCCTTCCAGCAGCTTTGCGGCCTCAAAGGCATGCAACGTCATGGGGCGCCCTGCCAGTGATGACATATCCATCGAGGTCAGGAAGGCGTGGACATGAGCGTCAATCAGCCCGGGCATCAGCGTCTTGCCTTCGGCATCGATGCTGAGATCAGCCGAGCCCAGAGGAGCGCCCTCACCCACTTCGCGAATGCGGGTGCCTTCCACGATGATGTGCGCATCAGGCGTTATCGTGCCGCGCTCCGGATCGAGAAGATTTGCATTGTAAATTTGTGTCAGGGCCATAAAGCGCGCCTCCCATTGCCTGTTTTGTCAAACGTTAGGCGGGGCGCTGGCCTCTGTAAACATCAAAGCCGCCTGGTTTCGCACGAAGCGATAACAGACGGCTCGACGGGTTCTGATATCTATTGGGGGGTTACCAGAGCCAGGCTTTGGGGTTGGGAACGGCGACACCGTCATGGTACCAGCCAAGCCCCTTGAAGGAGCGGATAATAGCCCACAGCCATGTGAAGAGGCAGATGAGAAAACCGACGCCGATGGCCATGGTCAGACCGCCGATGATGGCATAGAGCAGCCCAAGCCAGAAAGTGCGGATCTGATATTGATAATGGGTCGCTGCCACATCATCCGCTTCGCCGCGCGAGACATAGGCCAGAATCAGGCCAACGAGATAGGGCACGCCGGTAAAGGCGGCCACCAGATAAAGCACATAGACGATGGTAGGCATCACGCCGCTACTGGATCCCGATACGCTATCAACTCGATCAATTGCAGTTTCGTCGCTCATTGGAGGTTCTCCGTCATGAAGTCTGTTCGATAGACTCACTTTAGGAGGATGGGATCACGGTGAATGCAAAGTGGTTTGCAGATTGGATGCGGTGATCTCAAAAAGTAACGGTCAATCCGTCGTAGGCAGGGATAACCCCGTCTGGCAGTTCGGCTTTCAATGTCTGATAGTCGAGATCGACGTGCAAATTGGTCAGGATGGCGAGTTCGGGTTTGACGCGCTCGATCCACGCGAGGGTCTGCGCGACATGGGAGTGGCTGATGTGTTTGTCGTAGCGCAGGGCATCGACGACCCAACATTTGACGCCTTTCAGAATTTCAAAGCTTTCCTCCGGCATGCCGACGACGTCGGCTGAATAGGCCAATGACGCATCGGGGGGACCAATGCGGAAGCCGAGACTGTCGATGTTACCGTGGTGCTGCAGGAACGGTATTGCTGTGATGTCCCCGCCCTTGCCTGATATGATAATTTCACTTCCGGGCGCAGGCATGCGGATCTCATCGAGGATCGCCGGGTAGTAACTGCCGTCTTCCTGTTTGAAGCAATAACCGAAGCGTTCGAGCAACGTCTTTGAGGTGGGCTCATCCATGTAAGCCGGGATGCGCTTACGCATGTTGTAACAGATCACCCGCAAGTCATCAATCCCGTTAACCTGGTCGGCGTGATCATGCGTGTAAAGAACGCCGTCGAGATGACCGCAGTCTGCATCAAGCAATTGCTGGCGCATGTCGGGTGATGTATCGACGAGAGCTTTTGTGTCGCCTTTCTCTACCAGCAAAGAACAGCGTGTGCGCTGGTTTTTTGGTTCCTGCGGATCACAGGCGCCCCACTGTCCGCCGAGCCTCGGCACGCCGCCGGACGAGCCGCTGCCCAGGATGGTGTATTTGAGACCTTCGGTGTTGCCCAGTTCAATCATCAGGGGCGCTCGGCTTTGGTAAACAGGCGGTAGAAATTATCCGTCGTGACTCTTGCTATCTCCTCGGGAGTCACGCCCTTGATTTCGGCGAGCCTGGCGGCGGTGTGAGTGACAAAGGAAGGCTCGTTTGATTTGCCCCGATTGGGGACAGGCGCAAGATAGGGCGCATCGGTTTCGACGAGGAGGCGGTCCATAGGGGTAAGACGCGCGGCGCCCCGCACTTCCTCGGCCGCTTTGAACGTCAGGATGCCGGAAAATGAGATATAAAACCCGAGCTCCAGCGCGACTTCAGCCAGCGGCGATCCGGATGAAAAACAATGCAGCAGACCGGGGAATGCCCCCTTCCCCATCTCCTCTTTCAGGATTGTCGCCATATCATCATCGGCGTCCCTGGTGTGGACAATGAGGGGCAAGCCGGTCTTGCGTGCAGCATCGATGTGCCGTCTGAAACTCGCCTTCTGCTCATCCCTCGGGGCGTGCTCGTAATAGTAATCCAGTCCGGTCTCGCCGATACCGATAACCCTGGCATGGTCAGCGAGCTGGGCGAGGCGCTCGGTGGACACATCGCCTTCAGTATCAGCTGCGTGGGGATGAACACCGACGGTGCAATAGATGTTATCGTGGACCTCGGCGATTTGGCGGACCCGCTCAAAAGTCGACATCTTTGTTGATATTGTTACCATCTGCTTGACGCCGGCCTCATCGGCGCGCGCGAGCACACCGCCCAGGTCATCGCAGAGTGCATCAAAATCAAGATGGCAGTGGCTATCGACGAGCATTGGTATCAAATCCTCAGGCTGCGGACGGCGCGGACCGGATCGCCGTCTCCATGGCGTAGAACATGCTCATAATCGCATGACGTCGGTCAAGATTAACGGCGTCGGTTCTCTCAAAAAGATTGCGCGCGTCTTCCCACAGCTCGACCAGCTGCACGGGACCGATACGGCGGCCCAGATCCAGAACAGATACAGCTTCACCGGACAGGACTTCTTGCCCCGCATCGCCGGTTGCTGCAGCCTTTGCCAGACGAGCCAGCATATCCAGAAAGAGACCCCTGAAAATCGGCCATCCTGCAGCGCCCTTGACGCCGGCAAACTGTCCCGCGAGCGCCTCCAGTTTTTTGATATCCAGACGAGGAAGAGCGAAAAGCATTTCGCACAGTGCCTGGTAGTGAATAAAGCCTTCACCGCCGGCAAGTTCCAGCGCCCGGCCCACGCTGCCCGCCGAAAGCGTCGCGACTGCGGCGATTTCATCGTCGCTGAGGGCCAGAGGATCATCTGATTGAACGGCATTTATGGCGCGCTTTACATCGTCATGACCAAGCGATTGTAATGCCAGAGATTGACAGCGCGATCTGATGGTCGGCAAAAGCCGCCCGGGCGCGTTGGTGACCAGTATGATCAGGGAGCGATCCGGGGGTTCTTCAAGGGTCTTGAGAACAGCGTTTGCAGCGGCGATATTCATATCGTCCGCAGTATCGATGATTGCGATGCGCCAGCCTCCTTCGGCGGCCATCTTGCCAAAGAACGGGCCGATACGGCGCATCTCATCAACCGTCAAATCGCGCTTGAATTTCTTTGTTTTTTCATCGTAAGGCCGGCGCAGGGTCAGGAGGTCTGCATGTCCGCCTGATGCGACACGGCGAAAGACAGGGTCGTCGGGCGAAACATGGAGCGATCGCGTCTCGGCAGGCACGTTGCCTCCGTACACGAACAAAAACCGTGCAAGACGATAGGCGAATGTTGCCTTGCCAATACCCGATGGCCCGGAAAGGATCCAGGCGTGCTGAAGCTTGCCAGAGGCAATGCGCTCGAGCATTTGAGACTCGGCGGCTTCATGGCCAAAGAGGTTCCGGTTTTCTCTGGGATGGAGGAAATCGCCGAGACGATCACTTTCTGGGATGTCACTCATGTAAGCCCCAGCCGATCCTGAACGGCAGTCCATATCGCAGCGCCGACTTCAGGCACTGATCCAGACGCGTCTATTACGACGCATCGACCCGGATTATCCTCTGCGATCTGCAGGAAAGCCGCCCGCAGCCTTTGGTGAAAGTCTTCGCCCATTCGTTCATAGCGATCCTCGCCACCTGAGCGCTCGCCTGCCTTGTCTTTGGCCCGGTCTTTGGCCCGAGCAATACCCAGAGCGCTGTCCAGATCGAGGACGAGCGTCAGATCAGGGCTTGTCTGTCTCACCACCAGCGCCTCGAGGGTGGTAACAGGTTCGCTGCCGAGGCCCTGTACGATGCCTTGATAGGCCATGGTGGAATCCGAAAACCGATCACAAAGCACATAAGCTCCTTTTTCGAGGGCGGGTCGCACGACGTGTTCAAGATGTTCATTGCGGGCAGCATAGTGAAGCAGGGCTTCTGTCGCGGGACACCAACGCTCCGTATCGCCGTTGACTAAAAGATCTCTGATGGCCTCGGCCCCCGGTGACCCACCCGGTTCACGGGTTTGAACAACGTCGAGCCCGCGCGCTTCCAGGAGGGAGCGCAGGCCTTTTATTTGAGTTGTCTTGCCTGTTCCCTCACCGCCTTCAAAGGTGATGAAGCGGCCCATTGATCGAGTTGTCATTGGGAGCCTTCAATCATGCCAAGCGTATCGCTCTCAGTCCTGGCGAAGGCCGTAAAGTTTGAAGGCAATCGCTTCAAGTATGCGGCCGGTGAAACCTGTTTTTTCAACATCAGTGGCAGCATAGACCGGCACTGACTTTGGCGCCATACCCGGAGCTTCAACTTTAAGAACTCCAACCTGATCACCCGCGTTAAGGGGGGCCTTCACCGGCCCGGTATAGGCCAGCTTGACGACCAGCCCCTTACGGGCGCGTCGATGGACATTGACTTTGACAGGTTCGTGTACCGTCAGGGGGACACGTGGATTCTCGCCCATCCAGACTTGCGCCCTTCCAACTTCCGATCCGACCGCAAAGAGCTCGTAGGATTTGAATTCACGGAAACCGATGTTTAACAGCCGCCTTGATTCTCCGGCCCGCTCTGAGCTACTGCGCAGCCCATTCACGACAACGATGATACGCCGATCGCCCCGAATAGCGGACCCTACAAGGCCATACCCCGATGCTTCGGTATGGCCGGTTTTGAGTCCGTCGGCCCCCATATTCATCAGCAAAAGCGGATTGCGGTTCGGTTGGTTGATGTCGGACCACTCGAATTCGGTTTCGGCAAAGAACTTATACAGATCCGGGTGCTCGGTAATAAGGTATCGGGCCAGAGTTGCCAGATCCCGGGCGGACATGACATGTTCCGGATCAGGCCAGCCGGTGGCATTCTTGAATACCGAGTTCGTCAGGCCAATTTCACGTCCGAATTTTGTCATGCGTTCGGCGAAGGCTTCTTCGCTGCCTTCCATGCCTTCAGCCACGACGATACATGCATCGTTACCGGACTGGACGATGATGCCGCGCAGGAGGTCGGCAATCGAAATCTCGGTGCCAACCAAAACCCACATCTTGGAGCCATCTTTCCGCCACGCCTTGCGAGAGACTGTGAACGTGTCATCCAGGGTATAGATTTCATGTTTCAGGGCATCGAACAAGACGGCGACAGTCATCAATTTGCTCATGGACGCAGGCGCCGCGGGGACATCACCCCCTTTTTCAAAGAACACTTCGCCGGTCTCTGCATCCATCAAAACCGCATATTCGGCGGCGGTTTCGATCAGGCTCAAATCCGATTCGGCACGGGATGGCAGTGTGGCAAAAGCGACCAGCGCGCCGACCACTGCAGCGATTGAAAGGGCTCTCAATTTCATTTTCAGGGTCACGCTTTCTGATGGCTGTTTTGCCTGAACTTTCCGCTCAAGCAATGTGTTGATATTGGAACTGGTCAGTTGATGATGATACGGGCGCCAGCGTGCCCGGCGGCCAAAACGCTTTCCAGCATTTGATCCGCTGGCCCGACCTGGGCAAGAGGACCAATTTGTACGCGGTAATATTGAATTCCGTCGATTTTGGCTGTTCGAATTTCCACACCAGGCTTTTTGTAACCGCCTCTTTCCAGAGTGCTTTTCAGGCGGATGGCATTGTCGCGCATCTGAAAGGACCCGGCCTGAACATAAATTTTTGCATCACCCTTCAGCGGCACCTGGCGATACTCACTGAATTGGCTTACATCGACTTTCGGGGTGTAGGCCAGTTCTGCGGCATCAACGGCACCTGGCAAAGGTGTAAGTTCACCGCTGTCCACAACATCAATCGGCGCCGCAGCCTCAACCCGCCGTTCTGCTTTATGGGTAACCGCCTTTTTAACGATTCGAGTTTCCTTGTTAGCCTTGCCGATATATTCGACACGAACCTTGGCGACACCATCGTTCCTGAAATCGAGCAATTCAGCTGCGCGTGATGACAGGTCAATTATTCGCCCCCGCACAAAGGGGCCACGGTCATTAATCCGTACGACAATCTGCTTGCCGTTCTCCAAATTGGTCACACGGGCCATGACCGGCATGGGCAATGTCTTGTGCGCGGCGGTTAGTTCCGTTTGATCGTAAACCTCGCCATTCGCGGTGTTCTTTCCATGGAACTTGTCTCCATA
This sequence comes from Alphaproteobacteria bacterium, assembly GCA_030614785.1. GTDB lineage: Bacteria > Pseudomonadota > Alphaproteobacteria > M2410 > M2410 > JAUWTJ01. The sequence goes on along the minus strand of JAUWTJ010000100.1, from coordinate 1,482 downwards.
CCAGGACGCCAGGCCGGTTTCGTCGTACCTGAAATCTTCTTTGGGGTAGTACCAGACCCCTGCGACTTGATAGGGCTTTCCGATCTTGTAGTTGCCACTGTTCGCAAGGTTGACGGCATTTGCAGCCCCACCGGATGTTGTTTGACACCCGGTCAACGCCAATGCGACCAGGGCGATTACAGTCACGCCTTTTGCCAATCCTGCCACTTTGTACTCCTGCCCTGGTTTTCCCGTCACCGGATTTCAATCCCGAATTGCGCGTCCGAACACTCTCGGACAGGCGAAATCGCAGTCTACCTGGTCCCTCGCCTCGCCGCAACATCGGGCTTTACCTGTGATATACGCGAGGATTCAACTACTATATGAGTCGCTGATCCGCGACAGAACTTGCCAAATTCAGCAAATTAGCTCAGAATCATCGCTATCTTAACAGCTCCAGATGAAGGATATCCTTATTTCAACCGAAGTTACTGAAACGGATGATGATGCACGCGCTTACCATCACGGTGACCTGCGCAACGCCCTGTTGGCTGCTGCGCTCGAGATTCTTGAATCTGATGGCCTCGATGCCATGAGCCTGCGCGCTGTCGCCAGAAGAGCCGGCGTCTCGCAGGCCGCTCCTTACCATCATTTCAAGGATAAACGAGCTATCATGGCTGCTGCTGCGACCGTCGGCCATATCAAGCTGGCGGAGACGGCTCGGCAATTTCGGGATCAAAGTGGTGGCAAGGGATATGCATCCCTGATCAGAATGGGCGGAGGTTATGTTGCATTTGCGAAGGATAACCCCAATCTTTTCAGGCTCATGTTTGGTCCGGAATTGACAGACTATACTGAAGACGCAAAGTACCAGGATTCAACGAAGCTGGGTATTGATATGATAACCGACCTCCTTGCGGAACTGATGGATGTGGATGCGGACGTCGGAAAAGATGCGATTGAGAGTTCCGGGCTAACCTCCTGGTGTTTTGTTCACGGGCTGGCAATGCTCATTGTCGATAACAAGATAGTTTGCCCGGACACATCGGAACCTGCGTTTCTTGAGTTCATTTTCAAGATGTTTGCAATCGCCTATACCAGTGGACCGGCGGCTGCCTGAGAAACAATTTGCCGAATTGGCTGAATTCCTCCTTACCTTACCTGGGAAAATTTGTTATGGGCATGCCTTGCTTGCGCGGGGACCAGGTGCTTTTCGCCTTTGTTCCCGTAATGCAGGTTTGGAGAGGTGGCAGAGTGGTCGAATGCGGCGGTCTTGAAAACCGTTGAGCCGCGAGGTTCCCAGGGTTCGAATCCCTGTCTCTCCGCCACTACTTGGCGCAAAGCGCCGAGCCAAAGCCAGCCCCGTCACGGGCGGCTCTAAATGCACTGCATTTCAAGCTGGCTCGAATCCCTGTCTCTCCGCCACTACTTGGCGCAAAGCGCCGAGCCAAAGCCAGCCCCGTCACGGGCGGCTCCAAATGCACTGCATTTCAAGCTGGCTCG
>JAUWTJ010000042.1 GCA_030614785.1 Alphaproteobacteria bacterium | reverse complement strand
TGGTTGGTTTTTCAATCTCCATGGTACCGGGCAAGGCCTGCTATGTGCCGTTGCTGCACGGGACGCAAAACGACGGGTTTGATCTTGGCGATATGGAGAACGCGGTGCAGATCCCGCTTGCAGACGCGATTGCGCTGATGAAGCCGCTGCTTGAAGACCCAGGCGTCATGAAGGTCGGCCAGAACATCAAATATGACATGCTGGTGCTGGCAAAATACGGGCTTACGGTCGCACCAATCGATGACACGATGTTGCTGTCCTATGCGCTGGATGCCGGGGTGCATGGCCACGGCATGGACGCTCTCTCGGAGCTGTTCCTGAAGCACACGCCGATCCCGTTCAAGGAGGTCGTTGGCTCGGGTAAGAACAAGCTGACATTTGACCAGGTGCCGGTCGCCGATGCGACGCGTTATGCGGCCGAAGACGCCGATATTACGGGCAGGCTGTACCGACTGTTAAAGCCGCGCCTTGCCGAAGACCGCATGACAACGGTTTATGAAACGCTCGAACGCCCGCTGGCGCCGGTGCTGGTTGCCATGGAGCGCGCCGGCGTCAAGGTTGACCGGACAGCGCTGAAGCGCATGTCCGGTGATTTTGCCCAGACCATGTTGCGTCTGGAAGAAGAGGTGCACGGGCTGGCGGGCGAGAGCTTCAATCTGGCCTCGCCCAAGCAAGTTGGGGAAATCCTCTTCGGCAAGCTTGGCCTTCCCGGCGCGAAGAAAACCAAGACCGGAGCCTGGGCGACGGGCGCTGATATCCTTGAGGACCTTGCCGCCGAAGGTCACGAGTTGCCGAAGACGCTGCTTAACTGGCGCCAGCTCTCCAAACTAAAAAGTACCTATACGGACAGCTTACCCGAGCACATCAACGAGACGACGGGACGCATCCACACCTCCTACTCCATGGCGGGCACCTCGACAGGGCGTCTGGCGTCAACCGATCCCAACCTGCAAAACATTCCGATCCGTACCGAAGAGGGCCGCCAGATCCGTACTGCGTTTATCGCCGAGGCAGGTAATGTGCTGATCAGCGCGGATTACAGCCAGATCGAGCTCAGGGTGCTGGCCCATATGGCGGACATTGATACGCTCAAGCAGGCGTTCCTCGACGGGATGGATATTCATGCCATGACGGCGAGCGAGATGTTTGGCGTGCCGATCGAGGGCATGGATCCGATGATCCGGCGCAATGCCAAGGCGATCAATTTCGGCATCATCTACGGCATCTCGGCGTTCGGGCTGGCGCGCCAGCTGTCGATCCCGCGCAAGGAAGCGGCGGATTATATCGAGGCCTATTTCGCAAAATTCCCGGGCATTCGCGCCTATATGGTCAGCACCAAGGAGTTTGCCAAAACCAATGGCTATGTAGAGACCCTGTTCGGGCGGCGGATCCATCTGCGTGATATCACGTCGAAGAACCCGCAACAGCGCGGCTTTATGGAGCGCGCGGCGATCAATGCGCCAATCCAGGGCACGGCGGCCGATATCATTCGCCGCGCCATGATCCGTATGCCCGGCGCGCTGGCTGATGCCGGACTTGATGCACAAATGCTGCTACAGGTGCATGACGAGCTGATCTTCGAAGTACCGAAAGATCAGACGGAAAAAACCACAAGGGTTGTCAAGGACATCATGGAAGGCGCGGCGCTGCCGGTTTGCGATATGGGCATTCCGCTCACGGTCGATGCCGGCCAGGGTGCCAATTGGGACGAGGCGCACTAAATTCAACACTCAATGAGTGAGGACGATACAGCATGGCTCTTTCGGCGGCCGAGGAAGATCTGAGGGAACAGTTCGGGCTGGCCTACGCCCAAAGCCATCTGCCGGTGATGCAGCGCATTGAGCGGGCGGTGTGTGGCTGCGACTATGGCGGGGTCAGTTGGGCGACACGTGAGGAAATCGACCAGGTCAGCGCGATGCTGGCGCTGCGCCCGGGTCAGCACTTGATGGATCTGGGGGCCGGGTCCGGCTGGCCAGGGATCTATCTGGCGAAACAATCGGGCTGCGATATCACGCTCCTTGATTTGCCTCTGGAAGGTCTGGCGGTGGCGACAGCGCGGGCCAGAGAGGACGGGCTCACCGGGTCCTTCTCAGCCAGTGTTGCTGATGGTCGCACGCTGCCCTTTGCCGATGAGAGTTTCGACGCAATAACGCACTCGGACGTCCTTTGTTGTTTGCCCGGCAAACAGGATGTGCTGGCAGAGTGCCAACGAACGCTCCGCAGTGATGGCCGGATGATTTTTTCGGTCATTTCGATCGCGCCGGGTTTGAACGACAGAGATCGCGCCCGCGCTGTCGAGATCGGCCCGCCTTTTGTGGTGTCGGAAAAACCGTATGATGAGATGTTGCGGCAGACCGGCTGGGCGGTACTGGACGTGATCGATCAGACAGCTCAATTTCTGGACAGCGCCGGCACGTTTCGCGACGCCAACCAGGACAACAAGGTCGAGCTTGCCGATCTTATGAGCGCGGAGGAGCTTCAGGACAGGCTCGAAAGAGATACCGCTCTTGTCGAGGTCATAGCGGGCGGGCTGCTCTGCCGGGAGCTTTATCGGCTCAAGCCTGCTTGAGCTGATCTTCCTCCGCGATGTTGATCAGCCGTTCGCGCAGCCAGGTGTGGCCCGGATCGCGGTCCATGCTTCTGTGCCACATCATGTAGACTGGCAGGTTCATTTCAGGCAAGGGCGCTGCCATGACCTTGAGCGGATAGTGGCGGGCCATGGCTTCAGCCATTCTTGTGGGCAGGGTGCAGACGAGATCCGTGGTCGCTATAACCGGCGGCATTTCGTGGCAGGAATGGACTTCCAGGGCGATGCGCCGTTCGAGGCCCCTTGCCCTGATGCGCTGGGCGACGACAGACTGATTGTAGCCCAGGGGCAAGCGGATCGCGAGGTGATCCAGTGCGGCGTAATCTTCGGCAGTCATTTGTTTATCCGCTAACGGATGATCTTTCCGGATGAGGCAGACCTGTCCTTCCGAGGCAAGCTGATGAACGCATACCTCCTCGTCCTCAATCGGCTCGAGCCAGACCAGAAGATCAATCGTGCCAAACCGAAGATCTCTTGTGACGTCAAGTCCGGTAACGGGGAAGGTATCGATGGTGATGCTGGCGCCGTGTTGGCCAAGCCACCCCATCAGGGGAGGCAGGTAAAGCATTTCTCCATAGTCGCTGAGGACCAGCTTGAAGGTGCGGTCGGCTGACCTGTAGTCAAACTCAACGCCGGCCTCGACGGCATTGGCAATGGTTTCGAGTGCGCGGCGCACCGGTGCGGCCATGGCCAGGGCGCGCGGCGTGGGTTTGACGCCGCGACCGGTGCGCTCGAAGAGGGGATCGCCAACCAGGGCGCGCAGCCTGGAGACCGCCAAAGAGATTGCAGGCTGGGTCATGCCGATGGTCGCTGCGGCGCGGGTCATATTGCCTTCGGCCATGATGGCGTCGAAGACCGTCAGGAGGTTCAGATCGATGTTTCTGAGATGCATGAGGGCGGCCTCTCTTCTATTTGCGATATAATATAAGAGTATATCATATATATGAGATATCAATTTTTAATATTTCCGGTTCCGGTATAGTCTCAGGATCGTTGGAACACATCGGGCCTGGGAGGGCTTGCTGCCGACCACAGGGAGGACGACGATATGGCAACCATCGATCTGGCAATGATCGCCTTTTATTTTCTGGGCATGTTGTTTGTCGGCTATCTGGCGAGCCGGAAAGTCAATTCGGTTCAGGATTATGCCATCGCCGGGGGCAAGCTGGGGTTTCCGGTTTTGCTCGGTACGCTGGTTGCAACACAAATTGGCGGCGGGGCGACACTGGGGCGCGCCGGCAAGGCCTATGAAGTTGGCATCGCCATTGGTATCGCCTCGCTTGCCTATGCGCTTGGGCTGTTTCTTTTTACCCGACTGTCACCGATTTTGCGGCGCAATCAGATCTGGACAATTCCCGGCGCGCTGGCCATGCGATTTGGTCCGACGATGCGCATTGCAGTTTCGGTCGTGATCCTGATGGCGATTGCCGCCTTGTTCAGTGCACAGCTTATTGCCTTTGGTCTGGCCGTTGTGGCGTTGTCGGGGGATGGCGGGATAACCTATACCCAGGCGATCCTCGCGGCCGCCTTCATCATGGTGGCCTATACGGTTGTTGGCGGTTTCTTCGCCGTTGCCTATACAGACCTGGTTCAGGCGGTGATTATGGTTCTGGGCATCGGCATCATGTTGCCATGGCTGGTGATGTCAAACCTTGATGGCCCGGCCGTGGCCATGGCGCACTTGAAGCCATCGCCGGGACACCTTCTGGGCGGTATGGGCGTGATGTTTATTCTGTCGTTCTTTGTCATTGATATTCCTGCGGCGCTGGTCGATATGTCCTTGTGGCAGCGCAATGCGGCTGCCTCCAGCGATAGCCAGATGAAGACGGCGTTGTACTGGACGATCCTGGTGTATGTGGTGTGGAGCATCATCGCGATTGCGCTGGGGATCTGGGCCTCTGTCCTGATCCCGGAGCTCGGCATTGACGGGCGCGGCGGTGATGCGGCAATCCCCGAACTCATTGTCCTTTACATGCCGCCTGTCGCCAAGGGCCTGTGCCTGGCTGCGCTGATGGCAGTGATGATGTCGACCGCCGATACCGCCCTGCTTCTCGGTGGGACCACGATGGGTTTCGATGTGGTTCAGCCGCTCAGGCCAGGCATCAAGGACAAGACTGTCATGCGGGCGACGCGCGGGACCATTATCGCAATCGGGATCATCGGTACGCTTATTGCTCTGAGAAAGGGCGGGATTTTTGAAATAATGCTGCTGACCGTAGCGGTTTATGTGTCCGGAATATTTTTTCCGACCATGGCGGCGCTGTTTTCACGTCGGGCGACGAGTACGGCGGCACTGGTGTCGTTGACCGGCGCGACCGTTGTGGTGCTGCTCTCCTATGGCCTCAGAAAAATCGATTTGTTGCCGCACGGGGTTGAACCGATTTTTCTCGGCCTTCTGGCGAGCGTTGTTCTTCTTGTCGTTGTCAGCGCGCTCACTGCCCGGTCGAGCGTTCCCACCGTTAGACTGGTTGACCGCAAGGCGCCAGATAATTTGATTACTGAATAATACCTGATGGAGGTTTTTATGAAAAATGCAGTTGATTTTCTGGATGAAATCAAATCCATGGCCGGGCAGGAGATCGGTATCACCGATTGGCTGTCGTTCGATCAGGACCAGATCAATGCACACGGGAGCCTGACCGGTGACCAGGGGCCGATCCACAATGATCCTGAATGGTGCAAGGCGAACACACCTTTTGGTGGAACAATTGTTCAGGGCTCGCTCATCCTGTCGACTTTCACGCAAATGGCGAAGTCACTGGAGTGGCCTGCGGGCGACATTGCCTTTCGGATGAACTACGGTTTCAACCGGATACGGATCATTACGCCTGTCAAAACAGGGCAAAAGTTTCGCGGGCGCTTTGCGCTGAAAGATGCCGTGTTGAAATCAGACACCTCTGTGCTTGCGACCCTTGAAGCCGTCATTGAGGGCGAGGGTGACGAGACCCCGGCCATCGTTGCCGAGTGGCTGGCCTTTATGCAATTTAATTCCTGAGGATAAGATCCATGACCTCCACCTTGAAAGCAGCTCCGCTGCTGAAATTAATTCATGACTATGTCGCATTCCACGCCGAGAGAACCCCCGACGCGCTCTTTCTGTCATCGCCTGATGAGGAGATGACATACAAGGAAGCCGCCCGGGCGGTTGATGGTTGTGCCAGGGCACTGCTGGAAGCGGGCATCGAGAAGGGTGACCGCGTTGCCTGGTTCGGCAATCCGGCGCCGTCCTTTTTCATTCACTTTCTCGCCGTGAGTTCCATTGGTGCGATCTGGATGGGGCTTAATCCAAAATATACGTCCGGCGAGCTTGCTCATATCGTGGGTGACGCCAAACCACGCGCGATCTTTGCGCAAACGGGGGCATCAGGACAGGATCGGTCAGATGATCTTGCCAGCCTGGCCGCCGAGGCGGGCGGCGTCCTCATCCCGCTCGGGCAGTCGGGCACGCTGGCGCAGGATTTTGCAGATTTTTGTGCCAGCGGAAGGGCTTGCAGCGCCGCAGTCCTTGCAGAGCGGCGCCGCGTCATAGATCCCCACGATCCGGCCTTTATTGTCTATACCTCCGGCACCACCGGAAAACCCAAGGGCGCGCTTCTGTCTCACTATGGCGAGAACTTCTGCAATGTCATTGCTGTTGAGCGAAAGGGGCTGACGGGGCGCAGCATCATTTGCAATCTGCCGATCAATCACGTCGGCTCGCTCAGCGATATATGCGGGCGGACCATGACCGGCGGCGGGACGCTTTATTTTCAGGAGACGTTTGATCCGGTTGCCATGATGCGGCTCATCGAGGAAAAGAGGATTGACACCTGGGGAGCGGTGCCAGCTGTTTTCCAGATCTCGGCGGCGTCCCCGGTCTTTGCGGAGATTGATCTTTCAAGCGTTGAGTTGCTGGCCTGGGGCGGAGCCCGGATGCCGCGTGATCTGATCGAAACCCTGATGGAGAAAACCGGCGCGAAGCTGTGCACCATGGGCTACGGTATGACCGAGACAGTCGGCGGTGTTACCTACTCACGGCTGGATGATACCCTTGATGCCCTGTCGGAAACCATCGGGACACCGGATCCGCGCCAGCCAATTCGTCTGTGGCATGACGAAGATCGTCTTGCCTGTCCCGGTGAGCAGGGCGAAATTCAGGTCTTTGGCGATTTTGTCATGCGCGGGTATTGGGGGCGTCCCGAGGCGACGGCAGAGGCTTTTACGCCGGATGGCTGGCTGAAAACCGGCGATGTGGCGATTGTTCGGCCTGACGGAAATCTGGAGATTGTTGGCCGCATGTCGGAGATGTTCAAATCTGGCGGCTATAATGTTTATCCGCGCGAGGTGGAACTTGCCCTTGAAGAGATGGGCGGTGTTGCGCTGGCCGCCGTTGTGTCTTTCCCTGATCCAACGTTTCAGGAGGTTGGTCATGGCTTTGTGATGCCCGAAGCGGGCGCGGCTCTGGATGAAGAGACGATCCGTGCTTTCCTCAAGACCAAACTGGCTAACTACAAAATCCCGAAGCGGGTCTCGATCATGGGCCAACTGCCGATGTTGCCCATTGGCAAGGTCGACAAGAAGACGTTGAAAGATATCGCGGACAAGGGAGAGAGCAAATGACAATGAGTGAAAACGATCCCGGAGCCCTTGGCTGGATGCAGGGCTTCCCGCCCGCACCAGACAAGGTCGTGCGCTTTGAGGGCGGCTCGTTTTATCAATGGCCGCAATTGCGCTGGAGTTTCTCAAATATCCAGCAGCTCGTCCCGACCAAATCGGTCTGGCGCGGCGGCGGCGCTTCGAAGGAGGTGTCGGCCCGGGATGCAGGTTTTGAAGATCTCACTATTGAGACGGACGGCGCAGATCGTTTGTCCTGGAGCGAGGCCCTTGAAACCACATTTACCGACGGTCTGGCGGTGATGCACAAGGGGGTTCTTGTGCATGAAAGCTATCACGGTGCCTGCGATCCGCATCAACCCCATGCGATCATGTCCTGCGCAAAGTCCGTGGCGGGTATACTGGCCGAAATGCTGATTGCCGAAGGGGTTCTTGATGAAACGGCGTTGATCCCGAGCTACCTGCCGGAGCTTGCCGATACGGCCTGGGGTGATGCAACGCTCCGCCAGGTCATGGATATGCTCATCGGCATGGAATTTCATGAAGATTACCTGGACGCGGGCTCCGATGTCTGGCGCTATTTGCGCAGCGGGGGCATGGTCCCGATGGCAGGCAACACCGACGGGCCGCAATCCCTGACCGACTATCTCGTGAGCGTTCGTAAACAGGGCGAGCACGGCAAGGCCTTTGCCTACCGCGAACCCAATATCAATGTGCTGACCTGGGTCATCCAGCGCGTCACCAATAAAGATTTGAGCGGGCTCGCCTCGGCTCGGCTTTGGCAGCACATCGGGGCCGAACATGACGCGTGCTACATGCTCGATCCCGTCGGCTCGTGTACGACGATGAGCTGCACGCTGCGTGATTTCCTGCGGTTTGGTGAATTTCTGCGAACCGCCGAGGTCGTGAGGCCTGTTGCCGAGAAAATCGTGGCGGGTGGTGACAGGGATCTGTTTGCTGCGGCCGGCATGGCGGCCATGGACGGGTGGTCCTACAAATCTCAATGGTGGATACGCCATACGGCGCACGGCACTTGCATGGCAGCGCGCGGCGCACACGGTCAATTGCTCTATATTGATCCGTCTTCGGAACTTGTGATTGCCCGCTTTGCATCGCCGCAACTTTCGCCGGGATATTTGATGGATCACACAGTTTTGCCCATGATTGATGCGATTACTTCGCAGGTTCGAAACTTCGCTTGACTTGGTCGCGGGTTCCCTGATCAAATTGGCACCAAATGTGCCAATAAAAACAAGATGTCAGGGAGTTATCATGGAATTTGAAGAACTGGTCCGCGCTCGCAGAAGCATTCGCGGCTACAAGCCCGATCCGGTGCCGCGCGCGGTGATCGAGGAAATTATCGCGGTTGCCAAGGGCGCGCCGTCGTCGATGAATACCCAGCCGTGGTATCTGCATGTGGTTACCGGTGTGCCGCTTGACCGGATCCGCAAGGGCAATACCGAAAATATGGTGGCGGGCGTCAAGCCCAAGCGCGACTTTCCGATGAAGGAGGCCTACGAGGGCGTTCATCGTCAGCGCCAGATCGAGATTGCCGTGCAGCTGTTTGAGGCCATGGGCATCGCGCGCGATGACAAGGAAAAACGCATGGACTGGGTGATGCGCGGCTTCCGCCAATTTGATGCGCCGGTTTCTATTGTTCTGACCTACGACAAAATTCTTGAACCCGCCGCAATCAGCCAGTTTGATCTTGGCGCGATTTCTTACGGCATCTGTCTTGCGGCGTGGGAGCGCGGCCTTGGCACTGTGATCAATGGCCAGGGTATCATGCAATCCGATGTGGTGCGTGAGCACGCCCGCATTCCGGATGACCAAAACATCATGACCTGTATCGCGATGGGCTATCCCGACGAGGACTTTTCGGCCAACACGGTCAAATCGCGCCGTGCAGGCGGCGATGATTTTGTCAGTTATGTCGGGTTTGAATGATCCGCTCCAGGGCGGGAAGGGACCTCATGGAACCAACGATCACTCCCGTTGATGCCAGTTTCGGGGCGGCGGTTACAGACATCGACCTGGCAAATCTTGATGAGGCCGGGTGGGCCTTTGTCGAGGCGGCGTTTATTGACTATGCCATGCTGGTCTTTCCGGGGCAGGATCTGACCTCGGAGGCGCAAACCGCTTTCGGCCGCCGCTTTGGGGCTATCGAGGCTCTGGTGCCGGGCATGGACATTCCGAGTGTTCCGCTCAGCAACCGAAAGGCGGACGGCTCTGTGCTCGCGCCGGATGAGCATCTTTTCCAGACCTTGCGCGGCAATGAAGGGTGGCATACCGACAGCTCCTATATGCCGCTGGCGTCAAAGGTTGCACTGTTGTCTGCGCAGGTGGTGCCGCCCGAGGGCGGCGAGACAGAATGGGCTGATATGCGGGCGGCCTGGGATGCTCTTGATACGGATCAACAAGATGAGATCGCCGGACTTTCGGCCTGTCACTCGCTGTACCATTCCCAGGCCGAGGCGGGCTATGTTATTGAAACCGGTGCCGGCTACGGTTATCACGACAAGGGTGCGCCGTTGCGCCCGCTGGTCAAGACCCATCCCGTCACGGGCCGCAAGTCGCTTTTTATTGGCCGTCATGCCTACAGTATTCCAGGCATGAGCGAAGATGCCTCAAGGAAGCTTTTATCGGGCCTTCTTGACGTGGCCTGCCAACCGCCTCGCATCCATACGCATCGGTGGCAGCCCGGCGATATTGTCGTGTGGGACAACCGCTGCCTGCTACACCGGGCGCGGCCCTATGATGTCAGTCAGCCCCGGGTCATGCGGGCAACACGGATCGCCGGGGACCCGGCGACAGAACTCGCGACAACCGGCCCGGATAAGCGCGCCAGTGGTTTTGTGCCGTCGGCAGCGAACAGCTAGGCCGGAAAGGGCTCCAGCGCGCCTTTTGCCGTCAGTTTAGTAGCTGGCTAGTAACTGGCTAGTAGCTGGCTAGTGGCCGCCGCCCAGGCTTCCGGTTTTAACTGAATAGTCGACAACAATTTCGTAATCGGGGTCGTCGTCGGCGTCGACGATGAGCTGGCCGGCACGCGTCAGGAGCTGGTGACAGTCGTGGGAGAGGTGGCGCAACTGCAAGGTTTTGCCGAGTGCCTCATATTTTGAGGCGAGGGATTCGATGGCTTGAAGAGCAGACTGGTCGACCACACGGCTCGACAGAAAGTCGACCACCACATTGTCAGGGTCGCCTTCGGGATCGAAGATCTCGGCAAACCCCTCGGTCGAACCGAAGAAGAGGGGGCCTTCGATTTCATAGATCCGCGTGCCATCCGGCGCAGTGCGAACCACGCCGTGAATATGTTTCGCATTGCTCCACGCAAAGGCCAGCGCGGAGACGATAACGCCAACGACCACAGCGATGGCAAGGTCGGTCATGACGGTGACAACGGTGACCAGCACGATGACTACGGCGTCTGTCATGGGAATGCGGCGCATGATGGTCAGGCTTTGCCAGGCGAAGGTTCCGATCACCACCATGAACATGACACCGACGAGAGCGGCAAGCGGGATCTGTTCGATCAGACTTGAGGCGACAAGGATGAACGACAGAAGGAAGAGTGCTGCGGAAATCCCGGACAGCCGGGTGCGCCCGCCGGATTTCACATTGATCATCGACTGGCCGATCATGGCGCAGCCGCCCATGCCGCCGAAAAATCCGGTCACGGTGTTGGAGACCCCTTGGGCGATACAGTCCCTGGAGGCGCCGCCGCGCTTGCCGGTAATCTCTCCAACCAGATTAAGGGTCAAGAGGCTTTCGATCAGACCAATGGCGGCCAGGATCAGGGCGTGCGGCAGAATAATGGTCAGGGTTTCAAGGGTCAGCGGGACCATGGGCAGATGGAAGAGGGGCAGACCGCCTTCAATGGAGGCAAGGTCTCCGACCCGCGGCACATCAATACCGAAGAAGATAACCAGGCCGGCGACCACCGCGATGCCGGCTAGTGGGGCGGGGATGGCCTTTGTGATTTTTGGCATGACCCAGATGATCCCCATGGTCAGGGCGACCAGCCCGAGCATGATGAGTAGCGGCATGCCGGTCATCCAGGCTTTGGCGCCGTCGGGACCTGCGACCTGGAACTGGGTGAGCTGGGCGAGGAAAATCACAATGGCGAGACCGTTGACGAAACCCATCATGACGGGATGCGGGACAAGCCGGATGAATTTGCCAAGGTGAAAGGCGCCCGCCAGGACCTGGATCACGCCCATCAGGACCACAGTGGCGAAGAGATATTCGACGCCGTGGGTTGCAACCAGCGAGACCATGACGATGGCCAGCGCGCCGGTTGCGCCGGAGATCATGCCGGGGCGACCGCCGAAGACCGCCGTGATCAGGCCAACGATGAAGGCGGCATAGAGGCCGACCAGCGGATGAACCCCCGCCACGAAGGCAAAGGCCACCGCCTCGGGCACGAGGGCCAGCGCGACCGTCAGGCCGGACAGCATTTCGACCTTGATGCGGTTCGGAGTAAAATCGCGGTGATCGAGCCCCTTGCGCACGGGAATGGCAAGACGGTCGGCGAAGTCTGCGAGAGTGGATTTCATCAGATCAATCAGGTCCGGTTTGGAGGAATTGGGTGCGGGCGCTCTTCATAGAGCAAATTGGACCCAATTAAACAATAAACTGTGCCTGTCTTGGTTTTACTGCGAAGTCTCGACGATGGCGATCATTTCCAGCCCGGCTTGTTGTACCAATCTCTTGTCTGCCATTGAACCTTGCCTTGTTGTCAGGGATTTGGAAGTGGAACGGGTCCGGCATCAACCGGTACGCTGTAACCGCGCTGGAAGGCCGGGCGTTGCGCGAGAGCCATATACCAGCGTTTCACATTGGGAAAGTCATTCAGATTAATTTGGTGCCATTCATAGCGCGAGGCCCAGGGCCAGATTGCGATGTCGGCGATGGTCATCTTGTCCACTATAAAGGCGCGGCCTTCGAGGTGTTTATCGAGGACGCCGTAGAGCCGTTTGGCCTCGGTGTGATAGCGCGTTTCAGCATAGTCTGACTTACCCTGATTATATTTCAGGAAATGGTGCGCCTGGCCGAGCATGGGGCCAAGGCCGCCCATTTGCCACATCAGCCATTCCATGACGCGCCAGTAGTCATCGGTGCCTTCGGGCGGCAGCAGTTTGCCTGATTTGCGCGCCAGATAGATCAGGATCGCGCCTGATTCAAACAGCGAAAAGTCCCCGTCGGCGGTGTTGTCGGTTATGGCGGGGATCTTGTTGTTGGGGCTGATTTTGAGGAAGTCGGGCGCGAACTGCTCATCCTTGCCGATGTTGACGAGGATCGCTTCATAGGCGAGGCCCATTTCCTCAAGCGCGATGGAGATTTTGCGCCCGTTCGGCGTCGGTGCGGTATAGAGCTTGATCATGGTTGGCGCTCACTCGCTTTCGACATTGGCAATGCGTGTCGGCACGCCAAATTCCTTACTGCAGATTTCCGCCAGCTTTGCGATGCCCTCGCGAATAACTTGCGTCGACGGATTGGCATAGCAAACCCGGAAGTAGCGCGATGCGTCTTCCATCTCGTAAGACCAGTCCGCCCCGGCATTGATCGAGATGCCCGCTGCCATGGCCTTGGCGGCAAGGACCGAGGTGTCAACCTCGGCGGGGAGCTTGATCCACAGGAACATGCCGCCGGGCGGCACGGTGAACTCGGCCGCTGTGCCGAAGTTTTCCTCAAGGGCGGCGACCAGGGCGTCGAGGCGCTTTTTGAAGGCGGTGTTGAGCTTCGTGACATGGGCATCGAAATGCTCGGAGCAGTATTCGGCCAGCACCATTTGGTCCAGAGCGGGGGAGCCTGCGTCTGACTTGCAGCCAACCATTTGGGCGAGCACCTCCCAGTCGGCGACCACATAGCCAACCCGGAGCGCCGGGGCGATGGACTTGGAGAACGAGCCGATATGGATGGTGCTTCTGGATTTATCCATTGCGTAAATCGCCGGCGGCCTCTCAACTTCATTGTTATCGTTTGGCCAAATCAGATCCGAATAACATTCATCCTCAAAAATCGGCACGCCGTATTTTGCCGCCAGATCGATGAGCTCGCGGCGACGCGCCTCGCTCATGATGGTGGCGGTCGGGTTTTGCACCGTCGGAATGACATAGATATATTTCGGCCGCACGCCCTTTTGCGCGCAGGCTATGAGCGCCTCTTCCAGCTTGTCCATGCGCATGCCGCCAGTCCCATCGCTATTGGTGTCCAGCGGAATGCTGATCGGCGTCACCCCGGCGCTGGCATAGCGGCTGAGACATCCGGCATAGGTCGCCTCCTCGAAGATCACGGTGTCGCCGGGCTCCAGCAGGATCTGATTGACAAGGTCGATGCCCTGGAGCGAGCCGGAGGTCAGCAGGATTTCATCCGCGGTGCACTCCATCCCGGCGGAGGCTTTCAGCTTGCGAACGAGAAACTCGCGCAGCGGCAGATAACCCAAAAACCCGCTGGCCTGAAAATAGGTCGAGAGTGTCACTCCATCCTTGGTGAGCGCGCGTGTCGCCGCCGCGATCAGATCATCAACCGGGACTTCTTCGGGCGCATTGTGTCCGCCGGTGAAATTATACGGCGGATACTGGCCGCCCCACTTGAAGCCAGGGGCCGGCAGGTTCGGCGCAAGCAGGGGTGTAAAATTAAACGATGTGTCGGTCATGGCAAGGGTTCCTCCTGGCCCCGGGAGGGGCTGTTTCTTTTGGCCTACGTTAGGGCAGAGGGGCAGGCTGAACAAGAAGCAAGGTTTCGGACAGGTTAACGGATCCTTCAGACCCATTTGGTTTAGTAACCAAACTAAACGTGTCGGGGCGGTTTATTGGAAAAGCGCCCCGTCGTCGCCGCCAATGACAGCAGGACTACACCCTTGAGCAAAGTGATCGATCGCCAATCGGCGCTGTGTGCCATGCCAGCGGGACGCGCGCCTGGCATCAGGCGTCGCGATTTGTCTGTGCTCGTTGTGCGCCGGATACTGGCTGTTCTGATGCTTGCCGGTTTTGCGATATTGTCAGCCCAGCCGGCCAATGCCCGGTCCACACCCCCGGACATCGAAAATGGTATTCTTGATCTCAGGGGTTGGGACTTTTCTCCCGGGCGTCTGACTCTTTCCGGTGACTGGCAGGTGGTCCGGGAGAGTTTCGTTGAACCGGAAGACTTTTTTTCGCAAGAGACCCGTCAGATCATTTCTGTTCCGGATGGCTGGGGCAAAAACAAGGGCGGCGATCGCCCGCTCTCAAAAACCGGCTATGCGACCTACGGCCTGCGGATCCTGATGCCTGCGGTTCATCCGGAACTCGTGCTTGAACTGGGATCCCACTACTATGCGTCGAGGATCTATATCGGCGGAAAACTTGCCCGTCAGATTGGCGTGCCGAGTTCTACCGCTGAAGGTGAGACGGCGTCCGCCTGGGTCAGGCCCGGCTTTGTTATGATCGAGGGGTCGCAGGGACAACAACGTACTCTGGATCTGGTTGTTCATCTGTCAAACCACATTCATGCCAATGGCGGGTTTCGCGCCGCCATGAGTCTCGGTGAGGCAATGTACATGAGCCGTGAACTTACCATCGACCTCATAGCGCGTATTATGTTGATCGGCGGGGCGCTGCTGCTGGCGATTTATCACATTGTCATGTTTCTCAATCGGCGCGGAGATTTGAGCCTTCTGTTATTTTCTGCGTTTCTTTTGACGATTGGCGTTCATGGCGTCTGCAGTCTGTATCTGATGCGCTTTGTCTTGCCCTACGCCAATGCCGCCTTCATGCTCCACCTTGAATATCTGTCGCTCATTGTTGCCTCCTTTGCCGGTGTGATGTTTGTCTGGCGTCTTTATCCCCAAACAAGATGGCTTCCTGCCTCGCGCATATTGACGGGCTGTGTTGTCGCCGGTGTCGTGCTTGTCCTTGTGACACCCTCCCTGGTCTTTACCGGGTTTCTGCCCCTCATCCAGGCACTGGTGGCGGTCAGTCTTTTGACTGGTCTTGCCTCGTTCGCCGTTGCTGTCCGCCGCGGGCTTGACGGCGCCTTGCTCCTGCTTGTCTGCATGGCGGTTATGACCGGAGGGGTCGTTTATGGCCTCGTCATGCACTCGATCACAGGCTATTCCCTTAACAGCATCATCTATCTTTGCATATCAGCGGTATTGCTTGGTCAGGCGGCGATCCTTGGGCGCCGGGTAACCTCTGCGATCAACACATCGGAGCGCTTAAGGTCGCGTCTTCTGCAAAACAACGAGGATCTTGAGAGCACTGTGGCCAGCCGGACAGAGCAGCTCAACACGGCGCTTGAGAATTCTCATACGGCCCTGATAGAAGCGCAGCGCGCCAATCGGACCAAGACCGAGTTTCTCGCCTTGATGAGCCACGAAATTCGCACACCGATGAATGGTCTTCTGGGCATGGCAAGCTTGCTCCACGAAACGAGACTCGATGAAACCCAGACAGAGTTTCTTGGCGCCATCAGACAATCCGGAGATGATCTCCTGATCGTGCTCAATGATGTTCTTGACATGTGCAAGGTTGAGGCGGGAAAACTGGTTCTGGAGGAAACGGATCTTGATCTCGGGTTCCTGCTCGAGCGCTGTATCGCTCTGTGGCAGCCGCGCGCACGCGAGAAGGGATTGTCCCTGGTCCAGGATCTGGTTGTACCCGAAGGGCTTTTTCTGCGCGGTGATCCGCACAGATTGCTGCAGGTGATCAGTAATCTGGTGAACAATGCCATCAAGTTTACCAGGGAGGGAGATGTGCGGATCGGTGGTTCGGTCTCGCCCATCCGGAACGGTGAGGTTCAACTTGTTTTGAGGGTGATCGATACCGGCATCGGCATCCCGGTCGAAGCGCGGGACACTATCTTCCAGCCGTTTCAGCAGGCCGACACATCCACAACACGAGAATTTGGCGGCACTGGCCTTGGGCTTTCGATCTGCGACCAGCTGGTTCAACTGATGGGCGGGACCATCACGATCCTGGACAATGAGGCTGATGGCAAGGGAACGGTTTTTGAAGTGGTCGTGTCCTTCCCGGTTGGAGACGCTGCCTCTGCCATGATTGAAGGGGCTCCTGCCGCCCTGGCAGAGCCTGTGACTGTGGAACATGTCGACCCGTGCCGTGTTTTGCTGGCCGAGGACCACCGCATCAATCAGATGTTTGTGACCACATATCTCAAGAAATATGGCCATAGCTGCACAGTTGCCGGTAATGGACATGAGGCGCTGGAGGCCTTGAAACGGGAGCCGTTTGACGTTGTGTTGATGGATATTCAGATGCCTGTGCTGGACGGCGTCGGTGCGACGCGGCAGATCCGAAGTTCGAATGCGCCCTATGCAGATATTCCCATCATTGCCTTGACGGCCAACGCCCTGCCTGAGCAGGTGACAAGCTATCTGGCCGAAGGGATGGATGATGTACTGACCAAGCCGGTCGCGATGTCGGAGCTGATGGCGGCGCTTCAAAAGGTTTTGGACCGTGGCTGTGAAGACACGAGGGCGCCGCAGGGTGAAGCGGCAAGTGCCCCCTCCGGGCGGGTGAACTGGAAACTGCATGTTGCGGAAACCGGGACGGGATAAAGGCGGTCCTGATCGCGCCGGGGTGAAGGAAATCAAGCGATCTGGCCGTCACGGCAATGGCCTCTCCGGGCTCCGGGAGGGCTTTTTCACGGGCTGTGTAAACCAGGGTGCACAGGGCGCGGCGGCGCCATATTATCTTTAGTGGCTATCTTTGACGGCTATCTTTGGTGGCCCGGGCTTTGGCGGCTGGGGGACACTTGAATATCAGACGCAACGCCCCAAATGCGGGGTCATGCCAAATACCGGGACCGGACTTTGTATTACGAGAGCAGCACAAACTGGATGCGGGCCGGAGCCGGCGACATTGAACGCTTTGAGGCCTCATTTTCCAATGTTGCCTTTGCGCCGCATCGCCATGACACCTATACGATTGGTGTGACCCTTCAGGGGGTGCAAAGTTTTGACTACCGGGGCGCGGCGCGCAGCTCGCTGCCGGGCAATCTGGTGATCCTGCACCCCGATGAGGTTCACGACGGGCGCGCCGGAACGGATGAGAGATTTCGTTACCGCACGATCTGTATTGAACCGGCGTCGCTTCAGGATGTGCTGCAGGGCGCGCCGCTGCCGTTCATTGAAGGCGGGGTTTCGTCCGACCCGAGATTATTACGCGCCGTACTGCCGCTGTTGGAAGATTTCAGCCGCGCCCTTGATCCGCTGGACTATCAAGACGCGCTCTATGATCTTGCCACGATCCTCAGCGCGATATGCGGCGACAGATCTTCGAACCGAGCGACCAGCTGCCGGGCCAACTATGCTGCCGCCGAGGCCGCCCGCCAGCTTATCCATGAGCACCTCGACGATGGTGTCACGCTGGATGAACTGGAGACCGCAACCGGTCACAACAGGTGGGAGCTATCACGAGATTTCAGGGCGCTCTATGGCACCAGTCCGCATCGCTATCTCACCTTGCGCCGCCTCGACCGGGCGCGGGCGATGATCCGCGAGGGACATTGCCTTGCCGATAGCGCCTATGCCTCGGGGTTTGCCGACCAGAGCCATTTCACCCGCCATTTCAAAAAGACCTGGGGTCTGACGCCCAAAAAATGGGCCGGAACCCTTAAGGACGAGGCGCTGGATGGTCCTTCGAGGCTCGCTGCGCTCGCACCTCAGGATGAGGATTGTGTCCAGGTCCAGGGAACCTCACCCTGAGGGATCGCGAAGCGATCATCTCGAAGGGTCCTCCCATCGCGCACAAACGTTCTATAGGGCGGCGGCCAGACCGGGCATGGTCACGGGGAATGTCCCTTTTGTTTGTGAGATGAAATGACCCCTTTAGAACAAACTGATTTAGAACAAACTGATCCGGCCGTGTCCGTCCCAAAGGTCAACGGGCGGCTCATTGCCCTTGCTGAATTTATTGCCTTGCTGGCTTTTGCGCTTGTTTCAAAGCAACTGCTCGATCCTTATTTCTGGCGCTATTCAGGGCCGGTGTCGCTGGGGATTACGCTGCTTGTCCTGACCGGTTATATGCGACTGCGCGGCTGGAGCTGGACGTCCTATGGACTGCCGTCGTTCCCGGGCCTCGGACGTGACGGGCAGAGGGGCAAAAAGCGCTGGCTGGCCTTCAAGGTCGTGGTGACACTGGTCGCGTTCGGTGCCGTTCTGGTGAGTGTTCAAGGGGGCAGTGCGGCGCTCGATATCGCCTTCATGCAGGTCGAACCGGAGGGCGTGGAAGATCGCTGGGGCGCGATTGAGGGCAACCTGCCGCTGTTTCTGGCGTGGCTCGGGATTATCTGGACCGCTGCCGCCTTCGGCGAGGAAATGTTCTTTCGCGGATTTCTGATTGTCCAGCTGCAAAAAGTCTTCGGCGACACGCGCTGGGGCGCTGTCCTGGCTGTTGTTCTGGCCGCCATGGTGTTTGGCTATGGCCACTACTATTATCAAGGTCTGCGCGGTTTCGTTGAGACTGGCACCATCGGCCTCGCTTTCGGCACGCTCTTCCTCGTCTACAAACGAAACCTGTGGCCGCTGATCATCTTCCACGGACTGATCGACACCGCAGGCTTCACAGCGATGTATCTGGGGCTGGAGTAGGGGTCGGAGCAAGTGGCGGGCCGCCGAAAACTGCCCGCCCCGAAAACCCGCTGATCTTCAGACTGTTGTGAAGCTTTGCCCCTGCAGGGACGCCGCCCAGCCGTCGCAAGCCGCGTGCGTCTCGCCCCACGAGGGCAGGGCCTTCATGGCTGACCTCGTCGCAATGTCCTCTTACACTCAATCCAGGATCACAAAGCCAGGCAGGAGGGTTGTCCAAATATTGTGTGGGGCGGGCGGAAATGTGCGGGTGACGGCAATATACGAAAACCGACATATGATGGATGTACTTTATATGGTGCATCCGGCATAGTGTGAGGCGCGGGCGGTTGGAGTGATGAAGGCACATTTGAAAAATGGCAGGTAAATTAAATTCCAGTGTTGGCTCTTCTTTCGATGACTTTCTGAAAGACGAGGGGCTCTACGAGGAAATCACAGCGCAGTCCATCAAGCGCGTTCTATCGTGGCAACTGCGCGAAGCCATGACCGCCCAGGGCATGACCAAAGTGAAAATGGCGCAGCTGATGAACACCAGCCGCAGCCAGCTCGACCGTATTCTTGACCCGGACGATGTGAAGATCCAGCTGGAGACGCTGTACAAGGCTGCGAGGGTATTGGGGCGCGAGGTGAGGGTGGAGTTGGTTTAGAGGTCCAGTTCGGGCAAAGGGAATTTGGTGTTGTAATCAAATTTAGTACAACGTACGATATATGCGCGTTGGTAGCTTGCGGGTAAGAGCGTCCGTCTTTAACGAGCCCTTTGGGGTTCCCTCAAAACGGAAGGTGCATGTTCGAATCATGTCCAGCGCTCCGTTGTGCTCCGCTTTGAGGAATGGCCGAATTGTCGCTTTATTTGAATAACAGCCAAGCAAGAAAGCGATTCAAAAGCCTTCTTGGCAATGCCAATCAAATGCTTGTCACCATACTTGTGGGCTTAGATGCTATCGAGTCGGGCGATATAAAAGCTCCGCCGAAGGAGCTCCGTGCCGCGTGGAATCCAAAAGATAAAACTGCTTCGTCACGTAGAAGCCGGAGACTGGTTCTGGAGATGACATTGATCAGGGCAGTGGATGCTTTGGATGCCTATATTAGTTGGTCGCGACGAAAGCCCTCTTTGATTCAAAACGCTGATTTAAGAAACGACGTGGATGAAAGTGGAAATCGCATTCTCAATAAATTCTTGGCCTTTCAGGCCCACTACTCTTCGCTTGATCCCGTTACAGTCGCGTTGACAGAATTTATGATCGCTTGGAGAAACAGAAGTGTGCATTCGTTGGCTAAAAACGATATCACTAAAGAGCGATGGGAACTCCTGAATGAAAATGGTGACAAGATAGCGCTTGATTATAGGGGCTTAGAAGTTGAACGTTTGCTGGAAGACTTTGATGCGAACAAGGCTCCGACTTTCAAGGAAACGGCTTCTATGATCCAGGTTGCCCATAATATTGTGGGTCTCTTGGAGATAGAACAATTCAAAGCCTTGAATGAGACAGAATACCTTAGACAATTGATTTGTGCTGATCTTGAAGACGACACTCTTGGTTCAAATGAAAAGGAAGCCCATAAGAAAAGAAGGATCTCTAGTATTTGGGGGCGGGATAAATCTGATCGACATATTGCAGTTATGTCCTATCTGAAAAATTTGGGCTTATCAGACTCAAGAATGCACGATCACTCAGTCGAGTTTGAAGATGACGTGTTAGTACAACTTTCTGAATTGGTACCCAAAAAGGTCATTGGTTTTCTGGGGATGCAAGGGGAGGTCTAAGCCAAAACCAAAGTGAAGATGGCGGCTCTCATGAACATAAACCGCAGTCAACTCGACGGTATTCTTGACCCGGATGATGTGAAGATCCAGCTCGAGACGCTGTATAAGACTCCGAATGTTCTGGGGCGTGAGGTGCGGGTGGAGTTGGTCTAGATTGGAAAACGGTTTGAGGGACGAAATTCAAGCATGAAGATATTTTACTCATGGCAGTCTGATACGCCAAACAGGATTGGTAGAAGCTTCATTCGAGAGGCTCTCGATGATGCAATTGAAGAGCTTAAAGAAAAACTCGACGTGGATGAAGCGAAACGAATTGAAGTTGACCAAGACACTCAAGGAGTACTTGGCTCTCCGAGCATTGCCGAGACGATACTACGCAAGATCCAACATGCGAATGTTTTTGTTGCTGACGTTACACTGGTTGGGTTGGTTGACGTGGAAAATATGGGAGATACTGATACTCAGGATGCTCAGAAGAAATTGATCAATAGCAACGTAGCGATTGAATACGGTTTTGCAATGGGGTGTCACGGTGATGAAGTCTTGCTTCCGGTCATGAACAACCATTTTGGAAGCTTCAAAGAATTGCCATTTGATCTCAATCACAAAAGGAAACCGGTAGAATATTGTCTTTCTCCATCAGCCGATAAGGCTGCGCGTGAAAAAGAAAAGTCGAAATTGGCAAAGCACTTCAGCGAGATTATCAAAGCCTACTTGGGCAGTATGCCAGATGTAAAAGATGTTCAGTATCAGCCCGTTGAATCGACAATGAACGCTGCTAGCTATTGGGGCGACGGTAAACCAGTCGTCTCGTCTGACGTCGACCCAGCGAAAGCAGGACAAGAGGTCGATTTCGGTTATTCGTCAGATCAGCCATTGATATATTTGAGGATGTGGCCAAGTAGCTCGTTGCCGGTCATGAATGGGCGCGAATTAGGTGCCCTCCGTTCGAAAGGGGTTCTTCCATTCTTGATGCGCAGTGGAAGTAGCTCGTATTCAAGAAATGGGCTTGGCTTTGTGTCATATGCGTTCGACACTAACTTCGAATTGATGTCCTCGACTCAGATTTTCCAAAATAGGGAAATCTGGGGAGTAGATGGGTGCTTGCTGGAGCGTGGAAGTGAGCGGGAAAAGTATACCTTTGACTACATTCCAACAGGCGCTTTGTTAGAGAGAGTGCGTAGTTCACTCAGTGCATATCTAAAGCTCGCTGCCACTCTTGATTATTTGGGAGAGGCGAATTTCGAATTTGGCTTGGTAAATGTAAATGGGTTCAAATTGGTTTTATTAAACAACTATTCCGACAGGTTTTCTGATAAGATTTTTGGCAATGTGTGTTGCAAATTGACTGTTGCTCTTGATGATGCAAATGCACTTGATAAAGCTTTTGAGTTCATCCGCGAGCAGTTGTTTGATGCGGTAGGGATGGAAGTCCCCAATGTCACCTAGGTCTTAAAAAAACCGGAGGCAGTTTCCTGCCCCCGGCTCTTTAAATCAAAAATCAAATCTCAGCTCATCCCACCTTCGGCGCCGCGGCCTTTACTTCCGGGTCGACGTAGTCGAGGAATTTTTCGAAGTTGGTGATGAACATGCCAACCAGCTTTTGGGCCTGGGCGTCGTAGGCGTTCTTGTCGGCCCAGGTGTCGCGCGGGTTCAGGATAGACGTATCGACGCCGTGGACGGCGACGGGGACTTCGAAGCCGAAGTTTTCGTCGATGCGCATGTCGGCGGCGTTGAGTGAGCCATCAAGAGCCGCGGCGAGGAGCGCGCGTGTTTCTTTAATCGGCATGCGGTTGCCCACGCCGTAAGTGCCGCCGGTCCAGCCGGTGTTGACCAGCCAGCATGTGGTGTTGTGCTCGGCGATGAGCTTCCTCAAGAGGTTGCCATATTCGGAAGGATGGCGCGGCATGAACGGTCCGCCAAAACATGTCGAGAAGTTTGGTGTCGGCTCGGTGACGCCTTTTTCCGTCCCTGCGACTTTGGCTGTGTAGCCGGACAGGAAGTGGTACATGGCCTGGCTTGGTGTCATGCGGGAAATCGGCGGCAGGACGCCGAAGGCATCAGAGGTCAGCATAATGACGATCATGGGCTGAACCGTGCGGCCGGTTTCCGATGAGTTTGGAATATAGGACAGCGGGTAGGCGCCGCGGGAGTTTTCAGCCAGCGTCGCGTCATTAAAATCAAGCTGGCGGGTGTCCGGGTCCATGACAACGTTTTCAAGCACGGTGCCGAAGCGCTTTGAGGTGGCGAAGATTTCCGGCTCGGCTTCAGCGCTCAAGTTGATCATCTTGGCGTAGCAGCCGCCTTCAAAGTTGAAGAGGCCATTTTCCGACCAGCCGTGCTCATCGTCGCCGATCAGCGTGCGGGTGGGGTCTGCCGACAGCGTCGTCTTGCCGGTGCCCGACAGGCCGAAGAAGATGGCCGGGTCGTTGTGGCTGCCAACATTGACCGAGCAATGCATCGGCATGACGTCTTTCTTGGGCAGCAGGTAGTTGAGCATGGTGAAGACGGACTTCTTGGTCTCGCCGGCGTAGGAGGTGCCGACAATGAGCACGATCTGGCGGGTCAGGTCACAGGCAATCATGGTCGCACCGACCGAGCCGTGACGCTTTGGGTCGGCGGAGAAGCTCGGCACGTTGATGACGGTGAACTCCGGCGCGAAATCTTCGAGTTCTTGCGGGGTCGCCTCGATGAGGAGATGCTGAATGAACAGATTGTGCCATGTCAGCTCGGTAATGATGCGGCTGGGCAGGCGGTGGGTCAGGTCGGCGCCGCCAAACAGGTCCTGAATATAGAGCTCCTTGCCTTCGCAATGGGCGATGATGTCGCCGAGCAGAAGGTCGAATTGCTTGGTTGAGATCGGCTTGTTGGCGTCCCACCAGATGGTGTCTTTGGTCTCATCGTTCAGGACGACGAACTTGTCTTTGGCAGAGCGCCCGGTGTGCTCGCCTGTTTTGACCACGAGGGGGCCGTCGGCAGCCACTTCGCCTTCGCCGCGCTGAACCGCTGTCTCAAAGAGCACCGGGGCGCTCAGGTTCCAGTGTTCGGCTTTCAGGTTTTTGAAGCCCGGCAGGCCGTTGCCAAGTGTTTCGATCCCGTGCGTGGTCATTTTTACAAGTGTTCCCAATTAATTTCGCCTGGTTCCCCGGGGTGTGACTGTGTCGGGCCCGGATGCCAGATCTTTTGATGTGTTCAGATTGATGTTTTCTCAGTCGCCGACAGCGTTTGTGTCCATGAGTAAAGCGGCACCATAGTAAACCTCCAGGCCCCGTGCAATGCGCTTTTTTGGCGTTAAGGATAGAATCTGCGGGGTGTCCTGTTTTGTTCAGGGCCGGGATCCTTCGAGGCTCGCTGTGCTCGCACCTCAGGATGAGGAGTATCTGCGAATAACACTCAAACCTCATCCTGAGGAGGCCGCGCAGCGGTCGTCTCGAAGGATAAGGGGCGCTCAATCTTCCCCACCTCTTCTTTTGGATAGTCGCCGGATTGCCTCAAAGTCACCGAGGATCAGGGCATGCTTCTTGGCGCGGCTCCAGAGAGTCTCCTCTGGCGCTTCCAGTATAGTAGCTCCCGTCCGCACACTCGGCGATGTAAACCCAGGCGGTCATATGTGTTTCCTCCAGGACAACATTTTATAGGATTTTCCCTTATGCTCAACTCAACTTCGACCTCACCCTGAGGCGTTGCCTGGCAGCGTTTCAACGTCGGACTGACTGATCCGGGCCTGCGATCCTTCGAGGCTCGCTGTGCTCGCACCTCAGGATGAGGAGTATTTGTAGAGTAACATTCAACCTCATCCTGAGGAGGCCGCGCAGCGGTCGTCTCGAAGGATAAGGGGCTAACTTCGAGGGTTGCCCGGACCGCAAACTCCTGATCTTGTGAGGGAAAAGGAAACCCGTGACGTCAGACGATCTTTCACCGGACCAGCCGCCGCAATCATTGCCCCAACCACTGCCT
Source organism: Alphaproteobacteria bacterium (assembly GCA_030614785.1). GTDB lineage: Bacteria > Pseudomonadota > Alphaproteobacteria > M2410 > M2410 > JAUWTJ01. The sequence continues at coordinate 10,922 of JAUWTJ010000042.1, read as the reverse complement.
ATGGCGACTGCCATCCGATCCCACGTGTTTGATACGGTCCGGCTGGCGGTGCCGGTGATGTTTTCGCGCGCCGGGCTGCTGCTGCTCACCCTGGTTGACACCATGATGGTGGGCCGGTTCGGGGCGCAGGACCTGGCCTATCTGAGCCTCGGGATCGGGCCACAGCTGGTTTTGATGCTGGTGGCGATCGGGGTGCTGCAGGGCGGGATTGTGCTCACGGCGCAGGCTTACGGGGCCGGCGAGTATAAAAGCTGCGGCGATATCTGGCGGGTCAGTCTGGCCCACGCGGCTGTGCTCGGGCTGATTTTTGCCGGGATCTCGATGTTTGGCGGAACGCTGACCCGGGCTCTGGGAATTGAAGAAGACCTGGCGCGCGGCGCCGGGGCGGTCGCGGTGCAATTTGCCTGGGGCATGCCCGGGATGCTGCTCTATATCGCCTGCGGCTATCTGCTTGAGGGGATCCGGCGGCCCAAGGTGGGCATGGTGATTACCCTCAGTGCCAATCTGGTCAACGTGGCTCTCAACATCCCCTTTATCTATGGCTGGGGCCATGTGATCCCGGCGATGGGTGCGACCGGGGCTGTCGGGGTGACGTCGTTCATCCGCTGGATGCTTTTTGTTGTCATTCTGGCCTATGTGATCTTCGTGCTCGACCGGGAGAAATACGGCATCCACATGGAGGTGCGCGATCTTCTGACCGATAAAGCCCGCACGCTCGGGCGACGCATCCGGCGGCTCGGCGCCCCGATGGGGATCTCCCAGGCGGTGGAGAGCTCGGCCATGGCCGGGCTGATCTTCATGGCCGGCAATATGGGGGCCGTTGCCACCGCGTCTCACCAGGTGACGATGAATGTGGTGCAGTTTTTCTATATGGTGGCCATCGGCATGGGGGCGGCGGCCTCGGTGCGGGTCGGCTTTGCTGTCGGCGGCCATGACCTCCACAGCGTCAGACTGTCGGGCTGGACGGCGGTCGGGCTGCTGGCCTCGATCATGATCCCGACGGCGCTGGTGATCGTGTCGCTGCCGGTCGCAATAGCATCGGTTTTCACCAGTGACCCGGGGGTTCTCGAGATTGCAAAAGTCTCGGTGGTGATCGGCGGCCTTCTGATAACCTTCAACGGGACAATGAATGTGCTGATGGGCTCGTTGCGCGGCACCGGGGATGTCTGGGTTCCCATGGGCATTCAGAGCTTTTCCTTTTGGGTTGTGGCGGTGCCGCTGGCGGCATATTTTGGCTTTGGATCTGGTTTTGGGGGAGGCGTTGGCGGGGAGCCTGGTTTCCTCCACGTTGCAGGAATGGGGCAGAATGCAGGCGCGCCGGGCCTTATTTTTGGCCTATTCATGGGTGTACTTGTAGCTTGTCTGCTTTTGGGGCTCAGATTCTGGTATGTTGCGTCGCGGCCAATTTCGCGGCGCTGAAGTTCGGGTGACGGGGTTGCGGTGACAGGGCGGGGCAGAATCGGGTTAAACAGTAGCAGGGCTCGCGCGTATCGGGCATATGTGAGATTTGAAAGGGCCGGGGCACATGGCAACGATTGTATTGGTTGATGATGATCGCAATATTCTGACCTCCGTTCAGCTGGCGCTGGAGTCGGAAGGTTACGAGGTTCGCACCTATACCGACGGCGCGTCGGCGCTGATCGGGCTCAATCAGTCGCCGCCGGATCTGGCGGTTTTTGATATCAAGATGCCCCGTATGGACGGCATGGAACTGTTGCGCAAATTGCGCGAGACCCAGAAAGTGCCGGTGATCTTCCTGACCTCAAAGGACGAGGAAGTGGACGAGATCCTGGGGCTCTCCATGGGCGCAGAGGATTTTATCCGCAAACCGTTCTCCCAGCGGCTGTTGATCCAGCGCATCAAGGTGGTGCTGCGACGCCACGAGGTCAGTGACGAAGCCGACGAAGAGGCTATCGTGCGCGGCAAGCTGAAACTCGACGCGCGACGGCACCTTTGCACATGGGACGATCAGCCTGTAACGTTGACGGTAACCGAGTTTTTGATACTCCAGTCGCTGGCGCAACGGCCCGGCTTCGTAAAGAGCCGCGATAACCTTATGGATGCGGCCTATGATGATCAGGTTTATGTAGATGACCGCACCATTGACAGCCATATCAAACGCCTGCGCAAGAAGTTCAAGCAGGTGGAAGACAGCTTTGAGGCCATCGAAACCCTCTATGGTGTCGGCTATCGCTACCGCGATATTTGAGCGCCAGGGGTCCGCCTCCGGGGTCATCCAGACAGGAGCGGGCTGCGATGATTGATGACGCGGGCACCTCGCATGAGCCGCAAAGGCCAGGATCTTCAAGCGCTATCCCGCCAGCGCCTGTGCCTTCAAGTCTTGCTGCGCTCAGCGCGAGGCTGCCCGGCCGGTCCCTGCCGCATGTTTTTTCCCGGCTCGGGGCGCGGGTGATCACCCTCAATCTGTTCTTCATTGTGGTCATCATTGCGGTCTTTCTCATCACCGACAAATCGCGTGAGCAGCTGGTGCAGGGCCGGATCGACGCGATGCAAATTCAGGCGGAGCTGATCGGGCGCTCGTTTGCCAGCGAAACGGTGGTCGATGAGGAGAGCACAGACATCATGCCGGAGAAGGCCGACCGTATGATGCGCATCATGGTCTCGCCGACGGATGTGCGGGCGCGGCTCTATACGCAAAGCGGGCGTTTGCTTTCAGATTCCAAACTGCTCGGCGCCGGTCAGGTCGAAAGCTTCGATCTCGCGCCGATCGGACAAGGCGATGAAGACGGCGGGTGGTTCTCCCCGCTGGAAGGGGTCTATGACCTGTGGGTCAAACTGTTCTTTTCGTCGAACCTGCCGCAGTACCGCGAATATGCCAATCAGCCGGGTACGGACTTTGAAGAGGTTACCAGGGCGCTGGAAGGCGAGACGGCGACGGCGCGCCGACAGAATTCTGAAGGCGATCTGGTGGTCTCTGTTGCCGTGCCGATCCGGCGGTTCAAGATTGTTCTCGGGGTTCTGCTAGTCACCGCAGAAGGCGACGATATTGATCAGATGATCCGCGAGAGCCGTCTTCAGACCCTCACGCTGGTTGGCTACGGCTTGCTGGGCACGGTGTTTCTGTCACTTGCTTTTTCTGTCTATATTGTGCGGCCGATCAAGCGTCTGGCGCAAACCGCCGACGAAGCGGTCACGGGAACGAACTTTGCCCGGGTGGAAATGCCTGACTTTTCCATTCGCAATGATGAGATTGGCGATCTTTCCCTGTCATTCCGACGCATGATCCGGGCGCTTTATACCAGGATTGAAGCCATTGAGAGTTTTGCCGCCGACGTTGCGCATGAGATCAAGAACCCGCTGACCTCGATCCGCAGCGCGGTGGAAACCCTTGAACTGGTCAAGGACGATGCGGCGAAGGAAAAATTGCTGGCGCTGATCGTTCAGGATGTCGGGCGGCTTGATCGCCTGATCAGCGACATTTCCGACGCCTCGCGACTTGATGCGGAGCTGGTGCGCGAAGCCACAGAGCCGCTCGATATGGCGCCCTTCCTTGAGGGTCTGCATCAGGTCTATGAGGCAACGCGCCGTGAGGGCGCCCCGCACGTCAAGCTCACGGTGGCGCGCGACCGCGATGCCCCGGATCGCAGTTTTGTGGTCAACGGTCTTGAAGGCCGTCTCGGGCAGGTGTTTCGCAATCTCATTAACAATGCGGTGTCGTTCTCTGCCGCCGGAGACATGATTGAGGTCACGTTGTTTCGCCGCCTCTATCAAGGTCAGGATGTGGTGTGCGTCGTGGTCGAGGATATGGGTCCTGGCATCCCGGAAGACAATCTTGAAAACATCTTCGAACGTTTCTACACGGAGCGACCCGAGCAGGATGAATTCGGCACGAACTCAGGTTTGGGCCTGTCAATCTCGCGGCAGATTGTCGAGATGCTGGATGGCAAGATCTGGGCCGAGAACCGCGCGGGCACAGTTGATGGCGAGATCGCGGGCGCCAGGTTTGTTGTTATTCTCCCGGTGCGCAAAGGCAGTGAAGGGGCCTCCGGCAAGGGTTCCAGGGGAGGCCGGATATGAGTGAGGTTTCCGGCGGTGCGCTGATGTACGGCACGGTTGTTGCCCTGGATGGCTGGGGTGTGGTGCTGCGCGGCAAGTCCGGCTCCGGCAAGTCCGATCTCGCCTTGCGGTTGATTGACGGCGGCGCCGTGCTGGTGGCCGATGATCAGATCCAGCTGGTGCTGTCGGGCGGTCTTGTCCATGCCTCGGCGCCAGCCGCGATTGCCGGTTTGCTTGAGGTTCGGGGTGTCGGGGTGGTGCCGATGCCGGCCCGGGCGCGGGTGCCTCTGGCCCTGATTGTCAATCTGGTTCCCCTTGAAGATGTTCCCAGATTACCGGATGCGAAAATGGAAAACATCCTCGGTCTGGACCTGCCGGTGCTTGACCTTTTTGCGTTTGAAGCCTCTGCGCCGCAAAAAGTAAAAGTGGCGCTTGGCTCCCTTCTGGGATAGGAAAGAACTCCTGAAAACAGGCGAAGCTTGTCTTTAAGCGTGCGGCGACGCCTGGTTGGCCGGATCAATGAATTGGTGTTGAGACTATGATTGGATTGGTGCTTGTGACACACGGCCTGTTGGCCAAAGAATTTATTGCCGCGACAGAGCATGTGGTCGGGCCGCAGTCGGCCACCGTTGCGGTGTGTATCGGGCCAGATGATGATATGGAGCAACGCCGCAAGGAAATTCTGAGCGCAGTTGCCACGGTCGATGATGGTAACGGCGTTATTCTGCTTACGGATATGTTTGGCGGGACGCCGTCCAATCTGGCGATTTCTATTATGGACAACGCCAATGTCGAAGTGATCGCGGGTATCAATCTGCCCATGCTGATCAAGCTGGCATCGGTGCGCGGCGACAATGATCTCAAAAGCGCTGTTGATCAGGCACAAGAGTCCGGGCGCAAGTATATCAATGTTGCCTCGAATGTTCTTTCCGGCGATGATCAATAGACGCCGGTGATACAAAACAGGGAACCACAGCGTGAGTGCTGATGAGGACGAAGGCGTGGCACTGTCCCGTGAGGTCAAGATCGCCAATCAACGTGGTCTGCACGCGCGCGCATCCGCCAAATTTGTCAAGCGCGCCGCAGACTTTGATGCCGAGTTGATCGTCTCGCGTGACGGGATGAACGTTGTCGGTACGTCGATCATGGGGCTGATGATGCTCGCCGCTGCGAAAGGGTCCTCCATCTCGATAACCGCCAGCGGGCCGCAAGCGAGCGAGGCCCTTGAAGCGATTGTTGAATTGATCGAGGCGAAATTTGATGAAGACTAGACCCTCGGACAAATCCCCCGTGATCTGTGAAGGGATCGGCGCGGCACCCGGGATTGTGATCGGCCCGGTTTTTCCTGTTGCGCCGGGCAGGCTTCACATCCCGCGCTATGAAATTTCCAGAACAAAACGTGCCGATGAGTTGCAGCGGTTTTCCGCTGCGGTGGCGGGCGCGCTTGAACAGATTGCGCTGCTCAGACAGGAGATTGCGGCAAAGGCCGGGAGCGTGGCCGAGGAGGTCGGTGATCTGCTCGACGCGCACAGCCAAATGTTGTCCGGCTCAAGGCTGGTCCGCGGCATCGAGGCGCGCATTGACGAAGGCCTCAATGCAGAGGCGGCGGTTGAGGACGGTATCGCGGAAATCGCCGGGCAATACCGGGCCATTACAGATGTCTATCTGGCAGGCCGGATCGACGATATTCAGGAAGTCGGAACCCGGCTCATTCGCAATCTCGTGCAGGCCCCGATGCCGCGTTATGGCGGTGTTCCCAAGGGCAGTATTATTGTTGCCGATGAGATTACGCCGTCTGATGCGGCCCTGATGGATCCGGCTTTGGTTGGCGGTTTTGCGACGATCCTTGGCGGGGCGGAGGGCCATACGGCGATTATGGCGCGCTCTCTGGGCATCCCGGCGGTTCTGGGGGTGAGCGGTCTGTTGAAGGCGGCACGGCGCGGCGATCTGGCGATTCTCGATGGCACCGAGGGCCGCATTATTTTCAGGCCGACGGATGCCGAGATTGCCGAGTATCGAGCGCGCCATGCAAGGCAAGTGGAAAATGAACAGAGCCTCGCGCGCTTGCGAGAGCTTCCGGCGCTGACCCGTGACGGGACCCGAATTTCTCTCAAGGCGAATATTGAACTTCCTGTTGAGGTGGGTCTGGCTGATGCTCACGGTGCGGAGGGTATCGGGCTGGTTCGGACTGAATTCATGTTTATGAACCGGGAGACCTTGCCGAGCGAGGACGAGCAATTCGAAGCCCTCGCCGCCATTGTCAATGCTATGGGCGGCAAGCCGGTGACCATTCGAACGCTTGATATCGGCGGCGAGAAGTTTGCCGATGTTTTCGAAGCGGACTATGGCGACGACAGTGCCAATCCGGCACTTGGCCTGAGGGCTATCCGGTTTTCCCTGCGGCACAGGGATCTGTTTGCAACACAGGTCGCCGCCATTTTACGCGTTAGTGCGCTTGGCCCCATTCGCATTTTGCTGCCGATGATTTCCAATGTGGAGGAGGTCAAGGTAGTGCGGCGTCTGATTGAGGAGATCCGCGTGGCGCTGGTTGCCTCAGGTCGTCTTGAAGAGCGTCCCCTGCCGCCGATCGGTGTCATGATCGAGGTTCCGGCCGCAGCGCTTGCAGCTGATGCGCTGGGACGGGTGGCGGATTTCTTTTCCATCGGGACCAATGATCTGACGATGTACACGCTGGCCATCGACCGGGCCAATGATCAGGTGGCAACGCTTTATGATCCGCTGCACCCGGCAGTGCTGCGGCTGATCCAGTTTACCGTGAATGCCGGGGCGGCGGCCGGTATTCCGGTCAATGTCTGCGGTGAGATGGCCGGGGACGCGCGCATTGTGCCCCTGCTTCTGGGGTTGGGGATTGAGGAGCTTTCGATGAGTGCCTCAGCCTTGCCGCGGGTCAAGGGCCGGATCCGCAGCCTCGACAGCGGTGCAGCGAAACGCTGCGCGGAGGCGATCATGAGCCAGTCGGACCGGGCCCGGATCAGTGTGATTCTGGCCGATTTCAACGAAATGGCGCTCGGGTGAAACACAGGGTTAAGGATTTTTCAATCCTCTTGACATGTAATCATTTAAACATATAAAGATCTCTTTATATCATTGGGTTTCAGCCTGAGGTGACGGATTTTTGCGCCCGGGCTGGCCTTGACATGTGAACGCGCTATTTTAGAGACCGATAGAGATAAACGGTTTCAGGGAGAATGAAAGATGAGCCAAGCGGCAGTAAAAGACACCGGAGACTTCAAGGTCGCCGATATGAGCCTTGCAGAGTGGGGCCACAAGGAAATCCGCATTGCGGAAACCGAAATGCCGGGTCTGATGTCGATCCGTGATGAATTTGGTGCCGAGCAGCCGCTTAAGGGCGCGCGGGTTGCCGGGTGTCTCCACATGACCATTCAGACCGCTGTTCTCATCGAGACGCTGATTGCGCTCGGTGCTGAAATCCGCTGGTCGTCGTGCAATATCTTCTCGACCCAGGATCACGCCGCTGCAGCGATTGCTGACCAGGGTATCGCGGTTTTTGCCTGGAAGGGTCAAACCGAAGAAGAATCGGCCTGGTGCATTGAACAGACCATCGAAGGTCCTGATGGCTGGCGTCCAAACATCCTGCTCGATGACGGCGGCGACCTGACCACGATGATGCATGAAGAGCGTTTTGCCGGATACCTTGACGATTGCGTCGGTGTTTCCGAAGAAACCACCACCGGTGTTCTGCGGCTCTATGAAATGGCCAAGGCCGGCAAGCTGAAGATCCCGGCGATCAATGTCAATGACAGTGTCACCAAGTCGAAGTTCGACAATCTTTATGGCTGCCGTGAAAGCCTTGTCGACGGCATCAAGCGGGCAACCGATGTGATGCTGGCCGGCAAGATTGCTGTTGTCGGCGGTTTTGGCGATGTTGGCAAGGGCTCGGCGGAAAGCCTGCGCTCTCAGGGCGCCCGCGTTCTGGTGACAGAAATTGATCCGATTTGCGCACTGCAGGCTGCGATGCAAGGCTACGAAGTTGTCACCATGGAAGACGCTGCCCCGCGCGGCGATATTTTTGTCACCTGTACCGGTAACAAGGACATCATCACCATTGATCACATGCGCGCCATGAAGGACCGGGCGATTGTTTGCAACATCGGTCATTTCGACAGTGAAATTCAGGTTGCTGCGCTGCGCAATTTTGAATGGCAAAATGTCAAGCCGCAGGTCGACGAAATCCTTTTCCCCGATGGCAAGCGGATGATCCTTCTCGCTGAAGGGCGTCTGGTCAATCTTGGTTGCGGAACCGGCCACCCGAGCTTTGTGATGAGTGCCAGTTTTACCAATCAGGTGCTGGCGCAAATCGAGCTGTGGAAGAACCACGCCAACTACAAAAACCAGGTCTATGTGTTGCCAAAACATCTCGATGAAAAGGTTGCCCAGCTTCATCTGGCCAAGCTTGGCGCCACGCTTACTGTTCTCTCCGAAGAGCAGGCGGCCTATATCGACGTGGCGCAAGAAGGCCCGTTCAAGCCTGATCACTATCGCTACTAGTTTTAGTCAGCGTACAAAGTTTAAGGTGGTTCCTCCGGGAGCCGCCTTTTTTTTGTGGCGTGGGAACAGGGCCATCGGCAACCCGCCAAACCAACGCTTCGATTTTCACTCAAGTGTCTTTGATCCCCTCCGGCTGATCGCTCAAATTATAGCCGCGCATGTCGATTGCAATGACTTTAAAGCGGGGTGCCAGTGCTTTCATTTAATGGCGCCACGAATACCAGAAATCGGGAAATCCCTGGACGAAGACAATTGGCTCTCCTTCCCCAAGGGTCACATAGTGAATTCTCGTGCCGTCATTGTCGGTATAGCAGTGCTCTACTCGGTCCCACACATCTTCCACGGTCTGCTCTCTTTCTGAAGTTTGCCAAACTGAATGTTTTGAGTTTGATACCAATCGTGACTTAATCAATTCCATTGTGACAAATTGCGCAATTACAATCATGCTGCCCGGACATTAAGCGTCGCCAGTTTAATTGACCCGATGTCAAACAGAGCTTTCACAAGGAAGAGAACTCTCTGTGCTTTACCACATCATCGTCTGCGGCCATCTTTGGCACAGCAGGAATGGCCGTTTATAGTGCCACAAAATTTGCTGTGAAGGGCTTTACCCAGGCGATGAGCGTTGAACTGGCGCGGTTTGGCTCCCGAGCCTCGGATGTGCTGCCGGGAATTATCGACACGCCCTTGTGGCGAAGCAACAGATACGTTGACGGCAAGGCGGTTTCGACTTTTGAAAAGACACCCAAAAGGAATGCAGACAGAACAGACGCCTCCAGGACCATAGCGCCTTGTGAAGTCGCAGAGGCTGTCTGGAACGCCTACCATGGTGACAAGGTGCACTGGTATGTCCCGCCGGAACTGGAAAACAACACCAGGAGAAAGGAAACGCCGGAAGAGATTCGTGATGCGAATATTGGGCAAAACAAAAAGAGTGCTAAAGGCAAGTAGCGCAATCAGAGTGCCCGCCCATCAGATGCAAATGGCAAGCGCTACTGATGTCTGACAAATCATTAACAGGCAGATTATGTTGACATCGAGCAGCGCTCGCAAATATCAGGGGGCAACGCTTGCAATTATCAGGTTCGCAGCTCAAACCCCGGTTTGAGCACAGGCTTGACCTTTGCCACCGACAACAGAGATTCCACACAGTCGCGAATGGAAACATCGAGCGTGCGAAACTCCATGCCGAGGGCTGCCCGGATACGGTCATTGCGCAATTCGCAGCCGCCCCAGATGGCCCTGAATTCGGCTTCCCTTGCCTGAATTTTCTCCGGAAACGGATCAACAAGTGTCGCGCCGGCGAACCCCAGTTCAGGAAGAAGGCGGTCAATGCTGGCGCAGACGTCTTCCACGTTGCGTGTCTCTGTCGACCAGGCAATGAAACGCTCACCGTTTTCAACTCCGACACTTTCGAGCATACGAATATGTGCCTCCGCCGTGTCACGCACATCAACGGTATACCATGCTCGATAGGCGCCGATCACGTTTTGTGTATACTCGCCCAGCATCATGGTCTCGATGTTGTGTTGCCAGGGGCCAAAATCCTTTTGGTGTGGCGCCTGAATAGGACCGACATTATCTCCGGGACAACAGGTGATGGCGTCCCAGCGGCCACTTGCCTCGGCAGCGTCAGCAAAGGCGCGTTCTGCGAGGACCTTGCCCATGGAATAGCCCTGGCCACGCGCCGCCAGGCGTTTGGGATTTTGTTCATCAGGATAGCGGTCTTCGTAAAGGACCGGCCGCCGGACAAGCTCCTGCATATCCTGTTCGGAGATCACGGCAGCAATACTGGACGTCACAACGACGCGGTTTACGGTTTCCGACATGTTGATGCTGTTGATGACGTGATCACAGACCATTTTGACGTAGTCCATGTCATCATAGGTGGAGACATGGGACAGGTGCGCAACGCCCTGGCAGCCCTTGAAGATCTCATCAAAGCAGCCAGCCTCATCGAGGTCTGCCGAATGAAGTGTCAAACGACCGGAGGCATAGCCCGGCATGGCCTTGAGAAAGGCCGTTTTCTTTGCGTCGTTTGCGTCCCGCACGCAGGCGCGTACCCTGTAGCCCTTGTCCAAAAGCTGCCGAACGACCCATCCGCCGATAAATCCAGCGCTGCCGGTCACGGCAACTGTTCCGCCTTGTGGTATTGGCGCCATAAGTCTTCTCCCTGATTTATTTGCTCAATGAAGATTAAGCTTTATTGAATTTGTTCTAAGGACGGTTGCTGACAATATCAACTATCTGTGGCGACCTTTTAGTGCAGCAATTGAGTTCGTTGAACCCGGCGCTGGCTCAATCAGACTAAACAGATTGCCATCGGGGTCTCTACCAAAAACTTCCGTTGATTCTTCGGTTTGCACCGGCTCCGA
>JAUWTJ010000050.1 GCA_030614785.1 Alphaproteobacteria bacterium | reverse complement strand
TCAATGCGTTCAAGTTGATCGGGCGTCAGATAGAACAGGTCATTCATCAGAAAAGAATCCTTTTCCTCAATGAATCACAGCAAGAACCCCTTGGGAATCCCAAAATTTAATAGGTCCTGAGCCTAGAGCATTACAGCCGAACTCATAAAAATTTGTCCTAGCCAGTCGCGGCTACTGCGGTTTATTTGAGGGGTGGGGGAGAGACCCCTTGGGTCCCTCTTGCGTTTAGCTGTGCCAAATTCCGCTAATTCAAATCCACAAGACGCTTTTGAGCCTCGCTGGAGTCTTTTTAGGTCAACAACAAAGATGTGCTTAAGATCAAATGTACTAGCCTTCTATCGAAGCTCTGTGATGTCGCAGAGCCCTCGTATTCAGATGAGATTGATCAGTTATTTTCTTCAGCGAGGACCCGATAGACACTTGCACGGCCTATCCCTAACTCTTCGGCTATCTTTGTAGCGCCCACACCTGACTCCTTCAATTCTACAATCTGATTCCTTTTGGCCCTCGCGGTTGGCTTACGTCCTTTGTATTTGCCCTCAGCTTTGGCTTTAGCAATCCCTTCGCGCTGACGCTCTAACATCAACTCTCTTTCAAAAGCCGATATTGCACCAACCATCGTTAGCAGCATCTTCCCCGTTGCAGTGTTCGTGTCGATGTCCAGATTGACGATCTTGAGGGCTGCCCCTTTGGCCTTCAGAACCTCCGTGATCCTTAACAGGTCAGCGGTACTTCTCGCGAGACGATCCAATCGTGTCACCACCAGTGTGTCACCATCCCTCACGTAGTCCAATGCAGCCTCGAGCTGATCTCTTTTTCCGACAGATGAGACCTGCTCTGTGAAGACCTTGTCAACTTGCAGGCTTTCGAGGTCCCGCAATTGCGCTTCCAGTCCCGCTTCCTGTTCAACCGTTGATGTCCTTGCATATCCGACGAGCATGCGATTTGTCTCCCTTTTTGTCTCAATAGCCTTTTATACTATATGGGACACAGCGTCTCATAATTCAATACCTATTCTTATGAGACTCAATATGAGCGATCGGAGGCCGTCTCGTAGGGGCATGGCCTGTGAGACGCACAAATACCCGCTTGACGAGACAAGATCATAGCCTACACTGCGGAGAGCGAATGGTCGTTGTCGGCGCGACTTGTTTAGGATCGGAACGGGCTATGATTTGTGGGAATTGTGGAAAAGATATTCCGTTCACGGGTAAAGTTTGCCCATACTGTCAGAGGGATAACTCTTCGAGCCAGGAGTACGTGATACTCGCTGTAATTTTTGGGTTGCCTATCGGGTTTTTGGGCAACGTAATGTTTGGTTTCTGGGGAGCAATAATAGGCTTTTTTGCCGGGTGTTTGATTGCGGCGGCAGTTGCAGCCAGTTCCGGGGACAGTGGTCCACCGGAAGTCAGTGTTGTTGCGCCAAACACAGGTGATGACATTCCGGACAACATAGAATCTAGACTGAACACTCTTGAGACAATCAGAGAGAACGGCACTATTACCCAAGATGAGTACGAACAGCGTCGAAGAGAAATCCTGGCTGAGTTATGAACGCTCACAGCAGGCTACCGACGGGGCAATAGCTTTCATATAATAGATATACAGCATCAGTTTAACTTGAGCATTGGCCCCCTCAGAGCTCGAGAAGGAGAATACGAAACCGTTCTTCCTGATACTCAAGTTGATCATTATTCAAGTGTTACTGGGAAAAAACAGCCGAATGAGTGCATGTAAATAGGGGATGATTGTTGTTGCAATTTTACTGTTTGGGCTGTGGGAAGCAGCCAACGTTCTAATGTTTTAATGTCGTTTTTTCAGGAGAAGGCTTCTGACAGAGGGGGTGTGATGGTGAGCAACAGACATTTGACAATCTGAGGCCTTTTGGACCGAGTAGACCTATTAAATATATATCTAGACAAAAGTAGGTTGGAAAAGTCTGAGAATACAATGAAAGCTCTCCCCTAGACAGCAAAAGGGCCGCGATTGAAGCGGCCCTTTTCTTGCGGTATTTTCGGTCCAACCGGACACAAACTATCTTTCAGACTCCTCCCTAGGATTTGACAATCTCCTTAGGCACGCGCCTACGATACCAAAAAACACTTCCACGTTTGGTGAGGCCTTCAACTTTTGGCATATCATTCATAGTCCTCTGTGTAACACTTGCGTGTGACAGTCGGATAGAAAAAGCCGCAGAATTCTACGATCTATTATGAAATCAATGCCTTGTCAGGATGTGGCGGAGAGGAAGGGATTCGAACCCTCGATACGCTTCCACGTATACTCCCTTAGCAGGGGAGCGCCTTCAGCCACTCGGCCACCTCTCCGCCGCCGTGGATATAAGGAAACCTGCGCATTTTCAAGCGGATTTTCACGAAAACTCGCAAATGACCGTTGCCGCAGCCAAAACCCCGAACCTGAGTGTTAATTTAGCAGTGACCCGTCATCGCCAAAGCGGTTTTTGAAGTCGGTCATGAAGGACTCGAACGTATCAATGCTGTTGACCCGACGCAGCACATCACGAAAGGCGACGCCGCGCAGCGCAAGGTCACCGGTGGCGATATTGAAGGCCTGAGCATCCGGGCTCGCTGTCATCTGGACACCAAACTTCCTTCGGATGCGCTCGAGCGCCGGTTTGTCGTCGACAAGGGCATAGGCGATTGCCATGCGCATGACGCTGGCTCTGGCGTCGTTGGGGAGCGCTTCATCCGTCCCCCACTTACTCTCAAGAATACTCTCATAAACCCGGCCGGTCTCCGGCCAGTTGTCGGCATCCCAATAAATATTGGCCCGCAGCAACTCGGCCTCCGGGGAAACATCATCCTCAAGCAGTTCGACCGCATGATTGAAACGCCCCATATCGGACAGCGCGCGGGCCTCGATGAGCCGGCGTTGACCATTCAATTTGTGCGGAAGACCGGAGAAGCGCGTTGCGGCGATTGCCTTAAAGGCTTCCTCGGGCCGCCGGTTCTTCAATTGAATGAGGGCAAGCCGCAAGGCGACCTGCGCCCGAGCAGTACCCTTGAGACGGTACTTCACCTGGTGTTCCAATAGTTCTGCGGCCTGATCGAACAGACCAATGGACACCAGACGCTCCGTCAAGAGACGGATCATCCGATCGCCCTTGGTGCCGATCGGGGTCAGTTCCCTGAAATCGTAGAACAGCGCAATCGCCGCCGTGGACGCCATGGCGTCCGCTTTGCCGTCCAGGTAAAGTTCCTGAAAGACTTCCCCTACCCGATCACGCATATTTCGAGAGATCGGATGCTGCGGATTGAACGTGAACCCGACCCGCATAACGGTAAGGGCATCCCGGTAGCGTTCCTGATCAAGATAGATCTCGCCCAGCGCACGCAAGGCCTTGAGCTCCAGATCATCGCCGCGCCACTGATACCGCAGCCGTTCAAAACGTTCGGCCGCCTCGTTGGCATCAATCTCACCCACATCATACAACATTTTGGTTATATTGTATCGCGCCCGATGGGCCATTTCACCATCAGTCAGCGGAAAGACCTTGTCGAAATATTCCAGAGCAAGAGCAGGCTCCCCGATGGCATTGAGAATTTTGCCTTTGGTGAGGAAAGCCTCGGCTCGATCCTGATCATTCAGGACTTCCAGTGGAATATTTTCCCACATGGTATTGGCATCCCATACATCATTCACGCCGAGCGCCGCAGCTGTCTCTGCGAGCCGGAACTTTGCACGCCACTCGGGCGGATACCGTTCTTCGTCCCTCAAGCCTTTGGCCAATTGGCTGCGCGCCTTCTTGTGGAACCCTAGTTCCTCCAGCGCCATACCTCGCCACAGGGCTGCACCAGTATCCTCCTTGACCGAAAAATGGGCGAGCGTGTCCAGGGCCGCCTTATTGCGATGCATTCGATGTTGTGTCGATCCCTTGAGAACAACAAAGGCAGCAGCATTGGTGAAGCCAGGTTCCTCGGTTGCGATTGTGTCGATCACACCAATGGCCTCGGCCAGAAGACCATAGGAAAAGTAGAACTCCGCCAGGGCAAACCGGCGTTCAGATCGAACCTCTTTGAGTGCCAGTCCAAGCTCTTCATTAAGCGTGGCAAGGGTCGCGTAGTAGCCTTCATGTTCTTCGCCGGTCGGGATGGAGAAACGGACGAAACTTGGTTCTTCGTGACCCGGCACATCCACATCACCGTTAGCGGCGACCTCGCCGACCTCCGGCTCAACACGATCAGCGCTCAAGTCCACGGATTCCAGTTCCGCGCCACTGCCGGCCCCGGTTACAGACAGGCCGCCCACTTTGTCAACAAACACCATACCTTCGTGGGTCGACACCTCAAGATCTTCGGAAATGGGCTGAAACGCCAGGCCATGCGCGGACGGCAGCGCAAGAAAGTCGATATACTTGCGCGATGAGATCAAACCCTGCGGCGGGCCAAAGGCCGTTACCACCAGGACTTCATCGCCAACCTCCGGATCAACAATCCGGTGAACCAGATTGGCCGAAGGCAATTTGGCGAAAATTCTCGCCTGCTCGGGATCATGCAGATCAGGAATGAGATTAATGTTCTGCGTATCACCAAAGGCGGTCTCGCCAAGCAGTATCCGCCAGGCATGATGTTCCGGCTTAACTGTGACGAGAGAACGCGGCCCGAGAGCAAGACGAACAAACGTCAGATCCTCAGTTGAGAAGTCCACCATATCGGCAACTTCAAAATAACTACCTCTTTCAAATCCTGACAGGTCGATATCAGCCGTCGCATCAAAAATTGCCCAGAGAAAATCTCCTCGGCGAAAAATTGAAGCCGCCACATCGCGGCCCCAGGGGAACTTGACCTGCACACCGTTTGCGGTGTCGACAACCTCGACAACAACCTTACTGACTTCAGAGACATCGGTCTGATGATTTGCCACGTCAGCATCGGAGACATGCTCTCCTTCGTCAGGATTTGCCGGCACAATGTCGATGATGACGTCATTGCCCTCCCGGAAGTGGCTGAAGCCGGCATCGGCCTCAATTTCGACACGCACCTCAAGGCCTCCCAGACGCTTTACAGCATCGGCAGTCTTGACGAATTTGGGAGGATCAACCCGAAGACGGATCAGTTTTGGCCGAGCGACCTGATTGAAATTGACAACAATCGTATCGCCTTTTCGGATCACATCATAACCAACTTTTTCCGGCCATTGAAAAACAATTCGGCTTCGCGTGTCGTTGCGAATAATACGAACCGGCAGTCGGGGTGCTTCAGACGGGATCGGCTTTGCAGAAACCTGCATCAACTTCAGGGCTTCAGCCGTCGGCACTTCACGATGTTCGCCGGTGATAACAAGCTTATCCATATCAATCTTTGGATCGGGAACTTTATATGGCTCGGGATCATCACTGTAACTCTCTGGAACAAGATCAATTGCGACGTCCAGTTTGTCCACGTTGGACAGGGCGCGAAACGGAAATTTCAAAGCCATTCGGAGAGTTTTGCCATCGTCATCCTGACGCACCAGGGCGATATAACTTTCGGTTTGTTCCCTGAAGGCATTCAGGTCAATCTGATAGTCCTGATCAAAGCGCAACACCAGCACGCCGTTCTCAATATTTGCGGTATGCTTTGGAGGCTTTGCCTTTTGGGAAATGTTCTGCCACTTGAAAATCATTCGCGCATAACCATTATCGCTCTGGATCTCGACTGGCACGACAGGAGCCGAAACCGACTGAGCCAATGTCGCCTGCGTCAACATTCCCAAAAATATCGGTGCCAGCAAAAACAGTAAAACCCGTAATTTCATGCCAGGAGCTGTCACAGGTTCACTCCCCCATGTCTCTCAATCACCAGCGTTGCGCCCGCACTCTCTTTTGCAGCTACCGAGACACTGATCCGTGGCTCTCGCGAGAGGTCCTGGTCCATAAGCTGAGACCGCAGCACAAAGGCGTCGGTCAAGCCTCTCTCCCAGGCCAGAATACGTTGAACTGATGTCGGACTTCGAGAAGACAGCGGCGCTGTCACACTCACCAATAGAGATCTGTCCAGCGATGACAGCAAGTCTGCAAGATCGGCCAGTCCTTCATCGTTGGCAGCGACAGCATCAAGGTCAACCTCCACGCCGTGGCGGGTGAGTTTAACGCTGCCGGTCGCGGCAAGATCAGGGAACATTTCTTCAACAAGACGCGCCACGTCGCCATCACCGATAGCACTGCGCCGGGTCACCGCCGCAGATCTAACTTCGGTTCGAAAGACCCCCTGCATGGATTGCGACATATCCCGCCAGGACAGCGTCTTCATTTCTTTAGTAGAGAAAACAATGACCATGAATGTCAGGAGGATAGCCATGAGATCGGCGAATGAAACCATCCACGCCTGACGGCCGGCTTGCTCGGAGGCTGTCTTGAATGGCATGGAACTCCTTTTATTGCCGTGCCCTGCGTTGGTAATTCCATTTTGTTCGAAGCCGGTGTTCATGATGTCACCGTGCCCACGACAAGCCGGATCTGCCCGACCTCGCCCTTTGATCCAATAGCAAACAGGTGTTCTGAAAGAACACCATATTTCCCAAGTGTTGCCGCCAATGCAGCAACCTTTCTTTGTCCATCAATATCAGCTTCGTAATCAGGGAATTCGATGGTGATCCTGAGACGATCTGCCGGCGTCTGCAAGCCTATGGAAGCAAGTGACTTCAAGACAAGTTCCCGCGACGGAGCAAGGCGTGACGTATCCTGAATAAAAAATCCTTTGACAGGAAGTGAAACTGCGAATTCGTCGCCGCCAGCGGATACCATCACCTTTGCCTTGGGAAAGCCGGCAACCAAATGTTCCTGCGCCCTGGACAATGGGCTACCACCTGCCTTGTTCACTTCACGATCAGTTACCGCTTCGCTATCATATGCTACGCCACCAAAAGCCTTTTGAAGGCTCTCCATTACCACAGTTGCCTCCAGCGGTTTTTCTACCGCGTTGGCATTCATCACTGCAAAAAATGCAAAGAGAACAAGGAACAGAGAAACAAAAAGCGTGGAAGTCGGATCAAGCGAAAGACCGCTCCAACCCGATTTTCCCTGTGAAACCGTCCACGGCGCACGCCCGGAGCCGATAACATCCGCTGGATCATTTGGATCTGTTTCGTGCTGGTTCTGTGTCAAAGTCGTACGATCTCAATTTTGCGACGGATTCGCTCGGCCTGAGAGTATCGATTCAGGGTTAAACCGTTATTAACTGAGTCGCGAAGATTGCCGGAAATGCTGTCATTTGACGCATTTTATTCTGATGGGGTCATGCTTTCCGGCATTTCCAAACGTTCCATAAGACGTACTGTCAGCTTCTGAGGAGTATCATCTTCCATTTTCGCAAAAATGGCGGCCAATTTTGTCTCCTTCATTCGCGCGGCGATAGCAAGCTGCGTGTCTTCGTCAAGACGTTGAATGATCGGAGCGGAGTCCTGAGGCTTCATTGTTTCGTAGACCTTTACGAGGCGAGCAAGGTCGACCTCCTCCTTTTCAGACTGGGCCTCAACCAGTGATCTCAGCGTCGTCTCCAGCTCTCGTAATTCAGCTATTCTGACCTCCACCTTGCCTTCAGCAACTTCAAGCATGCGCTCGCGCATTTTCAATTCGCCTTCCCAAGCATCATATTTGGCATCGCGGTCTTTCATCGAATTCATGAGATCAACGTCTGCAGGACTCAAATATCCACCACTGGAGTTGACCAGTATATCAGGGCCACCGTGATCATTCGAATTACCATCTTCATGCCCGGGCGTTGCAGCACGGGTATCGGTGCCATGATCTGCTTCAGCCGGGGCCAGCGCGTCTCCAGAGGCCATTGCGGGAGTAACAGCGCCAATCCTGGTGCCGACGCCGGTCCAGATATCCAGCGCCTTTGTTCCCATAAACACGATGAGGATCGCAATAAGTATGGGAAACAGCCTGATACGCTCGAACATCTTTTTTCCTCTCAACCTCGGGGGGACTTTCACAATCACCGATCAACACTATCTCGCGCGGCGAAGGGCCTTCAACAATTCATTTTCCATCACACTATCTTTGAGAGCTGACTTCGGCGTCGCCCCCGCTTTTGGATGATTAGTATCAGGGTGCACCTGCACACGGGCGCGCACCGAAGAGGTCACATCACTGCGTGGCTGCGGTGCATCAGCCGATCCAATATGCGCATGAATACCATCATTTCCCGACGGGACTTTCGTCACCCCCGATGCGCGCTCCCGACCCCCTTCAAGGCGATTAGCGAGATTGTTGCCAGCCTCAATCATCAGCGATAATTCATCCGACAGGGCACGCCCCTTGCGAACATCATCTTCAAGGGTAAAGACGACTTCCTTGCCTGCTTCCTTCAATCGCTCAATATTCATTTGTGCGCTGGTTGTGGCAACGGTCAGATCTTCAACAACCTTCTTAAGTTCGTCCTTGCCAGACCGCAGCGCCGCAAGTCGTCTGTTCACCAGGGTGCAATAAAAAATCGTCACACCGAGAAGGGCGGCAATGATGCCATCGGCTATCAGTGAAATCCACATATCTTGCTCCCGCTATATCCAAATACGAGCCGGGTTCTAACCCGGAACCGATTACAGAAAGTCATCATAGATCGCATGCTTGCGTACTGAATCAACGCGCACCGCAACATTGTGGCCAAGCCTGCCCATCCGGCCATCAAGCAGCGGAATACCGCCGCAGCGTAAACTGATTGACCCGTTAGGCGGTGTTTTCAACATCAGTGTCTGGCCGACCTGCAGGTTCATGACCTCATTGAGGGACATATGCATCTCGTCAAGGACAGCTTCAACATCAAGCTCGGTTGCCCAAAGTTCTGTCGCCAAATGACCTTCCCAAATTGAGTCCCGGCCAAACTTTTCCCCCATGAACATTTGAAGGAGCAGTTTCCGAATTGGTTCCAGTGTCGCGTATGGCAAAACCAGTTCAATACGCCCACCGCGATCTTCCATATCGATGCGCAGTTTCACCAGAATGGCGGCATTTGCCGGCCGTGCGATAGTCGCAAATCTCGGATTTGTCTCCAGCCTGTCGAGCTTGAAGGTGACCGGGGACAGTGGCTCAAAAGCTGTACACAGATCTTCAAGAATAACCTCAATCATACGCTGAACAAGATTGCGTTCGATTGTCGTATAGGGCCGCCCTTCAATCCGCATCGCAGCCGTCCCGCGACGTCCACCAAGCAGCACATCAACAATCGAGTAGATCAGGTTCGAATCGACTGTGAAGATGCCATAATTGTCGAGTTCTTCGGCCTCGAAAACCGATATAATGGCCGGCAAGGGAATAGAATTGAGATAGTCACCAAACCGTATAGACGAGATATTGTCGAGACTGACTTCCACGTTGTCCGAAGTGAAATTTCTAAGAGACGTCGTCATCAAACGCACGAGGCGGTCAAAAATGATCTCGAGCATCGGAAGGCGTTCGTACGAGACCAGTGTTGAATTGACAATGGCGCGGATACCGCCACCGCCGCCACTTACGTCATCATCACCATCAAACCCGAGCAGGCTGTCAATTTCGTCCTGATCCAGGACCCGTTCAGAGCCCCCGCCCCCATCGTCAGAATCGTCGCCGTCCTCACCAGCCATCGCGGCCCATTCGTCGGCAACAGCATCGTCGTCGGGACCGCCTTGATCATCGTCCTCGTCAGCCATTGCTCCCCACTCGTCAGCCATGGCATCCTGATCGACTTCATCATCAATATCGTCTACGTTCATTTTATCTGTTCTTCTTCTTAACTACTGAACGACCATTTCACGGATCAAAACCGCATTGACCTTGACCGGATTGGCCGCAATATTCACTCGCCTCAAAAGCTCTTCCTTGACGCGCTGCGTCCCTGCCGCACCTGTCAGGTCTTCAAGGCGCAATTCTCTCAAATAAACCTGAAACTTGTCTTCTATGCGCGGCATGGCAGCATCAAGAATGGCCTCATCCTGATCCTTGTTTAGTTCCAGAGAAACTTTCAGGCTCAAAAAGGTCGTGCGATTGTCTGCGGTCCTGATGTTGACCAGAATCTCCGGCAAGCTCTTGAAAACGACTTCTGTTGGATCCTGCAGCCGTGGCATATCTTCAGCCATTGGATCTTCTGCATGTTCCTCTTCGCCGCCACCAAGAAATTTCATCGCCCCAATGCCAATACCGATAACGGCAACGAGCGGCAGAACAATGAACAGAATGAGAGTTCGACCCGAGAGCTTTTTCTTTTTCTTGCCGCCCTCTTCGCCTTCCTCACTATCTTCGTCTTCGTTTTCTTCCGGGATATCTTCTTCGTCGGCCATCGCTAGACTCTTTCCTTGCGCCCTCCCCGTTCCGGTCCTTCCCGAAACGGCAGAAAGCAGCGCCGTTAAACCTGATCCTTCGGGGGTGTTGGTTGGTTGTTATCCAAGCCTCCCCTCTTTGTCTTAACGGATGATTGCACCCAGCTCTTAAAAACGAATTAACTATGATCAATAATCCGGCAAACCTTGCCGGGTTGCCGGGAGCGAATTGCCGCCTTGCCGCGCCTCATCGCCCCATCAATACCGTAACATATTGATATTACTGATATTTTAGTTTGGCACGGCTCATGCTTTGTACTGAGCCGAATGGCCAAATAATTATGTTCCGGCCGCGTATCGCACCAAACGGGTTGACCCTCTTCAAAATGGAAGAGCAAGGAGAACAGAATGGACAATACAACACTCGTAACCTTATCCCGCCAGGGCGCTATGGCTCGGTCGATGGACGTGATTGCCAACAACCTCGCCAATCTAAATACGACTGCCTACAAGACCGAAACCGTTCTGTTTGAGCAATATGTTCAAGAGGTCATTGATGATGACGGTGTAACCCAGGAGGTGACACTGGTTAATGATTACGGAAACCTTCGTGATACTCAGGAAGGCAGCTTCTACGAGACCGGTAATGACTTGAATATTGCCATACAGGGTAATGGATATCTGGTTACCGAGACAGCAGACCGCGAGTTGCAATATACCCGAAACGGTGTTTTGAGACTTGATGCAGACGGTCAGTTGGTCGCCGCGTCAGGTGATCCGATCCTTGATGCTGACAATCAGCCCATCACTCTTTCCACGACAGACTACAATTTCAAGATCGGCAAGGACGGGACAATATCCACGTCCAATGGGCCCCGCGGAAAATTGCAGCTGGTCAGCTTTGAGAACGAGCAAAACCTCAGAAAAGTCGGAAACGGATCATTCACCGCCACCGAGGCATCGACGCCCGCAGAAGGCGTCACTCTCGTCCAGGGCATGCTGGAGCGTTCCAATGTCTCTTCCATTCTTGAGATGACGAAAATGATCGACGTCAGCCGTTCCTATCAAAGCGCGGCCAAGGCAATGCAGACCAACGGCGACCTTGTCAGAAAAGCAATCAGAGAACTTGGAACTATTTGATCGGGCCGTGAGCCACGATAACTCGAAAACTGAGGAATTACCATGCGAGCACTGAGTATTGCAGCGACCGGAATGCTAGCCCAACAGCTTAATGTGGAGGTCATTTCGAATAACATCGCAAATATGAACACCACAGGCTACAAGCGTCAGCGGGTTGAATTTCAGGATCTCCTGTATCAACAAATCGAGCAGCCTGGCTCAACCTCGTCAGAATCAGGGACAGTCGTTCCGGCTGGCGTTCAGGTCGGTGTTGGTGTGAAAGCCGGTGCTGTTTACCGCGTCAGTAGCCAGGGTGACCTGTCCATTACCGAAAACCCCTACGACCTGGCGATCAGCGGCAAGGGTTATTTCCGCATTCAACTGCCTGACGGAACAGACGGCTACACACGCGCCGGCTCCATGCAACTGAGTCCCAATGGTGAGCTTGTAACCATTGATGGCTACACGGTTTCTCCCGGGGTCACCATCCCTCAGGACGCCACCAACGTAACGATCAACAAGACAGGCTCCGTCGAAGTCCAGGTTGCAGGACAGGTCGCATCCCAGATCGTCGGCCAGCTCGATCTGGCGAATTTTTTCAATGAAGCCGGCCTGAAGGCCATCGGCGGCAATCTCTTTCTCGAAACCCCCGCCTCCGGTCCGGCTACGGTCGGAACACCCGGAGCAAACGGGTACGGGTCCATCGAACAGGGTTTCGTGGAAATATCTAATGTGAACTCGGTCGCCGAAATCACGACACTGATCACAGCCCAGCGCGCCTATGAAATGAATGCCAAGGTTATTACGACGGCAGACGAAATGCTCTCCGCCACCTCTAACCTGAAGTAACGAGCAGAAAACTCTAAACTGGAATCGAAAATCATGAACAGTCATATCAGATCAAAGTACAAAAAGCTGGCAACCATCAGCCTACTCCTCGCTTTCGGATCCGCTCTCACCGTCACACAGGCAAGGAGCGACGATCTTCTTATGCCAACTGACGCCGAGAAAAATATCGTATCCCTGCGGAGTGATATTCGTGTTGATGCAGAATTTGTTACGCTTGGCGATCTGTTCAATTTAAATGGCAAAAAGGGCGAAATTAATGTCGTCCGTGCCCCCAGGCCTGGCGACAAGCTCACCATTCCCGCGAGCGCCCTCGCACGCTTCACGCTGGGCCAGGGCCTGCGATGGGAAAATGCCATGCAGCTACGCAGGGTTATGGTCACGCGCAACAGCATAAAAGTCCGTAGTGATGAAATTCGCGATGCCCTCGAGCTGGCGTTCGACGACATGCAGATTGATGGCTTGATGGACATCAAATTTCAGAACCCCAATCTAACAATCCATCTACCGGTTGGCATGACGCCCGAATTGACGATAGAGACGCTGACACATGATCCCGTCACCGGTCGGTTTGTCGCTCAGATCCGTACGCCGCTCGACAATGACGCAACCATGCTGACCTCTGTCGTCGGTCAAACTATAGAGGTTCAGATCATACCCGTTCTGGCACGGCCAGTCCCGCGCGGCAGCGTGCTGACGACAGGCGACATAAAAACCGTACGAATTCCAGTGCAACGCATGGGTGCCAATATCGTGGCGCAAATGACAGATGTCATCGGCATGCAAACAAAACGCGCCCTGCGCCCTGGGCAGCCGCTGCGGTCAACAGATCTCAAATCACCGACACTCATTGAAAAAGGTGCGCTGATTACCATGACCTTCGATGCGCCCGGTATAAAACTCACGAATGTTGGCCGCGCCCTTGAGGCTGGCGGTGCCGGCGACATCATCAATGTGGTCAATCCACGCTCGAAACAAACCGTTATGGCGCGCGTCGTCTCGCAAAATCGGGTCAGCGTGACGCTGGCCAATATTCAAATCGCTTCGGCTCAGTAAATCGGCTCCTAAAAAAGCAGCCGCAGAAAAGGAATTAAAATGTTTCACACACCGAAGAAATCGCGCCAGCTTGTGATCCCCCTTGCCCTCGCGCTTGGCGTTTCGGCTTGCGGTACCGCTGACAGGATAGCACGGATCGGCGAGACACCCGCCCTTTCCCCCATCGATAACCCCATTGCGCACAAGAGCTACGAACCCATAACCCTGCCCATGCCAAGGCCGGAACGAGTTGAGCATCAACCAAATTCACTATGGCGTTCCGGTGCAAAAAATTTCTTTGACGACCAACGCGCCGGCCGGATTGGTGATATCATTACTGTGCAAATCGACATTTCCGACAGCGCCGCGATGGACAATACGACCGAGCGTGCCCGCTCCGGCTCCGAGGATTCCAACCTGACAAGTCTGTTTGGTGTTGAAGGTAGTTTGGCAAATATTTTGCCCGAAGCAGTAAACCCCTCCAGCTTGTCCAACTTCGGCTCGAACAGCACAACAAGTGGTTCCGGCACTGTTGATCGCAGCGAGTCCGTATCGCTGACGGTCGCAGCCATCATTACCCAAAAACTGCCCAACGGAAATCTGGTCATTCAGGGACGTCAGGAAGTGCGGGTCAATTTCGAAGTGCGCGAGCTGCTCATCAGCGGTGTCGTTCGCCCCGAAGACATCAGTCACGCCAACACAATCCAGCACACACAGATCGCAGAGGCCAGGATCTCATACGGCGGGCGCGGACAAATCACAGACATGCAGCAGCCACGCTATGGCCAGCAACTCTATGATATTATCTTCCCGTTTTAGAGATTTTCCAGGTCCAACAAAAAAGGCAGGTCTCACGACCTGCCCCTTTTTATATCACCCCGGACAAGACCTAGTCGTCACGGTAAACTTTTTCTCGCCGTTCATGGCGTTCCTGCGCCTCAATACTCAGGGTCGCAATTGGCCTTGCATCCAGCCTGCCAACAGAAATGGGCTCGCCGGTTTCTTCGCAGTAACCATAGGTGCCATCCTCGATCCGCCGGATCGCCTCATCGATCTTGACGATCAATTTGCGATGACGGTCACGGGCGCGCAGTTCCAGCGAGCGCTCGCTTTCCGAAGAAGCTCTGTCCGCCAGATCAGGATGATTTCCGGAATCCTCCTGAAGATTCTGAAGGGTTTCTTTGCTGTCTCGTAGAATTTCCTGTTTCCAGTCGATCAGCCTTTTGAGGAAATATTCCTTCTGTCGTTCGCTCATGAACGGTTCGTCACTCGTCGGACGGTAACCTTCGTCTAAAGACATCCCCTGCTCCTCGTTTGTCATCGGCCCCCCTTTGGCTGGCAACAGTGGCAGATTTCTGCCACCCGTCTTCCAAAAGGCTGCTGCCAAATCAGCACGCAACAAATTTGGCGCGTCTTTACCACAGATTGATCGAAAGTCATCTTTTTTTCGACTGATCAGTGAGGCAAATGAGGCCCTTTTTTCCCGGGGCCCAGCCAAACCCCTCTTTAGCAGAAGGTATAACTAATTGATATTAAAAGATAATCAGTTGAGAGCTTTATCCAACTTGGCCAGTTCAACCCGGGCACGCAGCTCGATCTCGTCAAGGATTTGGGACAGGCGCGGATCAGTAAATGCATCTCCGCGGTTTTCGACCAATCGAACCAACTGATGCAGTCGCGCCTTGGGAACAGAACCGGTCAGGAGCCCCATGCGAATATCGTCCAGGACATCCAGCATATCCCCGCCACGCTTGATTGCACGTTTGCGACCCTCGCGCTCATTGGGAACTTCCTGAACGGCTAGCAGGGCATCGACAGAAGCAACCGAATTGACCATCGCAACGGGTGCGCTGGCCTCCGTGGCAGGCGCAGAGGCGCCCCCCGGCACAGAAAATGCTTGTCCGCTCGCACCCCTGGCGGCCGTCTTACGGACCGCTGGTGTTTTAATACGGCTGTTTCCCGCGATTTTCATGCCCATTGAGAGCCTTCCAGTCACTCTAAATCTTACCTGAAGATGAGCTGATGTGGTTAACACCGACCTAACGAATTATCTTTTCCGGCACGAATTGCCGCAACTGCACCGGTTACCCGGAAATTTCTGCCTGTCAGCCCGCCCCGAACCGGGTTTCCCTGAGTGAACCCGCAGTATTCCGGTGTTTTCTGGCCGTTCAAAACTGGCACAGATCTCGCTAATCCATAAGGCAACGACCAAAAAGGTAGACAAAAAATGGCTCTGAAAAGCAAAAGAAATTGCACCGAAATCGAATTCCTCTCAGTCCCGGCTCGGTTCATAACAGCCGTGCTGCTCGCTATAACGATCTCGAGCTTCACACTTGTCGGGACCGCTGAAGCGAGCTCCCGAATCAAGGATCTGACAGATATCGAGGGCGTTCGAGAAAATCAGCTGATCGGCTACGGACTGATCGTCGGCCTCGACGGCACCGGTGACTCGCTCAGAAACGCGCCTTTTACCAAGCAAAGCCTCCAGTCCATGCTGGAACGGCTTGGCGTTAACACCCGCGGCGAAACAATCAA
The DNA here is from genome assembly GCA_030614785.1 of Alphaproteobacteria bacterium. Lineage (GTDB taxonomy): Bacteria > Pseudomonadota > Alphaproteobacteria > M2410 > M2410 > JAUWTJ01. The sequence goes on along the minus strand of JAUWTJ010000050.1, from coordinate 14,180 downwards.
CAGCAACAACGTTGCAGCCGTAATGGTAACAGCCAACCTCCACCCGTTCGCAACTCAGGGCGTTCGCATCGACATCAACGTTGCCGCTTTGGGCGATGCCAAAAGCCTGCGCGGCGGCACGCTTCTGGTAACCCCCCTTCTGGGCGCTGATGGTGAGATTTACGCCGTGGCTCAAGGCCCTATCGCCGTTGGCGGCTTTACTGCCGAAGGTGAAGGCGGATCAGTGACCAAGGGTGTTCCAACAAACGGGCGAATTTCAAACGGCGCTATCGTCGAAAGAGAGATCAAGTTTGACCTTGGCAATATGGACTCTGTTCGTCTGTCACTCAGAAATCCCGACTTCACAACAGCCCGCCGCGTTGCCAGATCCATTAATCGCTATCTGGGCATCGGGACCGCAGTTGCAAACGACCCCGCAACGGTTTCGTTGAACGTTCCCAAAGGCTTTAACGGAACTGTTTTTGATCTCGTTGCAGACATCGAACAATTACGCGTTGACCCCGACCAGCAAGCGCGGGTCATTATCGACGAAAATCAGGGTATCATTGTTATGGGCGCCGACACCCGCGTCAGCACCGTCGCGATTGCACAAGGCAGCCTGACGATTTCGGTCACCGAAACGCCGCAGGTCAGCCAGCCCTCGCCCTTCGCTGAACAGGGTGAAACAACAGTCGTGCCCAGAACAGATGTTGGCGCGGAGGAAGAATCCGGACGCAAACTAATGATCCTGGATGATGGTGTCAGCCTGCAAAAACTTATCGATGGCCTCAATGCGCTTGGCGTGTCACCGCGCGATATGATCTCCATTCTTCAAACCATCAAGGCTGCAGGTGCCCTGCAAGCCGACATCGAAGTGATCTAGAGGCGAACCATGACCGATAGTCTTGACAGCATCACATCAGGCGCCATTTTCAATGCAGCGCAGTCGCCGACGCCGAATGTCCATGCGAAGACGCGCGCCCAGGCCAGGGAGGCCGCTGAGGAATTCGAAGCGATGTTCGTACAGCAGATGGTTGAACAAATGTGGTCCGGCGTCGAAACCGATGGCGAATTTGGCGGTGGCAACGGCGAGAAGATTTTCAGATCGCTTCTCAACGAACAATATTCAAAGAACATTGTCACAGGTGGTGGCATTGGTATCGCTGACAATGTCTATCGTGAAATTCTAAAAATGCAGGACATCGCACCAGAGTGAGATCTGACCACTCGCGACCTGACCTTGAAAAGGAACTCCCATGCCGATCGCAGCACAAAACTCGACAGAACGCGCAGAACAACTGGTCATATTGACGGAGCGATTGACCCGGCTGATGGAACTGGAAGTACAGCTTCTCAACGAACAGCGTCCACAGGACATTGAAACATTTGTTGAGGAACGCACCATGCTCTCCACGATCTACAGCCAGGAAATGCTCCTCATCAAGCAGGATCGCTCTCTCATCGACGGGATTACCCGCGACTTGAAAGATCGCCTGCGCGAAGCAACGAGCAAATTTCAGGCAACCCTCGCAGCCCACGAGCTCGTGCTCCAGCGCTTGAAGTCAATAAGTGAGAGAATTATCAAGGCGGTCTCTGATGAGGTCACAAAGACCCGCACACCGAACCTTGGCTACGGCAAAAATGCCATGCTCAATGCGACGCCGACAAGAGCCTCAATGCCGCTTGCATTGAATCAAATCGCCTGATTTTCAAGAATTTTCCAGTCAGCCAAATATACTTGTTGTCGACCCGGCTAACAGCCGCGACAGTCCAGCCTGATAGTTGGCAAGTCGAGCCGTGAGATAGGCTGGTACCGGACCGGATGTCTTTTTCCCCGCCTTAAGGAGAGCATCGAGAGCCGGGTCCTTGGTAATTTCGCGATATATATCACGAACTTTCTTCAAGGCACCATTCAGGATCTCCAGCGTATAAGCGGCATCGGTTTGACTGGTCAGATTGATCCCGCTTTCCAGTCCAAGACCAAAAGTCGGTGTTGTCGTAGCCTGGACCGCAGCGCTGTCCAGAAGACTCCCGCCATTATAGACCGTGGCCACCTTAATCCCGAGGCCGGCCAGTGCGTCCTCACCATCCGCTCCGGCAATCAAATCGACCCGGATCCCCTGATTGGCTGCTATGTGCAGGACATCACCATCTGCTGTTTTTCGCACAGTGGCTTTGCCGTCCAACAACAAGACTGCATTGATCTTGAAGGTCAGGGATCGGAAGGTTTCATCAGCATCGATTGTGATTTTTTTGCCGTAGGCGCCATCAACGGAAATACGGAAGGATTGTCCGGCACGGACCGTGCTGTTCGCTGTAATGGTGTTCGCATGGCCATATTCGATCTCGCCGGACAGAAGGCCCAGAGTATCCAATACGGAGCTGCCAGTGGCATCCACAACAATACTTTGAGCCGTGGAATTACCTCCATGGCCACTGTATTGGTAAGCCCAGTTGCGCGTGCCCGCTGCGTCAAACTCCGCAACGAAGCCATTAACATTATCGGTAAAGGCTCCGCCGTTCAGATCGCCGCGTGTCTCACCGGCGACATAAATCAGCCCATTGCTGACCGTAACATCATGGATCCGATCATCGGCACCACCCGCCACGAAGGTTGTGAAGTCGACAGTGCCCGAGGCACCCCCATCCGTAATCTTGACAATGAAACCATCTTCCACATCACCGCTATGGGCGGTCAGCTGGCTGGCGCCAAAGGCCGTCTGATCGGTTGAACCCACGACGTAAACAGACGTTCCGTCAATGGTAATCCCGCCAATGCCGCCGATACCGACAGCCCCAAGATTTGTTTGCCACAGAGCAGCAGATGTATCATCCGCGCCACTGTACTTGGTTACCATGATATTGCCATTTTCTGTGCTGGCTACAAAAACATCACCATTTGCATCCACTGTTATAGCATCACCGATCTCGTCCGTCCCGGCACCAAACTGGCGATCCCAGACCAGATTTCCGTTGGTGTCCAGCTTCGTGATATAGCCATCACGGCCACCGCTGTACGTCTCGGTCGCCGCAAGTGCGGCGTCCGTATAGCCGGTAATAAAGATAGAACCATCAGCTGCAATGGTCACATCCCGAGCGCCATCATTGGCTGTAGGCGCCCTTTGACGTGTGAACAGCTCCTGTCCGGTAGAGTCATATTTGGTCACAAAGGTATCCTGGCCACCGCCTATCGCAGTCGCGCTCAGATCACCCTGGACGGTCCCGACGACAACGACATTGTCGCTGGCATCAACGGCAAGACCGAAACCCTCGGCAGTGTTCGTCGCGCCAAGCAACTGCTCCCAGATCAACGTTCCGGTGGAGTCATACTTTCGAAGATACATATCCTGGGTGGCCTGATTGACAAAAGTCCCCAGGTCAGCGTCCGTGTTACCAAGAACGTAAACGTGCCCTTTGCTATCGAGCACAGAAGCAACTGCATTGGCGGTTGCGGTTTCCAGTTCCGGATTAATACGATCACCGCCGCTGTTGGTCGGCGTGCCGCCTGCTATGTCAGTGAGTTTGAGCAGTTGCCCCATCTCGGTGTCACGGGTGCCGGAAGTGCCGGTGAGATAAATCGCGGGCTGCCCGGCCGCCGCGCTGAAGGAAAGCGTTTCGGTGCTTACGCCCTCGATCTTAAATCCAAACGTGCTGGGTAGCGCCGTCGGATTAAGGGGATCCTGTGCCGCATCAAAAGCGACTTTGTCATAAATTCGTTCTCGCTTGATTGTCGAGAAGATGCCGGCTGCGGAGAGCTCCTGATTGACATAGGTCGCAATATTATCAAGATTGAGGGTTCCCGTGACCAGCGAGAGGTCGATCGTCACGTTGGTTGTCACACCGGATTTCACCGCAGAAATTGTGAAAACTTCGTTGCCAACAAGTCCGGGGACAGGATCGTTATAGGCGCCTGATTGAATCACACGCCCGGTCCAGGACGTCAAAGGCTTGGGAATGGCGACACTGGTGTCGACCTTGCTATCGACGACCCCGTTCGAGAGCATAAAGCTTGCGACATCCAGATCACTCACGAAGCTGGTGAGCTCTGTCAGTCCAACCTGGAAGCGGGTATCGAGACCAGGCAACCTGCCACTGAATGTGGTTTTGTCGGCGGCAAATTCAGCAATAGTCTGGAGGCGGAGTAAAGCCTTGTATGATTTGAAGAGATCACGCTGATCGGCAGGCATATCCTGTTTGAAGAACGGATCGCTGGTGCCAAAGATACTGCCACCGGCCAGAGCCTTTCTCAGGCGCTCATCGAATTTTGGCTGATCGACCCGGTAGTCCCATGGCGGCAACACGCTGGTATCGGGCGCCTGTTGAACTTGTGAGTTCACGCCACCATTTGCCGCGCGAAAAGCCGCCAGTTGGCTATTTGACTGCTTGGCCTGATACCACCCAGTCAGCAGCGCCGTATCGAACGATACGATCGTCGGTGTGTAGGACTGGGGCGAAGACGTAAACATGACAGTTCTCAGGCGCTCCTTCAGGGTTCAAAGTCAGGTGCCGAATTTCCACAGAAATCCGGACAGACTCCATCCCGTCGATTGTCCTCCTATCTTGTTAAGCGTTGCTGAAGAAAGGTAATTAACCCGCCGGTTACCATGTTTTGCAGTATGGGGTCAGACACCATTCCAAAATAATATGGTACCATGTCTCAGCTGTTTAGGGTCTGACCCCACAACATGGTAGAGGCGACACGGTGCGCACCCTTCCCGTCGACGAGACTTGCAGCTCGATCCGCTGCCTTCTGCCGTTTATCAGGATCTTTCAGCCATGTCTTGAGGGTGTCGGCAATATCCGGAATTTGACCCGCTGTAGACATCAGCACGCGAGCGCCAATCCCTTCGGCCTCAAAAGGTGCGGCAGAAGCGAATTGATCCTCGTTGAGGCAAACAAGCACGCTTGGTACGCCGAGGCGGGCAAGCTCATAGGCTGTCACGCCGAAAGCGATGAGCGCGAGGCCATGGCCAGCTGCCATACCCGCGAAGTCCTCCGGCGCTATTTCCACCGTAAACCTTTTCGAGCAGCGACGAACGCCTTCGGCCAGTCTCTCGCTGCCTGCAACACCGGGCCCAATCACAAACGTCACGTCGAGGGATTTGTCGAACTTCGACAGCATCTGCGCGGCCGGAAGAGTGAGTTCAAAAGGGTCGCTGCCACCAAAATTGACGAACAGCTTTGTTGATTGATCTGTCTTGATGGTTTGAGATTGGCGGTGCGAAGCCCCCGCCGAGAGCACCACATGATCCCAGTCTGCAATCATTTTTCCCCTCGCCTGCGACCAGTCCATCTGATGTACCTGCGGCACCGGCGGGAACACGGCGACATCAGCAACAAGGCGGCGATCACTGCCGTCATCAAGGGTAACAATTTTAGAAACCTGATTTCGAATGTTTGTTACGTCGTCTACTGACAAATCAGTACGAATATCGAAAAGCACACTGCCGGGCTTCAGCTCCTGGCAAATCGCCATCAGCCACCCGGCTTCGCTGTCCCCGCTCCGGCGCATCTCAGGCTGCCGTTTCACGTGAAAACCTCGCTCTTCAACTATCGCAACGCCGTCTGTGAGCCTCGCGCGTGCGTCCATGGCGAAAATGACACCGTATCCCATTTCATCGCGCAGCACCTCTGCAACGGCAAGGGTCCGCATGACATGACCAAGCCCGAGCGAACCACCGCCATCTGTGCGGATCAGGACAGTGCCGTGCGTAGCTGTCATCTCTTTTTGTTGCACGTGAGCATTGAGAGCGACGAGGTCAGGTCTTTCCTGCAGGAGCCGCGAAACATCAGCAAGGCGGGCCTCGCCAGCCGTAACCTGAAGCTCCTCGTAGAGACGCTCCATAAAGACAAGATCTGCTGGTGTATCGATAGAAAGACGGGCGCCATCCCACTGAAAAACCTCAGGAATTTCAAATCGTCCAATCTGGAATTTGTCCGGGTTCAACTTGATATAGCCCGTCACATGCTCAATCGCGACCGGATCCTTGCGAGCTTCGGCAAGCATGTAATCGAGCGCTCGGCGGCTCATGGCGTCGACCCCGTCGTGGATGCAGGGGATGCCCTGTGCCAGGCTCACGAAATCCGCGTCCTGTTTTTGCAGGGCTGTGACCTGGGCATCGATAAAACCGGGATCGATCAACGGCGCATCACCATTGACCCGAACTATAACATCGGCGCCCGACGCTTCTGCCGCAAGACCAAATCGGCCCAGCACATCCCAGTCCGCACCGCGCGAGACTTTCAATCCTGCTTCTTCGCCAAAAACTGCAAGCGGATCATCTTCCGTATTCGTTGTTGTTGCGAGGACAATTTCGTCCAGGGTTGAGCACTGCTGCAAACGGTGAACGAGATGCCAGATGAGCGGTTTTCCAGCGATGTGCAGAAGCATTTTCCCCGACAGGCGGCTGGAGCCCATGCGGGCTTGTATGATAGCGACAACTCTCATCAGCCAGTTTTGCCGAGTGTGTCGCTCGCCTCATCAGAATCAAAGTCTGCCCGAATATGGCGGAGCGGCCGCAGGCCATCCGACGGGTCGGCCCGCCAGTCACGATCAGCCAGTTCCGAAGGTGTCGGCTGCTTGATACCGGTGCCATCGGCCACTTCCGCCCGGCGCACTTCGGCAATGACAGTCTTGATCTGATCCGGCAGCCAGCAATGACCGGATCCGAATTCTGCGCCCTGGCTATCAAGATCGAGATGAAATTCGACGGTTTCGGCGCCCCATTTGTGCACCGCCCGGGCGATCACCGCAGGGTCCACCGTGTGGTCGGACCACCCGACCGGAACCCCGATGGTCTCACTGATCGTTCTGATAGCACCCAGGTTTGCCTCTTCGGGCGGCGTCGGATAAGCCGAAACACAGTGCAACAATGCCGGCTCGTCGCAGCCTGCGAAACGCAGAACATCGACGGCATGGAGAATTTCCGGCAGCGTTGCCATACCGGTCGATAACACCACCTTTTTGCCAGTCTCCGCCACCGCCTGCAAAAGGCCGTCCCAGAGGAGCTCATAGGAGGCGACCTTGTAAAAGTCGACATGGGGCGCGAGACGCTCGACGGCCTCCAGATCAAACGGCGTGCAGGCAAACAAAAGCCCGCGTTCGTGGCAACGCTCGGCAATGGGTGCCAGAAACTCGGTTGGCAACTCCCAGTCGCCGCGGTTTCTGTGCTCGGCGCTTTTTTCAAGCACTTCAGGGGCAAAAAGCTTTTTGATTTCAAAAAGTTGGAACTTTACCGCATCGCAGCCACAATCCGCTGCCACGTCGACGAACTGCAGGCAGCGCCCAAGGTCCTTGCCATGATTAGACGAAACTTCAGCGATGAATTGGACGGACATACGCCTGCTTCCTTTTTTGGCTCCATTAGCTCCAATTTGAACGATTGGCGAGCGAATTCATTAACCATTTGTAGAGGGCAAGGACTTAAGAATCTCTGAATAACGAAGCACAAGACGCAGGGGCAGAAAAACCCGGCGTTCTGGCGCGGAACACCCTCACGGAGGACGATACATGTCTCTGGAAGATATATCGCCGGCATCCGACCTGACAGCATCCGGCGGGACAGCCGAGGAAAAACTGGACCAAAACTTCGAAGTGGTGCCCATGCTTGGTGCAGAAATTATCGCCAATGCCATCGTTGATCGCGACATTTCAAGGGTATTTGTCTATCCCGGTGGAACCATTGCCCCCATCCTTGAGGCTCTGCACGACCGGAACGTTGAACTGTTTTGCAGCAGAGCCGAACAAGGTGCCGGATTTGCAGCCATCGCCGCAGCCAGAGTAACAAACAAGCCGCAGGTCGTTATGGTAACCTCGGGGCCGGGTGTTACAAACCTCGTCACGCCCATTGCCGACGCCTTTTTTGACTCTGTGCCTCTCGTCGTTTTGGCCGGACAGGTCGGCACCCCCGACCTGAAACGCAATGACGCGCTTCGCCAAAAAGGATTTCAGGAAGTTGATACGGTCGGTCTTTGCAAACCCATTGCCAAAGCGGTCTTGCGCCCGATGCACGTAAACGACACCTCGCGTGTCATTGACGAAGCCTTTCACATTGCAACGACAGGACGCCCGGGACCTGTCGTGATCGATATCCCGATGGATGTGCAAAGAACCGGCGTCACGCAGGAAGAGGGCAGTGTCCCTGAAGAACAGCCCCGGCTCGATGTCATGCAGCAGGAAATTCCTGCCCAAACTATTGAGACTATCGCCTCACGTATTCGCTCTGCCAAAAGTCCGGTTATTATTGCAGGATACGGCGTTGTGTTATCTGACGCCACGCAGGAGCTGCGCACCCTTGCCGATCAATGTAATATTCCGGTCAGTCATAGCCTGCCAGCGCTCGGAGCCTATCCAACGAACAGCCCCCTTTCACTGGGCTTTCATGGTCATACGGGCAGTCAGGTTGCCGGGCTGGCGCTGCATCACGCTGACCTCATTATCGCAGTTGGTTCGCGTCTCGACATTCGTCAGATCGGATCAGAAGCCGCTGCCTTTGCGCCCGAGGCTTTTTTGGTTCGTGTGGACATCGACACCACAGAACTGCACGACACCCGCGTGAAATGTGATCTGCCAGTTCAGGCCGACTGCAAGGCGTTCCTTGCGGCACTGAACGCTGCACTTGCCGACGCGCCATCCTCTGACGCTCTGGCTCCATGGCACGCGCGCATCGCAGAATGGCGGAGCATCCATCCCTTGATGCCTGAAACCAACGGGACCTTGAAGCCTCAATCAGTAATTTGTGCCGTTGACCGCCTGACCTCGGACCATGCGTCAGTGATCTGCACCAGCGGTGTTGGCTCCCATCAACAATGGACAGCCCGCCACTTTAGTTTTGATTATCCAGCGCGGCGATGGTTGACCTCGGCGGGCCATGGCACGATGGGGTATGACCTGCCCGCGGCCATTGGAGCGCAACTGGCCAACCCTGATGCGACGGTGTGCTGTTTCGTCGGCGACGGCTCTCTGCAGATGAACATTCAGGAACTTGGTGCGGCCGCTGAACACGGCCTGCCAATAAAGATTTTTGTTCTCGACAACTCCCGTCTGGGCATCGTGTCACAATTTCAATTGGCAAACTGGGGCCGCGATCTGACGACCGGCGGTAAGGCTTCCAACAATTTTACTGATATCGCTCGCGCCTTTGGCCTGTGGAGTTGTACCGTTGAAAAGGAAGCAGACCTTGAGGACGCCATCGCTCAGGCCCTGGCCCAGCCAGGCCCTGCCCTCGTCCATTGCCGGATTGATCCCGTTGAAGATGTTTCCCCAATGTTGCTTGGTGGCCAGACGCTGGACAAAATGTGGCGCACAGGCGACGACACATGAACGCCGCCCTGCCCCTTGAAAACCAGGTCACTCTGATTACCGGAGGCAACCGGGGCATTGGCCGGGCAACGGCTCTCAAGGCCGCAGCCAGCGGCGCAAAAGTTGTTCTGACCTATAATACCCATGAAGACGAAGGCGAAGAGGTTTGCAGCCTCATTCGCGATCAGGGCGGCGCGGCTCTTGCGATTCAAATGGATGTATCAGATCGCAGCGCTATAAAACGGACTATCGCGCAGACTATCGAACATTTTGGCACCATTGACGGCGTGGTCAACAATGCCGGCTTGTTGCAGCAAAAACCTTTTGAACAACTCACCGATGACGACTGGGACCTGCTGCAGAAAGTAAACCTGCAAGGCCCGTTTCGCGTGGCCCAGGAAGTCTTTCCTGCATTCCGGTCAAATGGTGGAGGCACCATCGTCAATGTTTCGTCCATCGGCGGTCAGATCGGCGGCAATCTGGCGGTACACTATTCAGCCTTCAAGGCTGGGCAAATTTCCCTGACCCGTTCGCTTGCCCGCGTCGGTGCCGAGCACTCCATCCGTGTGAACTGTGTCTCGCCGGGCCTGATCGAAACCGACATGACAGCGGGAGAACTCGCTACGCCTGCGGCTGCTACCAAAATTGCCTCCATCCCGGCAGCCAGAGTCGGCGCGCCGGATGAGGTTGCCAATGCCATCGTATTCCTGCTCTCAAGTGAATCATCCTATATCACCGGTGAGATAATGAATGTGAATGGTGGCCTGCTCATGGCCTGACAATGGATCCGGAGCCCTACCCACATGGCTGATCTAAACGGCTACTACGTCTTCCATCTCAATCTGGCCTTTTCCTCTATCGAGGAAGACCAGCGCGGGACCGTGATTGAAAAATGCTACTGGCCACTGCTTCAAATCTCCGAAAAACTTGGACTTCCGTTCGGGATTGAACTGACCGGCTATACCCTTGAAGAAATCCAGCGCCTCGATCCGGCCTGGATCATAGCCTTTCGCAAGGGTTTGGAAGCGGGCAGACTGGAGCTTCTTGGCTCAGGCTACGCCCAGATGATTGGCCCGCTGGTTCCCGCCCGTGTCACGCAGGAAAACCTGAAGCTCGGGCACCGGGTCTACGAAAAGATCCTCGGCACGACCCCGACCACGGCGCTCATCAATGAGCAGACCTATGCCAGCGGTCTTGTCGAACTCTATCTGGACGCAGGTTACAAGGCGATTGTCATGGATTGGGATGCCTGCGCAACGCGGCACCCCGAGTGGGACCGTAACTGGCGCTTTGGGCCGCAAAAGGCGAAAGGCCAAAGCAGAGATATTGATCTGGTTTGGACCAACACCATCGCTTTCCAGAAAGTTCAGCGTTACGCCCATGGTGATATGAGCCTCGAAGAATATCTTGACTATGTTGAGAAGTTGATCGGAGAAACACCGCGAACCTTCCCGCTTTATGGCAATGATATCGAGATCTTCGACTATCGACCCGGTCGGTTCGGGACCGAGGCCGTGCTGTCCGCATCAAGCGAATGGGTAAGGCTTGAAGCCATGTTCGCGGCCATCAAATCGAATGCGCGCATCAATGTAGTTTTGCCGCGCGACAGTCTTGATATCCATCAGCACTCGGCCGGACACGCGCTATCGCTTGAAACCGCTGCCCTGCCAACGCCGGTCAAAAAACAGCACAAGTATAACATTACCCGCTGGGCCGTCTCTGGCCGGGATGATCTGGGGGCAAACACTGCATGCTGGACCATCTATCAGAACCTTCTGAGCGTGGGCGCGGATGTGGACGATCAAGAATGGCAGGAGCTTTGCTATTTATGGTCGTCGGACTTTCGCACGCATATTACCGAGGCCAGATGGAAGGGTTTCAGTGAGCGACTGGCGGCGTTGCTCGACAAGACCGCTCGCCCCGCTGTCAAACCCAAAGCGGTATCAATCGATGCAAAGGCCCCTGCAGTACGCGAAGATGGCCATTTTCTCAACATCGAGACAGGATCGCTGTTACTGCGCTTCAACAAACGCCGCGGCCTGGCCATAGATCGTCTGGCACTCAAATCAGACCCACAGAACCCGCTCTGCGGAACCCTGCCGCACGGATTTTTTGACGATATCGGATATGGCGTCGACTGGTTCAGCGGCAATTGCACGTTCGAAAGCCCCGGCGCAGCCAAAATCGCTGACCTCAATCCGGTTGATCCGATCATCTCCTACGGTGACAACGGTGAAACAACACTCGAAGCAACGATCGCGACACCGGCAGGCCCCATCATCAAGACCCTGACCGTGCACGCCGACGCGCCTCGGATCGACTATGACCTCCTGTTTGACTGGCAGAGCTGGCCGCGAGGGTCCCTCAGACTTGGTAACTTCACCTTGATGCCCGATGCCTTCGATACCTCAACGCTTTCCTATCGGAGCCACAACGGCGGCACCCGGGCCGAAGAGTTCTTCCTCAAGGGCACGGACATTGACCACGGAGCGCCGATATCCTTTCTGGTTTCAGCAGGATCCGGGCTTGGCCTCACGGAAGGATGGGTGGACATCGGCGACAATTCAAGGCGCCTGAGGCTTGATGTCGACATGGCCACGGCGGCGCTTTTGGGCATGGTAACTCACAAACCAGTCGGCTCGTCGCTCTTCTGCCGGATCACCCTCTCCGCCCTGGAGATGGACGAAACCCGCAATCCAGTGGAAATCGACACAGGCCCGCGGCGTTTCCGCTTTTCATTGAGTATCTTGTAATCAGTTGATTAACCATTTCCTGTAAGACTTCGTTAGAGTTTGGCCATCAGCGCAGCCTTGTGCGCATGGCCGTAGTTATGAAAAACAGAGGGCCAAATGGCGGCAGAACCAATCGAGAAAACACCTGAAGTCGGAACCACAGAGTCCACCTATACCTTGCGTGATTTCTCTCATCCAATGATCAATCTCAACGACAAGTCTGTCATGATTACCGGCGGCACTGGATCCTTCGGTCACCACTTTGTCCAGTCCGTTATTGATCGGTTCAAACCGCGCCGCCTGATCATCTTTTCGCGCGATGAGCTGAAACAATATGAGATGGCACAGCGTTTTTCGCCGGAAGACTACCCGTTCATGCGCTATTTTATCGGCGACGTGCGCGATGTTGACCGCCTTGAGATGGCCATGCGCAATGTCGATTATGTGGTTCATGCCGCAGCGCTGAAACACGTTCCCATCGCTGAATACAATCCCTTTGAATGTATCCGCACCAACGTCATGGGCGCTGAAAATGTTGTCACGGCAGCGATCCGGACAGGCGTAAAACGCGTCATTGCGCTATCCACTGACAAGGCGGCCAACCCGATCAATCTTTATGGCGCGAGCAAACTTGCAGCGGACAAGATCTTCGTGGCCGGCAACAATCTTGCCGGTGCCGACGGTGCACGGTTCTCGGTTGTGCGCTACGGCAACGTGATTGGCTCACGCGGCTCTGTCATTCCATTTTTTCGCAAGCTGATGGCCGAAGGTGCAGAGGCCCTGCCCATCACTGACGAGCGCATGACCCGATTCTGGATTACCCTCGACCAGGGTGTGGATTTTGTTCTGTCCAGCATGGAAGCCATGAGTGGCGGTGAAATTTTTATTCCCAAAATTCCAAGCACAAAGATGGTCGATCTCGCTCATTCTGTTGCCCCCGGCATGCCGCTCAAGATCATTGGCATTCGTCCCGGCGAGAAGCTCCACGAGATCATGGTCCCCGAGGACGATGGTCGCATGACCGTTGAGCTCAAGGACCGTTATGTCATCCTCCCGACCTTTGTTGGCTGGTCAAAGGATGACTATATGGCAACCGGCGCAACCGCGGTGGCTGAAGGCTTTCAATATTGTTCCAATACTAATCCGGAATGCCTCGATGCCCGTTCGCTTCAACACTTCCTTGCTTCATGCTTCCCAAATCAAACATAGCGCCCTCGTCGCGCGGCTCCACCACCTCTGGTGATGACTTCCTGCCCTATGGGCGCCAGGTCATCTAGGAAGACGCTATTGCTGCGGTCGCCGAAGTGCTGCGATCGCCGTTTTTGACAACGGGGCCCAAAGTCAGCGAGTTTGAGGAAGCCTTTGCCAAATATGTCGGTGTCGATCATGCGGTGGTCGTTTCCAACGGCACGGCCGCGCTTCACCTGACAGCGCTTGTGCTCGACCTTAATGCCGGGGATCAGGTTATTGTCCCGGCCGTCACGTTCGTTGCTACCGCCAACGCTGCGCGCTACGTTGGCGCTGATGTCATTTTCGCCGATGTCGATCCGGACACCGGACTGATGCGGCCCGCCGATCTTCAAGCTGCCATCGCCAAATCCGACAGCAGCCGCCTCAAGGCGGTCTTCAATGTCCATCTCGGCGGACAATGCGACGATATCGAAGCTATTCGTGACCTCGCGGACAAACACGGATTGAAACTGGTCGACGATGCCTGTCACGCAGTTGGCACCTCACGATCCGGAAACAAGATCGGGGCCTGCGCCCATACGGATTTGACCGTCTTTTCCTTCCATCCGGTCAAGACAATCGCCATGGGCGAAGGCGGCATGATCACAACACAAGATCCGGTCCTGGCAAAGCGCCTTAAAATGTTGCGCTCTCACGGTATCACGCATCTGCCGGGCGACTTCCTCAATCAGGACCTGGCAAACGACGGTGACACGGCAAACCCCTGGTATCACGAGCTGCACGAACTGGGATTCAATTACCGGGCAACCGACATTCAGTGTGCACTGGGACTCAGCCAGCTCAAAAAGGCAGATCGTTTTGTTGACTGTCGCAGGGAGCTTGTTCGCAGATACGACGAAAAGCTGACCGCTCTTGGCCCGAACATCCGATCCGTGACCCGCCACGCGCCCGATCAAACAGGCTGGCACCTCTCAGTC
>JAUWTJ010000039.1 GCA_030614785.1 Alphaproteobacteria bacterium | reverse complement strand
CTCAAGGACTGGCGGCGCATATCAACCCGATACGACCGATGCTCTCACACCTTCTTCTCGGCAATCTGCATCGCCGCCATCGTCATATGGTGGATTTAATGAGTCCTGACCCTAGTTGAGTTGCCGTGCAAGAGGAACCTCCAAGGTTTAAGCCCCTTTGCACCGGTTTGGCTGTTGGTTGGGGGACATATCAGGCCCCCTTCCCTTCGATCAAACGCTCAAAGTGCTTGAGCACTTTCTGCTCACTTTGGACAAGCAGGGCCTCTATCTCACTGAAAGTGGCCCGGCCCCCGGCCTTTGCAATCAAGGCCTTCAAGTTTACGGACGCCTCGGCGGGATCCAGTGGACCGACGACACAGACGCGCGTGACCTGCGTCAGGTTATGCAAGAGTGCGGCAGCCTCAATGAGATCCTCGGTCGTCCCCGGATCGAGGGCGCCAATGGTACCGAGGTTTTGCAAGGCCTGGATTGTGTTTTGAGCGAGCACCTGCGGGTGCGACGGGGCATGAACAAGCTGGAGCCCCTGCGCGATGAACTCGACATCCACAAGACCGCCGCGCACATGTTTCGTGTCCCACGGATTGGCCGAACCATTTTCGGCGAATATCCGCGCACGCATCGCGGCAACATCCTTGAGCACCTCTGCGCTATCACGCGGGGTCGTCAGGACGCTCCGAATTGTTTCATTGATCTTTTTGGTCAAGGACGGTGAACCGGTGACGACACGTGCTCTGGTGAGCGCCATTTTTTCCCACGTCCAGCTTTCCTCTCGCTGATAACGATCAAATCCCTCATAACGAATGGCTATGGGGCCTTTGTTGCCTGAAGGCCTGAGACGTGTGTCGATCTCGAACATTTGTCCTTCGCTGGTTGGAGCAGTGAGCGCGCTAATGAGGCGTTGTGATACGCGCGCAAAGTATTGGCTATTGTGAAGACGTTTGGGCCCGTCCGAGTGCTCATCCGGATCGTCTGTGTCATAAACGAAGATGATATCGAGATCGGACTCAGCACTCATTTCGCGGCTGCCAAGCTTTCCAAAAGCAATGACGGCAAAGTCACCTTTGATGGCCCCTGACTTTCGTGCGACTTCTTCTTCGACCACCGGCTGGAGACCCGCGATAACCGCATCAACGGAATCTGCAAAGAATGGCCCGAGGCGATCAGCGGCCACACGCCCGGTCAGCACATTCACGCCCGCCCGGAATTTCATCTCGCTGGACCAGATCCGCGCCTCATCAAGTTTCGCTTCGAAATAGTCTGCATCTGCGAGGGCCTGTTTGAAACCCGATGTCAGATCGCCGGCCTCCGGGAAAGCCTTGAAAAACTCGGGATCCAGCATGACATCAAGAACGCTCGCCGTTTTGGACAATGTCATGGCAAGCCTTGGCGCGGTTCCCAAAATGTCGGCAAGGAGGATGACCATGTCCGGCCTCGACTGCAGCATGGAGAACAGCTGCACGCCCGCAGGCAGCCCCTGGATAAACCGGTCAAAGTTGGTCATCGCCGCATCGGGATCGGAGGTGCGCGAGAAAGCCTCCAGAAGATGTGGGACCAGTTTTGTCAACAGCGCACGGGATCGTGCGCTGCGCGTGACGCGAATACGTCCATGATGCCAGGTGCGAATGGCCTCCGCTGCAGCAGACGGTCGCTTGAACCCCATGCCTTCCAGGGTCTCCAGCGTGCCAGGGTCATCCTCCACGCCAGTGAAAACAAGATTTCCAAGAACCCCGCCAAGCGAAGGTTCTTCCTCGAATAGCTCGGCATAATGGGTTTGGACATTGGTGTGGTGTTTCCTGAGCGTTTTGCGAAAGAGCGCCGGATCATCAAAACCCGCGAAGCAGGCAATGGCATCGACCTCTTCGGCCTCGCGCGGCATTGAATGAGTTTGTTCGTCGTTGACCATCTGCAAGCGATGTTCCACCTCGCGCAAAAACCGATAGGCGGAAACCAGATTATCGCGCACTTCGGGTTTGACGATGCCAAGTCTGGTCAAGGCCCCAAGGGCGCCCACGGTCGTGTTGTCCTTGAGGGACGGATCACGCCCGCCGCCAATGAGCTGCTGGGTCTGGGCGAAGAACTCAATCTCACGAATACCCCCGCGCCCGAGCTTGATATTATGGCCCTCGATGGCAATGACCGTATGGCCCTTGTGAGCATGGATCTGACGCTTGATGGAATGGATATCCTCAATCGCGGCATAATCGAGGTGACGCCGCCAGATAAAAGGCTCCAGACTTTTGAGGAACTCATTTCCAACAGTCTTGTCACCCGCACAGGCGCGTGCCTTGATCCACGCCGCCCGCTCCCAGTTTTGGCCCATAGTCTCATAGTAGAAAGCCGCGGCATCAATTGAGAGCGCGATCTGGGTTGCCCCGGCATCAGGGCGCAAGCGCAAATCGGTTCGGAAGACGTAGCCATCGCCGGTTGCCTCTTGCATCAGAGCGACAATATTTTTTGTGATGCGGATTGCGAGCTTTTGCGCGTCACCGCTACCATCACCACCGTTGATGACCGGAACCTTTTCAGGATCGAAGAATACAACAATGTCGATATCGCTGGAGTAATTCAGCTCAAAGGCTCCGTACTTGCCCATGGCTATGACGGTAATTCCGCAGGTGCTTTCGGGTGTCTCCCCATCGGCCAGGACGCACTTGCCACTCGCCGCCTGGCTCTTCAACATGAAGCGAAGACACATATCGAGACAGGTGTCGGCAAAGACGCTGAGAGCACGGGTAACCGCGTCAAGGTCCCAGGCACCGGTAATATCAGCTATTGCGATCAGGAGCGCTGCACGTGCCTTGCCGCGCCTGAGAACCTTCATGGCTTCGGCCATGTCAATGTCTCTCGCGAAACCCTGCCGCAAATCCTCCAAAACCTCGCTGAAGCTCTCTTTTGAAGGCTTTTCCAGAAAACCCTTCACCGCCATCGGGTCACGCACCGCAAGCCGGCGCAGATAGGGGGCGTTCCCAAAAAGCGATGAAAGAAGAATTTTGGCCTCCTCATTGGCCTCAAGCCTCTCGAGGAAATCAGCGCCTCCCTCCAGGCTTCCAAGGGACACTTTAAAATCCACCCATCCGGCTTCGACCCATGACGCATTATACGGCCGGATTTGACGTTTTACTTCTTTCAGAAATTCAAAGCCGGACATAAGCCCTCATTGTCGGATTGAAGAGAGGATCGTGCTCATAAAAAAGGTCTGCGAGTTTCCTCGCAGACCGATTGTAACGTGATGTCAAAAAGCTGCCAGCTTATTTGATGCCGGCGGCTTTCTTCAGAACCATTGAAGGCTTAAAACGCAATGTTTTGGAGGCCTTGATCTTGATTTCTTCACCGGTGCGCGGGTTGCGACCGAGGCGTGCCGGACGCTTTGAAATCGTAAATGTACCAAATGTACCAATGGTATACTTGCCGGTGTTCTTGGCTGCCTTGATGCCGGCTTCCATTTCGCCAATGACCAGTTCGACGACCCGTTTTGCTTCGGCTTTGCTCATGTCGCCCTTTTTTGCGATGCGCTCGACGAATGCTGATTTGCTCATATTTCTAAACTCCGTAATAAATGAAAACGCCCTCGGTTATGAGCCTTGCTCACCCCTGCAAGTGGCGCGATTCGCGACCCCGAATGGGTTGAGCAGATTTATCATGAAATATCGAAGTGACAACTATTTTTTCGTCTGGAACGTCCTGAAATGCAGTTTTTTACTGGGTTTTGGGCAGTTCGGTGTCTCAAGGTCCGATTCTCTTCGCGATACAAGAGTGTAATAAGCCCAAAATTGGAAATTCCGATTCAGACTTCGAATCACTTTGCAGGGTCAGACAACGGTTGAAGGGACGCTGCGTCCTAATTCTGTAGGTCCGGAAGGGTCTTCTACGGGTTCTCAGTATGCGTCATTTCGCCCGACCTGTGATCCGATTGGCTCAGGTCTTTCGGCTCCGATGCCTGGATATCGGCACCCTCGTGAATGGGAAAAACAAGCATGGCTCGCAGACCGGGTGTCTTGCTGTGCGGGTCATTGTCAGACAGTAATAGCCGCGCCTCATGCAGCTGTGCAACTGCGGATACGAGGCTTAGTCCCAGGCCACTACCTGGAGTGTTGCGGCTGCGCTCGAGACGCACGAACCTCTGGCGAACCTTTTCCCGGTCAATGACCGGAATTCCGGGACCGGTGTCATAAACAGTCAACCGAACGGCGCCCTGGCTGTAGTCGTTGGGCCCGCCAGACTTCAGAGAGATGCCAACTTCGCCGCCTGCGCTGGTATATTTGATCGCATTGTCCAGCAGATTGGTCACAGCCTGAGCCAGCATTTCGCGATTTCCCCAGATGCGCGGCGTGCGTTCGATGTCACAGTGAAATTTCAGCCCTCGCTCCTCTGCGACAGGCTCGTAGAGCTCTGCCGTATCGGCAACAAGCGTGCCGAGCTCCATCGATTCCATGGTTTCCCGGGCAGCTCCGGCCTCGGCTCGGGCTATGGCGAGAAGGGCTGTAAAGGTTGAAAGCAGCTCATCGGATTCAGTGATCGTCATTTCGAGCGCTTCGCGATAGGCGTCCACGTCGGCTTCCTGCATGAGGGTTACCTCAAGCCGATTGCGTATCCGGTTGAGGGGTGAGCGCAGATCGTGTGCAATGTTGTCCGCCACTTCGCGCATCCCCAACATAAGCCGCTCGATCTTGTCGAGCATGGCGTTCAGATTGCCGGCGAGTTCGTCCATCTCGTCTCCGGTCCCTTTTACCGGCACCCGTCGGGAAAGATCTCCGCCCATAATCTCGCGACTGGTCTTGTTCACAGTCTCGATCCGATAGGTCATGTTGCGGCTCATGATGACTGCGCCTATGAGGCCGGTTATGCCTGTAATGACAATCCCCCAGAACAGGGCAGATACGATGCGGCTTTCGATTTTCTGCCGCTCGTGGACGTCGCGGCCAACGAGCAGGTCTATGCCGTTCCTGAGAATGAGGTGACGACCCCGGGCCGCATGGCGTTCAAAACCACCTTCAACTTCTGCGTCATAGGTGAAGTTGATCCAGCCATCGGCACCGGTTTTGACCTGCGGCCAGCCTGAAAGATTGCCAGCAACAAAGCGGCGGCCCGGCGCCATAATAATATACAGACTGCCGCCGCCCTCCGCCGCGCGGCGCGAAACTATATCGGCGAGACCTCTGGGACCTCGTTGATTGTACTGTTCGGCCAAACCCCGGATCTCTGCATCAAGCGTCTGATCTGTCTGGCGGGCCATAAAGCCGGCCGTGTTCCAGTAGATACTGGCCAGGACAAGGAAGGCGCTCGCGGAGAAAATCGCGAGGTAAATAACGGCAACCCGGAAGGTTGTCGTGCGAAGGAGATTAAGAAACTGCACGGAGACTGTATCCTGCGCCGCGGACAGTGTGCAAAAGCGGATCGTCAAAGCTCTTGTCGATCTTCGCGCGGAGACGCGAAATATGCACATCAATCACATTGGTTTGGGGATCAAAGTGATATTCCCAGACATTTTCCAAAAGCATAGTCCGGGTTACCACCTGATCGGCATGTTTCATAAGGTACTCAAGCAAACGGAACTCTCGAGGCTGCAAGTCAATTTCCTCGCCGCTCCGCGTCACCTTGCGCGACAGGAGATCAAGCTTGAGATCTCCGACCTCCAAAACAGTCTGAACCTGACCGGGATTGCGCCTGCGGACTAATGCCTCAATGCGCGCAAGAAGTTCGGAAAAAGCGTAGGGCTTGGTGAGATAGTCGTCGCCGCCGGCTTTCAGACCCTTAACACGATCATCGACCTCACCCAGCGCGCTTAAAATCAATATGGGAGATGTGTCGCCGTGTTCACGCAATTCGGCAATCAACGAAAGACCATCACGCTGCGGCAACATGCGGTCGACAATGAGAACATCGTAGCCACCCCCAAGGGCCTGTAGCAAACCCTGTTCACCATCAGGCGCATGATCCACCAGATGATTGCTTTCGCGGAGGCCCTTGACGACATAGTTCGCCGCCTCAAGGTCATCCTCTACAACAAGGATCCGCATAAAACTCTCTTTCGTTTTCACATCGCCGCCTGATGGCGTGGTATCGGGCTATTCCTCTTTCGAGGCCAGACCAAGAGCAACAAAGCGCCGCGCTTGCCTCGTCTGCACAAAAAATAATACTGATTTTTGCTTGTCGGCCTTCGCCTTCGCAATAGCCTTGGACACATCCTGCGGTGTTCGCACTTCGCCCCCACCGACCTTGAGAATAACGTCACCGGGACGCAGACCCTTCTGCGCGGCTTGACTGACCGGGGAGATCTGAGTGATCAAAACGCCCTCAAGATCATCACCGGCTTGAAGTCTGCCACGTGCCTCATCAGTCAGTTCACCCAGAAGCAAACCAAGCGCTGTCGCATCATTCTCGCCGCGATCACTCGGCGCCAGCGCGACCACTTCCTCGCGTTTACCAATCTTGACTTTGATGGTCTTGTTCTTGCCGTCCCTGACAATTTTGAAAGGTATTTTCTCGCCCGGTTCCAACAGACCAACCATCCGGGTAACCTGACGGAAGTCTTTTGCCTTCTGACCATTGACTTCAAGGATGACATCTCCGGAAAGAAAACCGGCATCCTCTGCCGGGCTGCCTTTGGAAACTTCAGCTACGAGTGCGCCATCGACACCTTTGAGGCCCATACCTTCAGCAATATCTTCAGTGATGAGCTGGATGTTGACGCCAAGATAACCGCGAACAATTTCACCACGATCCTTGAGCTGTTGCACGATACCGGTTGCCACACTGGCCGGAATGGCGAAACCAATTCCGACATTACCGCCGGAGGGTGAAATAATCAGCGTATTGATGCCGACCACCTTGCCATTGAGGTCAAAGGTGGGGCCGCCGGAGTTTCCTCGATTGATCGAAGCATCAATCTGGATGAAATCGGTATAGGTGGATTCCAGACCGTTCATTTCACGGCCCCGCGCAGATACGATACCCGCGGTCACAGAGCCACCCAGTCCAAAGGGGTTACCAACAGCAACGACCCAGTCGCCAACCCTCAGATTGTCGTCGGAGGCGAAGGGAACGTAGGGAAACGCCTTGTCAGCATCGACCTTTAGAAGTGCGATATCCGTGCCGGCATCGCGTCCAACAAGTCTTGCCTTGTGAGTGCTGCCGTCATGCATGGTAATGGAAATAGTTTCGCCGTCCTCGACAACATGATTGTTGGTCACGATGTAGCCGGTTTCATCAATAATAAAGCCTGATCCGGCTGACCTTGCCATCGGGGGTGGGCCATCACCGCCGTGATTTTCAGGCAAAGCGCGGCGGCGGAATTGTTCCGGCAAATTACGAAATTGTTGCCCCAGATCTCTCATCTCGCGCGGCACAGCACGTTCCACCGAGACACTGACGACGGCCGGGCTCACGGTCTCAACAAGATCGGCAAAACTGAGCGGTGCTCCATTGGCCAGAAGTTTATTCGACAGGGTCGGAGCAACCTTTTCTGAAAGGTTCTCTCCCTTGGCCTTTTGCGCAGCAGCCCCTGTCATCGGTGCGGTCAGCACAACGGCAGTGATGACACCGGCGGCAAAAAACGCAGCAAATGTCCCTCTAATAGGGGTAAAAATTCGATTGGTCATTCATATCTCCTGCTCAGGCGCCCCCGGCGCACTCCCAACACTTCACCGGCGCGTACTCCGAGCGTGCAGCCGTACAATGGCAGATGATTTATTACCACTTTATTTCCAAATTATTACAAGATTTTAATGTTGGATATGAAAGATCTCACAATACGGGGGTCTCAGCCTCCAAGAACGACCATCTCCTGATCTGCGTTCTCGATAACAATGTCGGCATACTCACACTGGCCTTCCTTGCGCTGAAAAATCGAAACGGAGATGAACCAGACGCGGACAATGCGCGATGGTGGTTCACCTATGGCCTTGAGGTAATCGTCATAAACATTGCGATCTTCGGAAAACCACTCGCCCAGGTTCTCAAGGCCCGAGCGGACCACAAGATGGGTTTCGCGATGCGTCCAATTTGGCAACGGGCAATGGTAACTGGTCTCGACCGGAAGCTCCGAGCTCCAATAATATGACAGATCCCGTCCATTTTCGAATTCCAGGGCGATGGAAAGATAGTCGTGGGTAAAGATGGTGTCCTCAGCGACAGGCGATGGCAGAGCGTCAATCTTCCACTTCCACTTCAACCGTGTTGACGGAGTAAGTGCGCAGTCGACATCCTTTTGAAGGATACCGACATCCTCCAGTGCGTGGCAACACATCGTGATGCCGTATTCTCCTGGGACCTGGTCAAACATTTCACCCTTGCCTATCTCCCACAGATAGGACCAGCCATCGGGCACAGGCACGCCATCACTCAGGCGCTCGAGTTCATCGACCGCCAACTGGACACCCTTGTCCGCGATGGCACGCAGATGAATAACCGCCCCCGACTTTCAGCCGTAACAGTATTGGTCGGCCGCGCGCCTCTTGCGATCTCGCCATCTTCGCCAATTCTGTGCCAGACCTGAAACTCCGGATGGAACCAAAGGTCCAGCTCTTCGGAAAGATAAATCCGCCCGTCGCAGAATGTGCTGATCTGATCACCAGCCTCAAGATCGATGCCGGTATCAAGCCAGGGTGGCTGAGTAGCGGGGATATAGTACGTCCTGGCCAATGACATCGAACCCTCGGGCGCACAGGTCTCCATCTTCTTGATCTGGTTGACAAACTCTTCTTTGTCCATAGCATTCGGCCTCCTCAAAACGCCATTACTTTGCACGAGCGTTTACAGGACTACACCAAATTGGCTACTGTCAAAAGGTCAGGACGAAATGGCACTTGCTGTCATTTCGGAAAACCGATTGCTGATAACGCGAAAGGCAGGGAACATCAATTTGACAGTTGTTCCTCTGGCAGGCGTGCTGTCTACGAGCATATGTCCGCCATGGGCTGCCATCCGGGCTGATGTCAGCGCAAGCCCAAGACCGAGGCCAGGATTTTCACGCGTAGAGCTGCCATCCACCTGAAAGAACGGGTCCCCTATCTGCGAAAGCTTTTCTGCCGGAACACCCGCGCCCTGATCTGCAACGGAAATTGTCAACCCTCCGCTTTCCTCAAGACCCGCTGCAAGCTTAATGGCACCAGGCCCCGTTGAAAATTTTCCTGCATTTGACAGAAGCGAAAGACACATCTTTTGCACAAGATCCTGGTCCGCAGATAGCAAAGGCAAACCAGCAGCAATCTGAATATCAAGCGAATGACCTTCGGCTTCCGGCAACTCTCGAAAACGATCTGCACATTTCACAAAACACTTCTGAAGGTCCACATCTTTCTCCTCCAGTGAGCCGACGCCAGTCTCCATATGCGATAGCGCGAGAATATCCTCAATCAAAGTCAGGAGCGCATCTCCGCTAACCTTGATCGCATCCAGATAGCCACCCTCCGTTTTTGCGGATGCGTCCCCTGCTTTTTCCATGCGCAGAATTTCAGTGAGTCCCAAAATTCCGTTTAATGGTGTCCGCAGCTCGTGAGAGACATTGGCGAGGAACTGGTTTTTGGCTTCATTGGCCTGTTCAGCAGCTTGTCGCCCCTGGCGCGCCTCTTCCGCAATCTTTTCAAGCAGGGCGGAATTTTTCGCCAACTGTTCCAACTTCGCATGTTCGCTGATGTAATGCTCCCGATACTGCGCAACTCCATAGATGATTGCCAGAATGGCCGGTTGTACAAGGATCGACACGACGAGAGCGTCCCACACATGGCTTGCCCCTGGTGGCGGCGGGGACCCGGTCAAGACAAATGCCACCAGAGCAGTCACGATTGCGCCAATGGTTACACATGACAGGCGCACTGCAGTTTCCAGGTCAGCCACGGCGGTAGTAAACAGATAGGCCGCCGGGAGCCACGCCATGTAAATCATGACATTTCCAAAATCTGGCTGATTGAACAGCTCATACGCCACATTGGTCGAAGCATGAAAGCTGACCCAAATGGCATAGGCGATCCCGGCACGGCTAATGTGCCGTTTGTTGTTCAGGATGACTATGATCGCAATGATCGCGGAGAAAATACCGGTAAGGGGAACGGTTATCCACTCCCAGGGCGAAAGATTTCCAGAAGGGCCCGCAAAAAACAGGCCATACCAGCAGCTGAAAACGCCAATCGCCGCTCCTCCTGCCATGGCCTTGCGGGCAAAGGCCAGGGCGCGGGGGTCATCCGAAGATGCCGCTATAGGCCGCCCGGCATAAAGCGGCGCGCTTTGTGCTGGCAAAGTTTTCTCGACCCCGGTCACGCGGCAGACTCTCCTGTTTCAGGTCAGGCTTTGGCGCCTGAAGGGCATCTGGACTAGATGACCTTACCTGTGCGTGTCATGATATAACGACTAGCAGAAGCACGTAAATGCTTTATTAACCTTCGAAATATGACTGCGGGCGCGTCACTCGGGCTCAAAAGTAGCTAGTCTTCAGCTATCAATTCGGCGAGGCGTCTGGTGTCTTCTGCTGTAAGGTCTGCTTCTCGTGTGACAGTCTTTGTATTGCGCATATAGATAATGGCACCGGTGATACCGAAGATCATAAATAGGGCTGGTGCGATCCAGAGGATCAGTGTGTTCCTTTGGACAGGAGGCATAAGGAGCACGAAGTCGCCGTAACGGGTAACGAGAAATTCGATTACCTGAGCATCTGTATCTCCAGCCGACAATCGCTCCCGCAGTATTATGCGCAGGTCCTTTGCCAGGGGGGCATGTGAGGAGTCGATATTTTCGTTTTGGCAGACAAGGCATCGAAGCGTTTTCGATAGCTCCCGCGCCCGCGCTTCAAGTACAGGATCATCGAGCACTTCGTCTGGTTCAACCGCAAAAACCGGACCGGCTACACCGGCCAGAAAAAAGCTAAAGCCAAGCCCGATAACCATCATTATTCGGATTAATTTAGCAGATCCTGTCACGCCGAAACTCCTTGCGCTTCAGGGACTGTTTTCGCCCTTGCCTTTTGCGGCGCGCCAACGCGGAACCTCCTGTCGAAGAGCGACAGTCCGCCACCAAAGGCCATGACGAGGGCGCCGAGCCAGATCCACGAGACCAGAGGATTGTAGTACATGCGCGCGACCCAGGCCGGGCGCTCCGAGTTTTCCTGTGGATCTCCCAACACAACATAAAGATCGCCAAGCGGTGTTGTCCGCAGACCAACCTCGGTCGTGGGCTGACCGGTGACCCGGTAAATGCGGTGCTCTGACTGGAGGTTCTGCGTCATACGGCCTTTTGAAACCTCAAAGATACCGCTCTCTCCGTCATAATTATAACCGGCAAGATCCTCGACGGACTTCAATGTAACTGTAAACCCGGCTAGCTCCCGACTTTCGCCCAGCTCCAATACCGTGATAATTTCGGTTCGCCACGCCGTCATCCCGACAATGCCGAGAACCGTGAGACCGACACCAAAGTGACCGAAGGTCGCTCCGTAGGCCGATGCAGAAAGCCCCCGGATCCGCCTCCAGGACTGCGCAAGCGGCACACGGAAGAGCCTGACCCGTTCGGCCCACTCCCAGATCGCGCCGACCATCAACCATGACGCAAGACCAATTCCCAAGGCTGCCAGCCAGGGGCCATCGAAGGTCAAAGCCAGGGTCACCAACAGCACAAGAACCGCAAGACCTGCCGCCACATAGAGCCGTTGAACGGCGCCCAGAGCATCGCCGCGTTTCCAGGCAAGAATTGGCCCAAACGGGACAAGAAGCAGGAGCGGGATCATCGGAACCCCGAATGTCATATTGAAATAGGGTGCTCCGACTGAAATCTTTCCGGCATTGAGAGATTCAAGCACCAGAGGATAGAGCGTGCCGACCAGCACCATGCCAGCGGCGGCGGTCAGGAGCACATTGTTGATGAGCAGAGCACCCTCACGGCTTACCGGCGCAAACAGCCCTCCACCTTTCAGGCTCGGCGCGCGCCATGCGAACAGGGCAAGCGAGCCCCCTATGACGAGGATGAGAATCGCAAGGATAAAGATGCCGCGGGCCGGATCGACGGCAAACGCATGGACCGAGGTCAAAACGCCCGAGCGAACCAGAAACGTCCCGAGCAGGCTGAGAGAAAAGGTGAGAATGGCAAGAAGGATCGTCCAGGCGCGCAGCGCATTGCGTTTTTCCACTACGATCGAGGAGTGCAGCAAAGCTGTGCCGACAAGCCAGGGCATCAGGCTGGCATTTTCAACCGGATCCCAGAACCACCAACCACCCCAGCCCAGTTCGTAGTAAGCCCAATAGCTGCCCAGCGCGATGCCGAGCGTTAGCATCACCCAGGCGGCAAGGGTCCATGGTCTCACCCACCGCGCCCAGGCTGCATCGACCTTGCCGCCGATGAGAGCTGCAATTGCAAAAGAGAAAGCAACGGAGAAGCCGACGTAGCCGCCATAGAGCAGTGGCGGATGGAACGCCAAACCGGGATCCTGCAGAAGCGGGTTCAGATCGTTGCCATTGGGCCATGCCGGGAACAGGCGCTGAAACGGATTGGACGTAAACAGAATAAAAAGCAAAAAGGAAACACCGAGAAGCCCCTGGACCCCAAGGGCGCGAGCCTTGAGGACAAGTGGAAGATTTTTGCCAAAGAATGCCACGCTGCCACCAAAGAGCGCAAGGATCAGAGCCCACAGCAGCATCGAACCTTCATGATTTCCCCAGACGCCGGAAATCTTGTAAAGCAAAGGCTTGGTCGTATGGGAGTAGTGCGCCACAGCTTCGACCGAAAAGTCCGACGTCACAAACGCATACATCAAGGCCAGGAAGGCAATAAGAACCAAAAGCGCCTGGGCGAGCGCGGTCGGAACCGCAAGCTCCATCAGAGCCCTGTTACCTTTCGCGGCACCGATCAGGGGAAGCGCCGCCTGCAGCAACGCAACCATCACGGCAAGCGCGAGGGCAAAGTGACCAATTTCGGAAATCATTCAGCGTTCTTTCATTCTGCTGGTGGCAGCAGCTTGTTCCAGGCGATTCAGCTCAGATTACCGGTGATGTCGATCACCGGTTCTGATCAGCTCTCGCCATCAGATTTGGACCTGGCAGTTGGACCATCTGAAGTATCCATAGTGCCGTCCTGGTATTCTTCCCAGGCACCGGATTTCTTGAGCGCATCGGCGACTTCCGGGGGCATGTAGTTTTCGTCATGCTTGGCCAGTACAGACTTCGCGATAAAGGTCCCTGATCCGTCCAGCGTTCCCTCTACAACAACGCCCTGTCCTTCGCGAAAAAGATCAGGGAGAATTCCGGTGAATTCAACCGGGATCGTGGCCTCCATATCGGTCACAGAGAAAAAGATCGTCTCCCCGCCACCGCGCTGCACGCTGTCTGTGGCAACAAGACCGCCGATGCGGATCGTGTCTTCAATCTTGAAAGATGCAGCCGCTACTTCGGTTGGAGAATGGAAATAGACAATTGAGTCGCGCATGGCCGAGAGAATGAGAAGTGTCGCAACGGCGAGCACTGTTACACCTGAAACTACGAAAGTTGTACGTCTTTGCTTACGGGTCATGACCTTGCTTTAAACTCCTCTTCACTCATCAATCGAATATGGCTGGAAACGGATATGGCCGGTTTCGCCGGGAACCTGAGGGCTTTTACCTTAACCCGACGCATTCGCATATGGTCATTATAAACTCTTTAAAAACCCCCGTCATTTGCGACCTGTTGACGCGCGCCATACGGTCTGCTGCCGATGATGCCCTCAATACGGGTATCAAAAACCAGGAAGCACCAGTGACAAGCCTTTGTTAGCCTTTTGGATGTAGATTTTCAGGCAGAAGACAAACTGGGGTCGACTTTCATGACTAGTGGTAAAATGCCACCCGACGAGGCAATCAGACCAACGAGCGTGTTGCCGATTTGTGATCCGCACGGGATCGCTCCTCTCGTTGCTGTCCTGGAGGACGAGCAGGTACTGGAAATAGCCAATCTCTGCCTTATTGATGCCCTTGAGAAAACCAATCTGGCCGCACATGCGGCGGACATTGAAAACTGGGCCGATGTTGCCATGTTCGCTCATGACATCAAGAGCAGCGCCGGTCAACTCGGCGCCACCCGGCTACAGGATCTCGCTGTCCGCCTTGAACACAACTGCAAAAATGATGGCAGCAGCCACGGGCCGGAACTTGTCGCTGCGGTCAAAGAAACGGCGCAATTGACGAAAACCATCTTCGATACCGACAAAATTCTCGAAATCATGGCGCTTGCAAGGGCCAGTCAGTAACCGGTCAGGGTTTGATAAGGTCTTCCGCGCCCGCTGGTAGTTCGGGACCCTTTGCGAGTTCCAGATCTTCGGCCAGAGCCAGTATCTTTTCCATATCCTCGCGCCGGGTCATGAAGGTGAACGCCGCCTGCTGCAAAGCATCTTTCGCTTTCTCTACTTCTTGCAAAACCGTATACGAACGAATAAGACGCAGCCAACCCTCCAGGTTGTCGGGTTCTGCTTCAAGGCGTTCTGCGAGCCCCGCGACCATCTGCTTGATTTGAGTGCGTTGAGCTTCGCTCATATCTGCCAAAGGGCTTGCGGCTTGCTGAGGCTCGGGACGCTGTGCAGCCGGATCACCGGACAATTCAGCCTTCATTTCCTCAATGGCATTTTCGATCCGCTCTTTCAAAAACACCTGAAGGCTCTCGTCTTTGGTGTCCTCGAGAACATCAATGAAGCCCCTCACACCGGCCTCCCGATCACCGGAGCGATAAGTCCATTCAGCCACAATAAACCGCGAACGCTCGCGCGCCGGCTCCAGTTCAAGTGCTGCCTTAAAAGCAGCAACCGCTCGATTTGGGATCGACCCGTCACCGCCCAAAATGATTGCCTCGCCAAGGCTCTCAAAAAGGTCGGCTCTGGGGTCGGACAATTCAATTGCTTGCTGGAAGGCATCCTCGGCGTCTTCAAAGCGCTCGGTCTGCATATAGGCACGGCCATATTGCACCCACATCTGTGCCTCTCCATTGCTACCGCTATAGGGCCTCGCTGTATAATTCGGGTTGCCTTTTTGCAAGTAGACGAGAGTGGCAAGAGAAGGCATGACCAGACACACAAGAATCACGACGGCAATGCGCTGTTTCGACGACAAAGAAGATGACGACATCTGCTCCTCATCGCTTGCGCCAAGGAGCCTGCGGGAGATCTCGGCCCTTGCTGATTTAGCCTCACTCTCTCCAATTGCGCCGGACGCCACGTCGCGCTCCAGTTCCTTGAGCTGGCTGCGGTAAATCGGCAGATCAGGATTGGTCTCGTCGGGAGCCGGCGTGCTCCGACTTAAAAGCGGACGCAAGACCAGCGCTGCAACACCAAGGGACAGCACCGCCGCCGCGACCCAGAACATGACCATTCAAACCTCATAAAATTCAGGCAACTTCAAGAAATCACCTGCCGCTTTATAGCAAACAGCCACACGGGGAAAGGGGGCTACCGACGGAAGATCAGCGACAAATTGTTCGCAGGCATTTCTGTCACGCTTTCGAGAACAAGTCCCCCCTGACTTGCCAGGGCTTCTATCTCCTCGATGTCGCGAACGCCCCACGAGGGATCGCGCGATTTTAGGCTGTGATCAAAAGCCACGTTAGAAGGCGCAGTGTGTGCGCCGCCAACCCTGAAGGGGCCATAAAAGTAAAGGATCCCGCCGCGTCCGAGATATCGCCCGGCGCCGCGAAGGACACCTTTTGCTGCGTCGAAAGGTGCAATATGGATCATGTTAATGCAAAGCATGGCGTCAAATTCGAGACCTTGTTCCAAAGGCCAGGTGTCGCTGCAAGCATCCAGAGCAACAGGATCTCTGAAGTTTTGAATTCCCGTCAATTCTGCCCAGGCTGCGGTACTCAGTCTTGCCTCTTGCGACAGGTCACTGGGCTGCCAGGTGAGCCCCGGGATATTGGACATGATGTGAGCGCTGTGCTCGCCCGAGCCGCTGGCGATCTCGAGGACGCACATCCCGGACGTCAGGTGCGGACGCAACACCTCCAAAATCGGATCTTTGTTGCGCGCTGTAGACGGGCTCATCATTCGCGCGTCACCCGTCTTACCGCCAACTTCAGGCATCAAGGGCTCTCGGTCATTATCTGGTTTTTTGTCGGTCATGAGGTGACTCTAACACCCATATCGATCTCGCGCCACGAGGGCGAGTCCGGATGCCACCGATGTGAGTTCATCGCCGCCGGTCAATTTTTCCGCGCCGAAGCGTGATTCAAATATTCTGCGCACAGCAGGGACAAAGGCCGAGCCCCCGGTCATGAAGACCCGCTCCACCTCATCCAGCCGGATCCCGGCATCTTGCAGCAGATTATCAACGCAGGTTTCGATGCGCCCCAGCTCCGGTGCGATCCAGCCTTCAAAGGCGCTACGACTGATCGGAATATCAAGGCTGAGCGGATCGACGGCGAATTGAAAATTGGCGCTTTCAGCGAAGGAAAGCTCATGTTTGAGCTTTTCAACTGCGGTATAAAGTCGGAAGCCGAGATTATTGCGAATGAGGTTTTGCAAGGCCAGAATTGGTCCTGGATCCGCAGCTCCCTCAATCACCTCATCAAGGATGGCATGTGTACGCGGCAAATTTATGAAGGAGAGCCGGTGCCAGGCTTTCAATTGTTCATAGATCCAGCCAGGCATGGGCAGAGTCTTGCCGGAGTGAGCCGCGTAGTCACTGACGCGGCCAAGACGCCCGGCAACAGCATTCTCCACAATGCGCGCATCGAATGCGTCGCCGGCCAGCCCGACACCATCGACTGCGATGATCGCAGCCTCTTCCGCCGCCCTTGCCTTCAACGAAGGCCCAACATTGAGAAGACAAAAGTCGCTGGTGCCACCACCAAAATCGGCAATGAGGACGAGTTCATCCCTATCGAGACGCGCCGCATATTTATAGGCAGCGGCGACTGGCTCATATTCAAACTCGACTTCACCGAACCCGGAAAAGCGGTAAGCATCCCTGAGCCGGGTCAGTGCCAGGTCCTCGCCATCTTCATCATCATGACCGACGAACCGCGCGGGCCGTCCCGCTACGATCGGACCCTGATGTGCAGCGGCGCAGGTTTCGTCGAGACCTGTCTTCAACCGGTTCAATATGAGCCCGACCAGATCACCGATGGAGTAACGAGCATTGAAAATCGTCGTCCCCCGAAAACCGCTGTTGGCCAGATAGGACTTGATCGATTGAACCAATCGGCCTTCATAGCTCGGGTCCTGCGCGACTGTAATCGCCTGATCGCCAACCCAGGATCTCGGCTTGCCGCCGGCGATGCGTTCATCTGCATCAAAAAAGAGAATGGACCTGAAAGTCGCCTCGCCGCTCTGCGTGAGCGGCACAAGGCTCGACGAACCTGTGCCCCTAGCAATGGCAACAGCGCTATTTGTGGTGCCAAAATCGACACCTACATAAATCTGATCTGTCATTTTTCGCCTCCGCATCCGTTTGGTTGCAGAGCCCGCCCACGTCAATTTTCAACTGCTTGACCGGTGAGATCTGAACCACAGCAATGCCAGAAAGAGATGCGCCAGTGCATCCAAAAGGGACGCGGGTTTTACAGGATGACAGAGGGAATGTCTATCCGTTTACAATTTCGGAAACCTCGAAACCCTCTTCTGCAGCGGTGGCGGAGCGACGGCGGATCATATCGGCCTCTACGGTCCCGCGATATTCCTCGCCGATTTGCGCGAGAACTTCTGCAAAGGCTTCTGCATTTTGACGCTCTGCGCCCGATGTTGCGCGAATATGGTCAAGGATATCTGACTTGAACAGCTCGTAGCTGTGATCAAATTCTCCGGCTGCGCGGGAATATGCAGCAGCAAACCCTGTTTGGTCAGCATAGAACCGCAACTCGGCAAAAAGTTTGGTCAAGTCCACCGAAGTGTTTACAGCGTCCGGCGAGGGCGCAACACTGGTATCAGGGACGCGTGGAATGCGAACGCCATAACCGCCGGTCTTTTTGACCGGCAGGGCTTTGAGAATGAGGCCGGGCATGGCTTCGACAAAAGCACCCATTTGCTGCGCGACCGCGTCGCGAGTCGTTTTGAAGCGCTGGCCCCAGTCTTCATTCCGATGCAAGCCGACACTGCGTAAAACCCCGCCTGTTATTTGCACAAAGAGATTGAGATTCTCCAGAAGTTCACCGGCATCAACATCTTCGGGATGAAGTCCAACCAGAGAAATACCGATGACATCCACGTCATCGAGCAACAACTCATTCACCGCAGCCTGGTCTTCCGGCGCAATTGAAAGGTCGTCATAATCCTGTTCCAGTTTCGAAATGAGAGTCAGAATTTCCCATGGACGCGCCATGCGTCCCATTAAAACCAGCAGAGCATATTGTGAGTGTTTTGGCTTCTCCGAGCGGAACCTTTGATAGATGCTGTAAAAAGCCTCCGCGTCTCCCTCGTTGAAGCCGAGCAGAGGTCGTTCAAATCGACTTTGAATTTCATCGATCCAGTCGGTAACTTCCAGACACATGGCCATGTCACGAAGATCTGCCACAATTGATGCTCCGCCGAGCTGATGGCAGAACGCTTCGAAAGCGGCATCACTTTGGATTACTTTTGCCAGTTCTTTTTGCATGATCTGGCCAGCGGCCACTTGCAGCTCACGAACTGGCGCCCTTGCCGCATCCAGTTTGTCCTCGGCAATCAGAGCACTGATTTCGAGTTCGATCCCGGCAAGCTCTTCACTAAGGATCCCGGTCTTCAACCACGTCCACATTGGACGAAGAGACCAGCGACCGATACGGCCGATTTGCTTGCGTCTGTCTGGCAGCGCATTGATCAAATCTTCAAACGCTACACAGAACAAACGTTCCAGAGTTGGAGTGCGGGAATAGTTCGCGCTTTCGCGCAATGCCGGACGCATGGCGTCCATCAGGGTTTCATGTGGCAGGTCCGTGCCGCCACCAAGCCTGTCGAGCTCGACCGCACTGGCCAGTTTCTCCAGGTCGTGCTCCCGGATTTGGCCCAGAAAGGTTTCGAGTTTATCTTTCTTGCGTGCGTCCATCGCTAAAATACAGCCCCAGTTCCGCCGTGCGAATAGCCGGGCGGATATGCACCAATTGATCCCGACATCCAATTACCGCCAAACTCTAGGGGTTTTATGTTTATAACTCCTTGATTTGAAGTGTCACTTTTCGATCTATAGTATGCTTTGGAACATTTTTCGGAGATTCTGCAGACATATGGCCTCTCTCAATCCAGGAAAAGCCCTCTCAAGGCTCCATAATATCATCTGGGCTGTCGATCTTTCCAACTTGAGGAGAATTGAATCCTTCTTTCTCCAGCTACTTCGGACCTGTATTCTGCTCATCCGCAAGTTTCAGGACCGCCAGATTCGCCTGCGCGCCATGGGGCTGGTCTATCTGACCCTGATATCAACCGTGCCAATCCTGGCTTTCACCTTCTCGCTCCTCAAATCCTTTGGCATCCATAACCGGTTTCGCGATGTCTTGATGCGTCTGGTGGAGCCTCTCGGTGAGCAGGGCGGCGAGGTCGTCGATCAGGCGCTGCGCCTGGTCGATAGCATGCAAATTGAAGGTCTCGGATTTGCCGGCATCGCCGTGCTTTTGTTTGCCGCGCTCTCCGCCTTGCAGATGATCGAAGCGGCACTGAACGAAATCTGGCATGTGCGAGAGCGACGTAATCTGCGCGACCGGCTCCAGACCTATTTTCTGATGATCACCATTGGACCTGTTCTGGCTTTCGGAGCGCTGGCTCTGACCGCCGGCGCCGCAAGCAACAGCATTGTCGCCGCGATGGAAAACGTCCCCTTGCTCGGGGTTTTTGTAGCCGAGGCCGGTCGGTGGATGACGTTCACCATTGCCGTTCTTGGCTTTTCCTTTCTGTTTTTCGTCATGCCGCATACGCGGGTCAAGCTGGCTCCGGCGCTATGGGCCGGCGTCATCTCTGCAGCCGCATGGATGTTGATCGGTTCGCTATTTTCCTACGCCGTAGTTTCTTCGGGCCGATACGATGCCATCTATTCGGCCTTCGCCTCGCTGGTCCTGTTCATGTTCTGGCAGTTCTTGAGCTGGATGGTCGTCCTGATCGGCGCGCACGGTAGTTATCTTCTTCAGCATCCCGATTATATCGTCGATAAACCCATCGAGCTTGAACTTTCCATCGCCAATCAGGAGCGTCTCGCTCTCAGGGTCCTGCAGCTTGTCGGGCAAAGATTTTATTCAGGCGCATCAGCGTTCACCTTCGACACTCTGAACCGCACCCTCAAAGTGCCGTGGCAGGCACTTGATCGCACCCTCACCCTCCTCAAAAAAGGCGGGTATCTCAGCGAAACCGCCGGTGAGCCGACCACTCTTATCCCGGCTGGGCCTTTTGAAACCATTCGGATCGATGAGGCGCTGGAGTATTTCCGGCAGGCGGGATATTCGAGGCGCAAAAGGCGCTTTGAGGGTGATCAGTCCAGTCTTCTTCATGAGTTCCTGACGTCGAAGAGTGAGGTTGGCAGCTCATTGACGCTCAAGGATCTGGCGCTGGAAACGCAGCCGCTTGCGCCGGAACCCGTTGTCACAATAACAAAAAAATGAACGCCATATAACTATGGCAGACCAGGAGGTTCTCATGATCAGCGCTTCACTCAAGGGCAAGAAAATCCTTATAACTGATGTCCTGCACTTTGCAGGACCGGGATTGACGAAAGGCCTTGTTGAACTGGGCGCAAAAGTACTGTGCCATGACGATGACTTTCAGGATTCTGAAAAACGCCAGGTTTTCGTCGATGAAAATCCGGACGCTCTGATCGCCGAAGCGACCGAGGCGAAGGCGCTTGCCGGAGAAGCGCTCAAGAGGCTTGGCGAGGTGGATGTCCTCATCAACAATGACGCCTACCCCGCCCCGCGCCTGCCGATTGAGGAAATTAAGCCGGAGGACTTACGCGCCGCGTTTGAGCGCCTTGTGTTTCGAGGTTTTGAACTGACCGGCGCGCTCGTTCCGCATATGAAAGAGCGAGGCAGCGGCCGCGTCATCTTTGTCACATCAGCCGGTCCGATCAGCGGCATTCCCGACTACACGGTCTACGCCTCTGCGCGCAGCGCCATTAACGGCATGATCAAATCACTGGCCATGGAGCTCGGCCCACACGGCATTTCAGTAAACGCCGTCGCGCCAAACTATCTTGCAAACCCGGACTATTATCCACCGGAGTTAATGGCAAAGCCGGGCGTCACCGAAAAGATCCTCAAGCGCATCCCGCTGGGCCGTCTCGGCGAGCAGGAGGAAGCCGCCGCACTCATTGCCTTTCTGGCCGGTGATCATTCAGGATTTGTCACAGGCCAGGTTATACCGTTCGCTGGCGGATGGGCGTGAGGCGATGAGTATCAAGGCCATTCTGTGGGATTTTGGGGACACACTGGTTGATGAGAACTGGATGCAGGCACCCCTGGAAGGTTTCCCTGGATGGGCGGAGGCTTATCGTCGGGCAATGGGTGACAGTAAGTTGGCCGATGGCTGGAATCTGGGCCGGATCGAGATGGTGGCGGTGAGCGAGGCTCTTGGCCGTGATATCGCTGCTCCTTCAGATCTGGTCCTGGCTCACATGCTGAAAGCCTGTCGCAACATCATATTCTTCGACACAGTGATGGCCTTCGCTCGGGAGTGTCCCCTGCCCCAGGCCATCGTGACGATTAATCCGGATATCTTCAGCTACGTCGTTGCCCCGCACTATCAACTCAACGATACGTTCCCGGTGATCGTAACATCATGGGAGGAAGTTTCACTCAGCAAAGCCGCCCTGTGCGATGTGGCCTTGTCTCGTCTGGATGGAAACATCTCGCGATCAGAAACCTTACTCATCGACAACAAAGCGAAAAACACCGACGAGTGGATCGCCGCTGGTGGCCAGAGCTATCTGTTTACAAACGAAGCCAGGTTCGAAGAGGACAAATCTACTTTGATATAATCGACGCGGAACTGAAGAGCGAAAAACTTATTGCCGTCTATGCCGCCTCTTCCAACGCCCTCTTGCCGGTTTCTTTGACAGAGACGACTGGCCCCGCTCCGGATTGGCTTCCACCTCAAGACCGAGACACAATGCCAGTTCGTCTGCGCCGCCGACATAGACGCTGTCGATCCAGATCTGGGGCATGGTAACCGGTGTCTTGTCGCCAATGATGGGTTTTACGCGGGCAAGCATTTCGTAGAGAGCGGCGGGTTCCCCGATGACATCATGCTCATCGTAGTCAACGCCCGCCTCGTCAAGATAATCCTTTGACCGTGCGCAGTGCTCGCATCCCGGCTTCGAAAAGACGTGAGTTCCTGTCAGAGGCGTCTGCGCTGCATGAAGGCGTATGACGGCTTCTGTGAGAACACCACGGTTCAGGGCGTCTCCCTGGCTCACGACCTTCTTGCCGACGATCACGATCGGCGCATGCCAGCCGCCGCGGATTAGCGGTCGCCACCAAACGGTCAACCAATTGTGAGTTTTGAAAACCACGTCGATGTCACCGAGTTCGTTTTCCAGCGTATCCTCAATAACATCTTCCGTAAGCGCGCATTCTCCGCACGGAACCTTGATTTTGAAGGGCCCGAACCGTCCGGCCCATTTGTAAAGTGTGAGTTTAACGGGCTTGCCGCGCCGACCAATTGCCATCTATCCCTGCCCCTTGTGACTGACTGAAATGTTCAATCACGCTATAGGGCAAGGGGTCTTCACACGCATCTCAACTTTGTGTGACTGCTACTCTGTCAGCCATCCGCCGTCATGCGTTCGGCGGCGCCTTTCATTTTTCCTTCGGCTTTCACGAGATCGAAGGCGTTGCCCAATCCGTATTGCGGCATGTTGCCGTAAATCGCCTCGACCTGGCCGGGCTTGACCGTGTAGGTCTCGTGCCAGATGCCAACGTCGCCATTGGAACCAACGTTTTTGGAAAACTCAGTCCATGCGGGGCGGTGATTGCGATCTGAATCATGCGCGTAGGCCATGAGCTTGTCCCAGCTTTCCCAATACTGAATCAGGAAGAAATTGCGAAACCCGGGATGGAAACGGGCATGCATCAATCCGAGATCCTTTTGGGCTTCGAGTTCCCTGATCATCCGGGGCATGGATGCAAAGATCGGCAACCATTTAGCCATCTTGTGGATCTTGTTGATCCGCATCCCGATGAGAAAGAGCACAAATTCGCGATCTACCTTCGGCGCCATACGGTCCTGGATAATCATGGTAGTCTCCCGGGCTGATGAATTCTGGAACAAGTCTAGAATACTGCGGCCCGGTCGCCAAGTGTCCGTGATCACATCCGGTTTGAACGATCACGCCTCAAGAGAGAGCATGCCTGCCGTCACATTTTCCCAGAGCGCGTCACCGCCCTGGGCAACCAGAGCGCCCCCTATTTTCTCGGCCCAAAGGTTTTCCGAACCGAATTCATCACGCCATGACCACAGACGGCGCGTGAAGAAATTAAGGCCGTATTCGAATGTGATGCCGATGGCGGCATGAACCTGGTGGGCGACGCTGGTCGAGATCTCCACGGCTTCGCTGTTACGCACCTTGGCTGTTGCTATATCAAACCCGGCCGAGGAAGGATCGCGTGCCAGAGCTTCACAGCCAGCACCCGCTGCGCGAACCGATGTCGCCACATGGCCTGACATCAGAGCCAGTTGTTGCTGGATCGCCTGGAATTTTGAAATCGGCCTGCCGAACTGAACGCGTTCGGTCGCGTAATTCACCGAAATGTGGAGCGCACCGTCAAGCGCGCCGGACATCTGGACCGCACGAACAGCCGCGCCAAGCGCCATCGGGTCGAGCCCCTTGAGCGATGCCGGTAGATTGCCGGAGTGTTTTGCATCGGCGATTTTGATCTTGCCGGAGGCGCGCGGTTCGCCGGCCATATTCTTGCCCGCTGTCAGACCTTCGAGCTTGCCGAAAAGATGAAGTTTGCCCTTGTCGGACCAGACCAGCACATGATCGGCTTCAATTGCCCACGGCGCCCTCGTGAGATCAAGCGCGTCGCCTCCCTCAATGCCCATGGCCCATGTCAGCACGCCGCTCTCGGGAATTGGAAGACCCGCTAACGCCAGGACCCAGTAAGCGGCGACCGCTTCGCCCACGGGCGCCGGAACATGGTGGCGGCCGGAAGCGCGCAGCACGACTTCGGCATCGAGCCAGGTTCCGCCAGCGCCGCCTTCATCCTCGCTTAAAAGCACTTTCGTGAGGCCGGCGTCTTCAATCGATTGCCACAGAGCCTGATCCAGCTTGCCGTCTTCGAGCGCGGCCATCATGTCCTGCGTGACGTTGTCCGCAAAGACACCGTTTGCGGTTTGCTCAATGATATGTGTGAGTTCGTTCATGGT
Source organism: Alphaproteobacteria bacterium (assembly GCA_030614785.1). Taxonomy (GTDB): domain Bacteria; phylum Pseudomonadota; class Alphaproteobacteria; order M2410; family M2410; genus JAUWTJ01. The sequence continues at coordinate 13,092 of JAUWTJ010000039.1, read as the reverse complement.
TATTTCCCCTACCTCAGCCCAAGACCGCGGGCGATGATGCCGCGCAGGATTTCACGGGTTCCGCCGCGCATCGAAAATGACGGCGCTGTCTGCATCAGATAGGCCAGAAGTTCAGCAAACTGATCACCGGTCCCCACCGCTGGTTCAAGTTCAATAATCCCGCGGATGATGTGTGGAATGGACTGTTCAAAGAGCGCGCCCTGATCCTTGACGACACTGGCTTCAAGCAAAGGGTTGGAGCCCTCCTGCAACATGCCAGCGATAGAAATAGACATGCGGCGCAATGTGACAAGATGGGATACCAGTTTGCCGATGGCGATTTTCTGCATCCGATCCGGATTGGGTCCAACCCGATCGATGGCGCCCTTGATCAGAGAATAACAGGACAGGAAGCGCTCGGGTCCTGACCGCTCATAGACAAGTTCCGCCGAGACCTGGCTCCAGCCGTTACCCTTTTCCCCGACCAGGGCATCATCGGGCACGAAGGCATCAATAAAGGTGACTTCATTGAAATGGGACGTCTGGGTGAGGTCCGGGATTGGTCTGATGGTGATCCCGTCGGTGTTTTTCAGATCAACGATGAACTGGGTCAGCCCCTTATGACGATCATCGGGGTCCGTCGACGTTCTGAAAAGACCAATCATGTAATCGGCCTTGTGGGCATTCGAGGTCCAGACCTTGCGGCCATTGACGATGTAGCCACCATCAACCTTTTCGGCTTTGGTCCTGACGCTGGCAAGGTCAGATCCTGAATCGGGTTCGCTCATACCAATGCAGAAGAAGATCTCGCCGCGAGCTACCCTGGGAAGGTAATTGAGACGCTGCTCTTCGGTTCCAAAGTTGAGCAACATCGGGCCGCTCTGACGATCTCCGATCCAGTGAGCGCCGGTCGGGGCATCGGCAACCAGGGTCTCTTCCAGGACAATATAGCGCTCCAGCGCTGTACGCTCATGGCCGCCGTATTTCTTCGGCCACACCATCCCAAGATATCCGGCCTCGCCCATCTTGCGGGAGAACTCCGCATCATACCCGGACCATGTGCGGCCGCGAAACTTGTCACCGGCGCCAGCGAGCGCCCCTTTCATGAAGGCGCGGATTTTCGGGCGCACGGCTTCTGCTTCGGGCGGCAGATCAAAAGGATCAAAACGGAAAAACGCATTGTCGGCCATAAGGCCCCCTCTTTCTTAACCTACTATGTCGACGGCACCACCATCGACGCGAATGTTTTGTCCATTGATATGCCCGGCTCGCGGTGAGGCAAGGAACGCCACGAGATCCGCGATGTCTTCGCGGGTGGCGATGCGACCTGTCGGGTTGGGCATGAATTTCTGGGTGATGCGCGCCTCAGCCTCGTCCCAGGTCTCACCCCAGCCATGCTTTTTGGCATAGCGCAGGAAATTTTCCTCGACCTCTGGCGTTCTGATAAGGCCGGGGCTGACATGGTTGACGGTAATGCCGGTGCCGCCGAGCTCCTTGGCAAGACTGACAGTGGTTGCAACCAGTGCCGTCTTGGCGGCGTAGTACCCCGGCATCTGCGCATTCGGTCTGGTCGAACCGATGGTCCCGAGCTGAACAATCCGGCCCCATCGCTTTTCCTTCATGGCGGGGACAAGAAGTTTAGCGAGGCGAACCGATGAGAGAAGATTGATCTCAAGGGCTTTCAACCAGTCCTCGGTCCCGGCGCTCGACCACTTTGCCGGATCGGCGCGGCCAAAATTGTTGACCAGAATATCGATCCCGGCCCCCAATTCATCAATGTTTGATTTCAGGTCTTCGGCCCCTTCGTCGGACATCAGGTCGCCGACAACACTTTCGGCCTGACCGCCCCCGTCGCGGATCTGGTGGACGATCTCATCGGGAGAGCCCGCTTCAAACCCGTGAACCAAAACCCGCACGCCTTCTGCTGCAAGCACCCTGGCAATCACAGCGCCGGTGCCTCTATACCCACCTGTGACGAGGGCAGTCCTGTCGCCAAGATGCAGATCCATAAGACGTCTCTTCCCTGACACCCTTCTGGCCAAATGTCTCTTCAGGCAAAGTGTCTTTTGGAAAAGACTATATCAACGGGGCGCAAAATCGACCCTATATTCATTGAAAATGAGGTTTTGCACGAGACGCAACGTCGCACTTGCCAGGGGCTCGCAACGCTGGCGGATCACAATTCAGTCGCTGAAGGCTTGATCAGGTGTCTTGCCCAGGCTTGTGGGACACTCGAAGCGGCCGGCCGGCGGTGGCTTCAGGTGCAGATCCCTCTGCAGACCCCTCGTCGGAATCGGCCATTTGCACATCCGGCGGGTCGAGGGTCAGTGTGGCGAACTGCACGCCAGCTCCGAAAGAGGCAAAGGAAAGAAACAGCAGGCCAGTGGCGATCACACACCATTTGAACGGGTGACGCTCTCTTTGCCTCTTGAACATTCTCTTTTGTTTCATGGTACTAGACTATCGTTGAACTCTTACGCAAACTCGGGAGACAATTCCCCTGTCCAGTACTATGACAACCCGGCCTTAAACTTTGTCTAAGTGAAACTGTTAAAGTTTAACTAAATCCAACCTACACCCGGAATACGCACTGGATCCGGGAGATTTCAGCGGAAAACTCGCCCCGGTTAATCTGAGAATCCTCGATCTGCAGGCCACTCGGCAACATAGTCTTCAAGGTCATCATCACTGACTTCGGCCTCACTAATGACCCGTCCCTTGACCGAAATTCCTGCCGTAATGATGCTTTCGTGCTCACCGGCAACGAGCGGATGCCACCATTCCAGATCCTTGCCCTCTGCTACGCGCCGATAGGCGCATGTTGGCGGCATCCATTCGATCCCGGCAACATTCTGAGGCGTGACCTTGATGCAGGTCGGGACCACCAGCTGGCGGGTCTCATAAGTCGTGCAGCGGCAAGTCCCCTGATCCATAAATTCACAGACAACACTGGTATTCTCGATTTCCCCGGTATCGAAGTCTTCCAGCTTGACGAGGCAGCACCTGCCACAGCCATCGCACAGCGCCTCCCACTCCTCTTCAGAGAATTCATCTAACTTCTTGTTTTTCCAGAAGGGTTTGCTAATCATAGAGAGGCTATACTCATTGGGGTCGGAAATTATACTCAGGTCGCAAAATTGCCTGATATCACTGGCATAGCACTATTGGTACAATAATATCGATTCCGGGTTGATTCTGGCCAAATTTGCACTCACGCGGACCAGTGCCGGATCAGAAGTGTTTGAGGGTAATCCGAAGTGGGGCAAGGACGGATCGCGAACATGTGGCGCAACTTCAAGCGCAAGGTCATCCTCTATGGATCACTCAGCGTCATCGCACTGGGGATCATTGGGGCGGGGACGGTGTTTATCGCCTACTGGGTTATCACCCCTGCCTCTCTGGAAGAAGCCAATGTCTGGGAGCGCAACCGGGTCTATGGATTGAAGATCCTTGACCGGAACGACGAAATCCTTGCACGTCGCGGCGCTTTTCACGGCGAGATATTGCGGTTGCAGGAATTGCCGCCGTATTTGCCCGCCGCCTTCATCGCCACCGAAGATCGCCGTTTCTACCAACACGGTCCGATTGATCCGATTGGCCTTGTCCGCGCTTTCTGGACCAATTTTCGCGCCGGGCGAACGGTTCAGGGTGGCAGCTCGATTACGCAGCAGCTGGCCAAAAACCTTTTCCTGACAAACGACCGAACCTATACCCGCAAAATCAAGGAATTGTTTCTCTCGGTCTGGCTGGAGCGCCACCTGACCAAGGATGAAATCCTGACGCTCTACATCAACCGGATCTATATGGGCGCAAGCACTTATGGGCTTGATGCGGCAGCGCAGTTCTATTTTGGGCACTCGGCGCGCAAGGTAAGCGTTGCCGAAGCCGCCATGCTTGCCGGTCTGCCAAAGGCCCCTTCGCGCTACGCCCCGACCAACAATCTGGATTCCGCTCAAGGCCGTGCCAGCGTTGTTCTGGGCAATCTGGTCAAAGCCGGCATTCTCACTGAAGAAGAAGCAACCAAAGCAAGGGAAAATCCCGCCGTCCCGCAGCATCGTGAAAATACATACGGGCAAAACTACTTCATTGATTACATCGCAACCGAAGTCAGTCGTTTGATTGGAACGCCTGAGGTGAATGTGACAATCCGAACGACCCTCGATCCCAAATTGCAACGTGTTGCCGAGCATGCGGTGATTAAAAACCTTGAGGCACGCAGCGAAGACCTGGAAGTGGGTCAGGCTGCGGCGGTGATCCTGGGTATTGATGGTTCGGTGCGCGCCATGGTCGGCGGCAGGGACTACTTCGAGAGCCAGTTCAATCGGGCGGTCCAGGCCAGGCGTCAGCCAGGCTCGGCGTTTAAACCCTTTGTCTATCTGACCGCGCTGGAGATGGGCGAAGAGACCGACAGTGTCTGGGAAGATTCGCCGGTTCGGATCGGAAACTGGACCCCAACCAATTATTCCGACCATTATGTCGGCCGTGTCACCATGAGGGAAGCCTTTGAAAAGTCGATCAACACAGTTGCTGCAAAGATCGCCCAGAGAGTTGGCACCGCAAACGTTGTCGAGCGCGCCAGACGTCTCGGTATCACGACCCCGCTTTCCGCTGTTCCTTCAATTGCGCTGGGGACAGAAGAGGTTTCGCTGCTTGAGCTGACCTCGGCCTATGTACCCTTTGCCACTCTTGGCATGGCAGCGCCGAAATACGCTGTCGTGCGTATCACCAGTGACACTGGAAGGGTTCTCTATACGCACCCGACCGGTGAGCCGAAGCGGATCATTGAGGAAAAAGATGCGACCGCCATGAACCATCTGATGTATCAGGTGATCTATCGCGGGACCGGGACCAGGGCCAGCCTGGGCGACCGACCGGCTGCCGGGAAGACCGGTACCAGCCAGGATTGGCGCGATGCCTGGTTTGTCGGCTATACGCAGCAATATGTGGCGGGTGTCTGGATCGGCAACGATGATGCGACACCGACCAACCATGCGACCGGTGGCTCTCTGCCCGCTGTGATCTGGAAAGACATTATGATGGGGGCACACAAGGGCGTTCGTGTGGCGCAAATACCAGGCGGGGTCCCGGCCATCGATGGATCGAGAGCACTCGAATACAAGGCCTTTCTCGATACGCTCAGTGACGACTTCCGCCAGGTCGGCTATTCCCGCCGCCCTGCGCCGCGTAAGGAAGAAAAAAAGGGCTACCGCTTTCCATGGTCAGATTAGTGGGGTCTGACTCGTGGGGTCTGACTGATGTGATCCATACACAGAATCAGACAGGCCCAGGTTACCGGGCTCAACGAACAGCCGGGTTCGATTCGAAGTGAACCTCCATAGTACGAGTTTCGCGCTTCGTTTTTCATTGAAATTAGAGACTTTCGAAAACACCTTCGCCGAGCAAAATCGTTGTGGCCCTCGCAGTCAGCGTCACCGTTCAATCGCCAATTGAAGAACTTGCTGGTCGGCGCCGACCGCCCGGGACCGAAAAGCATTTGCGTGCGACAATATGCCGATTGCAAAATTAACGTACGCGCCATCAAGGCGGTTGCATAGTTGATCTACAGTTCTATGTTTGCCCTTATCCTCTGTTTAGCATGAGAGCCAGCCACGATAAGTTCAGCGAGCTGGTATGTCGGGGGACCGAATCACTGCCAAAGCTCCCTGCAATTTGCGGGGCGATGGACCCTGAGACTAAAAAGGGATTCTGATATGGCAACGAAAAGCGTTCATAGATTTTGCGGAGTGGACCCGCAGGCTGTTGCGGGAGTAGGCAACGATGAAGGTCGTTGCACTTGCTGCGGTCGGATCAGTCCTTTTGGGAATGTTTACGTCCGGCACCCTCGCAAGCTTCATACAATACTCTCAAACAATGGACTTTTGCGTTTCCCGCCACGAAATGGAAGGTACGACTTATGTCGAGTACCGGGACACAGTTCACTACAAGTCGCTCAGCGATGAAAGACGCACGCCACTATGGAAAGAAAGACAGAATCATGAATATTAAAACACGATACTCAATGATGGTGTCTCTGGTCGGATTGATTGTTTTGATTTTCGCGTCAGGATATGCTGGCGCCGAAGAGACCGACCCAGGCTACGCAAAGAGAGGTGAGAAAGCTTGCCTCAAATGTCATAGCGACGACGAGAGTCCTGTCGCAAAATTTCTCAAAACACCGCACGCACAGCGGGCGGATGGGCGTACGCCGTTTGCCGCGCATGATTGCGAGAGCTGTCACGGTGCCAGCCCGGAACACATGAAAAAGGTCGAAGAGTCAGAAATCCGGCCACTTCCCGCTGTTGTTTTCGGAGCAAATTCGGCAACTCCGGTGGACCAGCAAAATGAGGTTTGCCTTGGCTGCCACGAAGGCGGTGTCAGGATGAACTGGACCGGCAGTCAGCATCAGGCAGCAGATACGTCCTGCGCATCGTGTCATGATGTCCACGCAGCCAGGGATTCGATCCTTGTCAAAAAGACCCAGCCTGAAGTTTGTTACACTTGCCATGTTGAGCAGCGCGCCGACTCCCACCGTCGGTCAACCCATCCGATCGAGGAGGGCAAGGTCACTTGCTCGGATTGTCACAATTCCCACGGCTCCGCTGGCCCCAAACTCCTGAAAGAAATATCTGTCAATGACACTTGCTATGGTTGTCACGCCGAAAAACGCGGCCCCTTCCTTTGGGAACATGCGCCGGTTCGTGATGATTGCTCAAGTTGCCATACACCGCACGGGTCAAATCTGACACGTCTGCTGAAGGCTCGCACGCCCTATCTGTGTCAGGAATGTCATCAGGAAAATTACCATCCGGGAACACTCTACAGCGGTACGGGCCTGGCTGGTGCCAGCCCCAATGCTCGTGTCCTCGGCAAGGATTGCATGAATTGTCACCCGAAAGTACACGGGTCAAACCACCCGTCCGGCACACGGTTGACGCGGTAGAAGACATTCGCAATCAAGAAATATGCACAACAGACAGAAAAAGAGGTGCAATGATGTTTAGGAAAAAGTTAGTCGGAATGACAGCAATGGCCACAGTCCTTGCGTTTTCCCAAAATGCCCTGGCGCAGGATGATGTTCTTGATGAAGCGCCAACCCCCATATATGTCAATGAGGTCGAACTGGGTTTGGGCCATGTCAATGAAGATTCTTTCAAATTTGGTGAATACACCGGGCTTGAGGAACAAGGTGCCTTCGTCATCGGTAATATCAACTTGCAAAAGAGATCCGCGTTTGATGATCCGGACACCACCTATTTCACCCTGCGGGGAACAGATTTAGGCCTTTCATCCGGCGCGCTGCAATTTGAATATGGCCAACAGGGTTTATTCAATGTTCATTTCGGGTTCGACCAAATTCCGAAATACATGATTGATGATGCCCGGACGCCCTATCTCTTCGCGAATGACGGATCGCTTATGACCCTGCCCGCCGGCTGGGTCCCCGGTGACCGGGACACGTCCGAAATGACTGAGCTGGCGACCAGTTTGCGCGACATTACTGTTGAACATTCACGCGAGAGATATTCCGGCGGCTTTTCTCTTTTGCCGGCAAAAAACTGGACCATCAAGACAGACTTCAGACGCGAGTTGAAAGATGGGTCGCGGACCATTGCCGCGATCTTTGGCAGCAGCGGAGGAAATCCTGCCGCCGTCATCGTTCCCGAGCCGATCGACTACCAGACGGATACATTCGACGCGTCGATTGGTTATACCGGAAAGAAGGGGCAGTTCCTGGTGAGCTACAATCTGTCGATGTTCGACAATGACCTGAGGTCGCTCACATTCGATAACGCCTATGCCAGCACCCGCTGGGCACCTGTCGCCTCTTATCCAGGCGGTATGGGCTCGATTGGCTTGCCGCCGGACAACGAGGCACACCGCATTCGGTTTTCCGGGCAATATCTGATGAATAATACCACCAGAGCTACAGCCAACCTTTCCTACAGCCGCATGACGCAGGACCAGACCTTCCAGGACTATACAGTGAACCCCGGTCTGGTCGTTGCGACGCCCTTGCCACGCACTTCACTTGACGGCGAGATCAATACCATGTTGGCACACCTGGCTGTGACGACGCGGCCGAGCCCCAAACTCAATGTCAGGGCAAGCTACCGCTATGAAGATCGGGACAACCAGACCCCGCGCGATGTGTTCATCGTGGTTCATAGCGACTCCGGTGATCAGAGCACGATTGATACCAGTAATGCTCGCATCAATATGCCCTACAGCCGCTCGCAACATCTGTTCGAGCTGGATGCAGGCTACCGGCTCAGAGACAATATGAAGCTGACCGGCAGCTATGACTATGAAGAGATCACGCGCACCTTCTCCGAGGTTTCCAAGACAAAGGAACATCGTATTGAAGGCAAGCTCAGGTTCACACCGACGCCGGAAATGCAGGGTTGGGCGGCTGTGAGCTATGCGATGCGTGAAGGCTCGACCTATGACCACAACGCCCAGTTTGTTGCCAGCCATACGCCGGACTTTCTCGGCCCGGATCCCGACGCCGAATTTGAAAACCACCCCCTGGTTCGCAAATTCTATATGGCGGATCGTGATCAGCTTAAGGTTCGCGGTGCCGCCAACTTCATGCCGAACGATAAATGGGTCATTGGTCTCACCGGTCGTTACACCAACGATGACTATAGCGAAACAATCGTCGGGCTGACCGAAAGCGCCGGCTATAGCGTTACCGTCGACGGCTCCTATACAGCGAGCGAAACATTCAGCGCTCATGGCTGGGTGACAATTGACGATCGGGTCTTCGAGCAGTTTGGTGTTGCGAGCCGTCCGGGAACAGATCTCTATGACTTTGCCGGGCGTGGCTGGAGTGTCGAAACCGACGACAAGGCCCGTTCTATGGGGCTGGGCTTCGAGTGGGCAGCCGTCAAGAACAAGCTTGATATTACACTTGATGCCACCTTGCTCCAGGCTGAGACTTCATTTGATATCTGGGCAGGGACACTGAACTCTGTGGCACCTTTGCCCGACGTGACCACGGATCTCGTAAGCCTTGATTTGCGGGCGGACTACAAGTGGACCAGGGATTTGACCCTGCGCTTGCGGTATAAGTATGAGGACCTTCTTGTTGAAGACTATGCCTACGACGGCGTTGCCCCCGACACGCTCCCCTATGTCCTGGGTCTTGGTAATCAATCGCCGGATTACAGTGTTCATGTCATAGGACTTTCAACGGTCTACAAATTCTAGAGCGACTGCGAGGGGCCCCGGAAACGGGACTCCGACCGGCCATGCGACTGAGGGCAACCGGTGAGAACCGCGACCGGTGCCTACCGCTTTCTCTGGTCTGATTGACGGGGTCTGACTGACGCGGGCTGACTGGCGCAAGCTGACTGGCGGGGGCCTTCAATCCTCTTCATCCAGCGTGCGCCGTACGGCCACTGCCAGTTCAGTCAGGATGTAGGGCTTACTCAACAAATTGGCGGCCATTTTGGCCATCCTCTTATTGTCGCCTTCCATGCATTTTACGCGTTTGTTCGTGAACCCGCTGGTCAGCAGTACTTTCAGGGAAGGTTCGGCCTGTACTGCGGCGAGCGCCAGTTGATAGCCATCCAGGTCTCCGGGCATGATAATGTCGCTAAATAGCATATTGATGCCAGGATTGGCCTTGAGGGCTTCCAGCGCCTGTTTTCCATTGTTCGCCGTGTACGTCTTATATCCAAGGTCATTAAGGTAGGCGACCGCGATGTCAACGAGTGCAACCTCGTCATCAACCACCAGGATAATCTCGGTTCCGGGCGGCAAGTCCTGTTCCGTCTCGCCACTACGCACCGCTGTGTCAGCCTCATGCTCATATGCCCGCGGCAAAAAGATCTGGAAGGTTGCCCCTTCCCCGGGTTCGGAATAAACCTTTATGAAACCACCGGAGCGTTGGATAAAAGCATAGACAGTACTGAGACCCAGACCGGTCCCCATACCGATTTCCTTGGTTGAGAAGAAGGGATCAAAAATCTGCTTACAGATTTCTTCCGTCATACCAGTGCCAGTGTCGGACACAGAGATCATGACAAAGTCTCCCGCCCGACTTCCGGGATTGTCCCGCACATATCGTTCGTCCAGGGTTTTATTCACGGTCTCAAAAGAGAGGACACCTCCGTCCGGCATTGCATCACGAGCATTGATGGTCAGATTCAGAATCGCATCTTCAAGTTCAGCTGTATCCAGCTCAACCATCCAAAGATCGTCTGCGAGGCTGGCATCAACTTCAATGAAAGTAGCCGCTGATATAGTAATAATATCTTTCAAATTTGCGATGAAGGCGTTCGCCGATGTAAGCCTTGTTCCACGCACTCGCGTGCGAGAAATTCCGAGCAGCTTATCCGTTAGGTCAGCATTTCGTTTTGCTGCTGCAAGGGCCTTATCCAATCTGAGAATAGATTTGTCATCAAGGTTGGCGCCGCCCTGGACGAGCTGAATATTCCCGATGATAACGCCAAGCATATTGTTGTAGTCGTGGGCAATGCCGCCGGTCAGTTGCCCCACCGCTTCCATTTTCTGGGAGCGACGAAGCGCCTCCTCAGCCTTCCTGTTTTCAGTAATATCGCGGATGGTTCCTTCGACCCCCAAAATTTCGCCATCGGCCCCCGTCCAATAGCGCGCACTGGTAGAGACCCACCCAGTGCTGCCATCCTTGTTGCGGGTTTCAGTCTGAAATTTGCTGACCTTTCCTCCACTCTCCTTGAGGAGTTCAAGAAATTCCTGTCTCTTGTTTTCGTCCACGTAGAACTGATCAAGTTTTTTCCCGATCAACTCGTCGGACGAATGTCCGTTAATGTCCACGACCGAGGGTGAAACCATGACAATGCGCCCGTCCTGATCGGCACGATAAAACGTGTCCACCATATTATCCAGGATGTTGCGATAGTCGCGCTCGCTTTCCTCCAGTGCGGCGGTGTCTCGCCGGGACTTTTCCATCGATTCAACAAAAAATCTGGTCAGAATGCCGACGGCGATCACCAGACTTCCACTGACAATGATCCAGCTGGTTTCAGCCAGTGCCCATGCAGGGGTACTCGTCAAGTAAGCTGCCAGTTCGAAAGGAGGTAATCGGTACCCCAGCACCGTACCGACACCAATCATGCCGGTCGCCACAATGACCCCGAAGAGAATGCCAAGACCTGTCCGCATGCCAAAGAAAACAGTCCCAAGGATAGGGGCTACGACGAACCAGGCGATGCTGCCAGCCATAAGGCCAAACGACCAGATCCCTGTCAGACCAACGATGATGAACACGGCGATGAGGGAGATAGAACGAACATGATAGGGCAGGAATTTGCGGAGTACCGCGAGAGTCCAGATGCCGGTCACTACAAGGATTTGCAACGTCATGACTGGTTGCCAACCGATGTCCAAAGCCCGATAGAGCGAGGCTGCCATTGCTGGAACCGTCAATATAGCGAAGCAAATAAGGAACGCGTCACAAATGCTGGACCGTATTTCCAGATTGGTTTGATCCAGCAACACCATCAGATACCTTTGAAATAAGTCTCACCTCGACCACAGGTTAGTTGTCCAAGTTGACGGGGGAAAACCGCCAACGGACTGTTTTTCCTGTTGCGAATTCATCAATCGACACCCACTATGCACTCGTGGCGATCCCGTTCTACACCAACAGGGTCCGTTCGACTGTTCCGAGAAAAAAGTCCATATCGATGGGTTTGGTTATGGAAGATGCGACACTATAAACATCGGTGAGCTTGGTCGACCAACCGGGCGGTAGAATACCTCCTCCACCGGAAATGGTAATGATCGGCGGCTGATCATCCCTCTCACCGAGAATTCGAATAAGCTCAATGCCATCAAGCTCGGGCATGAAGACATCTGTAATAATCAGATCATAGGTTGTCTTTTCCAGGAGTTGCAGAGCCTTCTTTCCATTCTCTGCCTGCGAAACGGTATGGCCTGCACTGTCGAGGCAGTCTGCCAACGTCTCCCTCATAGCTTCATCATCGTCAATCAGGAGTATCTGGTTCATAGTCGCACAATGCCGCAAGGCACTCCCCTGTCAAAAGGTATGATCTCAACCCATCAAGATCTTTGAAAATTGCCCAAACCCCTTATTGTTTATATACTTAACTATAATAGTTTAACAACTCTAAAACGAAATTGCCCTTCGACGGGAAATTTCTGCCACAGGTAACCTCGCGGCCAGCCTGAATAAAAGACCTTCATACCGACGCTGTGGGTCTGAATGGTTGATTGGTGACGGATGTACTCTTGCAGTAAGATGCATTGTCGCCAATTCTGATTCTTGAAAGCCCTTCAGAGGTAAAATTATGGCCCTTTCCTATCGTGATCGGAAGAAATGGCGGCAAGTCGGTCTGATTACAACGGCCGCCATCGGTGTCGCCCTATCCTATGTCGGATTGCGCATGCTGGCGGGCACCATGCCGGCCAATTTCCCTGAATTCGAAAATGCAGCTCGAACGGCCGGGTTTGTCGGGTTCTGTCTCGGGTGGTTCATGACCTTCATTGTCTATGATACGCCGGGGGAAATCTTTCGCCGCATGGGGTTCGTCAAGGGCTGGCTTGTGCTGGAATTCATCTCGGTCGGGGTCATCATCTCCGGTATTTCAGTGCAACGCGCGATTTCTGCATTGCTCTGGCCGGGGTTCAACACCGTTACCGAGTACTTCAAAACAGATCTCCTGATCGACCTGCTGATGGCGGTTGCGGCCTTCCTGCTGATTACCTTTATCATGCAACTTCGCCGCCTCGTCGGTGAAGGCGTTATGTGGAATATGATCACCGGTCGGTATCATCGCCCGCGCACAGAGCGGCGCATCTATATGTTTCTCGATATCAAGGACTCCACTGCGCTGGCCGAACGCCTTGGGGATGAGAAAACCCACGCGCTCATTAGCGATGTCTTTTTTCTTGCCGATCGTCTGGTGTCGGAATATCGCGGCGAGGTTCTGAGCTACAATGGTGATGAGCTGGTGGCCTCATGGCGGGAAGATCGCGGCCTCAAGGACAGCCGCTGCCTCACCTGCTATAGGGACATTGTCGCAGCCCTTGAAGCGCGTGCTGATCACTACCGGGAAACCTATGGCGTGATGCCGGAATTCTGGGCCGGGTTTCATGTTGGTGAGG
>JAUWTJ010000063.1 GCA_030614785.1 Alphaproteobacteria bacterium | reverse complement strand
ATTTTTGCAAAAATTTCTTCATAATATCAATGTCTTACTCTCTGGCGTCGCCGAAGTTTTCCATCCCGACAGCAGGATCAATCTCAACGCGACTGGACGCGTGCGTAATTTAGCCATAGATAGGCTCTATAGTGCAGAAATTCAATGTTTCCGGTCACTCTTGCTGAATGAGGGTTACTGAAATCGATTGGGGAGAACAGTGCGTAACAGTTTTTTATGTCCGGGTGTGATGGCAGGGCTTGTTGTGATGGCAGGGCTGGCGGCAGTTCCAGCGCTGGCGCTTGGCGAAGAAGAAATGTCCGCACCGCCGCTCTCGCTGCAAGGTCCTGTGGATGCTGGCGGACTGTCAGCTGCGAGCGCTGTTGCAGATTGCCGACTTGCGCAGGCCACAATCGAAGACGAGAATTATTTCCCGGGCCTTGTTGTTTTTGATACCTGCATTGATGAGCTGCGCAACCTTGAACTTCAATCCTACTATTTGCACTTTCGCGGAACACTCTTTGAGCGCATCGGTGCACACAATCGGGCGATTGATGATTTTTCCAAAGCCGTCAAGCAACAACCCGAGAACATAAGTTATGCAGTTTCGCTGGGCCGGGCATGGCTCGGACGCGAAGACAACAAACTCGCACTGGCGCTTTTCCGGTCGACGCTTCGCCTTGCCCCTCACAACGCCGATGTCCTGGCCGGGCTCGGCACCGCCTGGCTCCAGAGCGGAGAGACGCAACGGGCCACTGCCTTTTTGCAACGCGCCCTTGAGATCAATCCGGACCATGTCCCTGCCTTGCGAGATCGCGGGCTGGCGGCTCTTTACAAGGGCGCTGCCGCCCCCGCTTTTGCGGACTTTGAGCGCGCCATCGCGCTGGCCCCGCCGGCCTCTGACCTGTTTCTCTATCGCGGCATAGCTCAACATCGACTGGACCAAAGAGCGGCGGCGCTTGAAGACTTTAATCGGGCGGCGGACCTTGATCCGACAAGCCCGCGCGTTCTGGTCAATCGCGGTGCGCTCCTTGCGCACCTTGATCGGCCAGAGGAAGCCGCAGCGGATTTCACGGCGGCGATTGACCTCAACCCGGGAACCGCTGACGCCTACTATGGCCGAGGGTTGCTCGGCGCACGTCTTGCCGGGAAGGACGAGGATTTGCTGAACCAGGCACGCTCTGATCTGAAACAGGCCATCACCCTTGACCCGGACAATCCCCAGCTTGACGCCGCCATGGTAATCCTCCAACCGGTAGAAACAAAGCCCGTGAAACGCCGCTACTAGAGTCCTTTCCGACCAAATGGCGTGGAAACGCCATTTGACCGGAAAGGACTCTAGCTGAGATCAATCCCTTCCCCGCCGCGCAATATCGCCTCAGTTTCCGGCGCATAGCGCCTCGGTGGAGCGTGAAGACGCAGACCGGGCAAAAGTCTGAGAGCGCCCGAGGTTCCCTTCTGACCGGAAATGATAATCCGCTTCGCTGCCTTGCCATTGCCCGGCCACAGAGGGAAAACCACAAGATCACCAAGCGGGCCGGAAAGATGGCCAAGCAGTTCATCGAGAAACTCTGCGGGATGAACCAGAGTCAGAGTTCCCTGCGGCTTCAGAAAGTTTATCGATTGCGACAGCCAGCTTTTGATGAAATCAGCTCCGTCATGCATATGGGCGCGACTCTTGCTTTCGTTCGGTGGTGAAATTGCCTTGTGGAAATCATAGAACGGCGGATTTGTGAGAACATGGTCAAAGCTCTCCACCTCCAGTTCTTCTGGCGGAACCATAATGTCCCCACAGGTTACCCGCACATCATCAATGGCATTACGTTTGGCGTTCCTGTTCGCAAGATCTACCAGATCTGCCTGTATTTCCAACCCGTGTAGCTTGATCCCGCCAACCCGCTTTGCCAGGCACAGGCCGGTGACGCCGACCCCCATGCCGATGTCGAGGACACGGTCCCCGGGGCGGGCGGGCACTGCGGCCGCCAGGCAGACAGCGTCAATGGCTGCGCGATACCCCTCACGCGGCTGGAAGATCCTGAGCGTGCTATCCAGAAATGCATTATCTGTCACATCCGGATCTGTGACGTCTGGCATTTGATCGCTCATGTACACCTTCTGCTCTCAATGAACCCGGAAAATGGCAGGATAGCGAGCTCTGTTACGCCTGCATGAACTGTGGCAGCAGAGCGCTTTCAAGCTCCGTCCCGCGCAGCAGGTCACGAACCGCAGCACTATCATCTTCAGAAATCATCACACGTTTGGGGAAGAGGCCGATGCTACCCTCAACGATTGAAATGTTACTGTCAAAAACAGCCATATGTATGCCGGCATCCTTGAGGATTGCCTCGATATAACTGATATCAACCGGATTTGTGGTTCGCATGACCTCAATCATCGCCTTGCTGCTCCCTGTGCTGCAACCTCGTGCCGCAGGGTGCTGTCAGAACTGCAGCTTGACCCTTCCCGTCACTCCACCATAATGTCTCCTTGTTAGACCAAATACCACTAAAATGAGGCAGGCACTGTGGCAGTCGTTGTAAAGTTTGAAGGCGCAAAATCGGCTAGAAGCCCGGCAGGAGACAATGCCGTTGCCCAGCTGCAGTCACTGGTCGCTGAAGAGCTGACCCGGGTGAACGACGTCATTATCGACCGGATGGAAAGCCCGGTCGAGATGATCCCGAACCTTGCAGGCCATCTCATCAATTCCGGCGGCAAGCGAATCCGGCCCATGATCACCCTGGCAGCTGCTAAAATGTGCGGTTACAGAGGCGAGGCTCAACTCAAACTTGCCGCCGCTGAGGAATTTATTCACACCGCAACGCTGCTGCACGACGATGTCATCGATGAAAGTGACCTTAGGCGAGGCTCGCCCACGGCCAACACGATCTGGGGCAATCAGGCCAGTGTTCTGGTCGGCGACTTCCTGTTTTCCCGCTCATTCCAGCTGATGGTCGAAACCGACAATGTGCGGGTCCTCGATATTCTCTCGAATGCCTCGGCGATTATTGCCGAAGGCGAGGTGATGCAGCTCATCACCGCCAATGACACATCCACCACCGAGGACAACTACCTCAAGGTCATCAGCGCAAAGACGGCGGCACTGTTTGAAGCGGCGGCGCAGGTTGGTGCTGTCATCGCAGGTGCTCCGGCGGGCGAGGAAAATGCCCTCCATTCCTATGGCCACAATCTTGGCATTGCTTTTCAGATCGTCGACGATGCGCTTGATTATTCCGGCGCTCAGGCGAAACTCGGCAAGACCATCGGGGACGATTTCCGCGAAGGCAAGGTGACGCTGCCGATCCTGCTTGCGTTCCGCCGCGGCAATGATGATGAGCGTGCTTTCTGGAACCGGACAATTGTCGATGGCGAGCAGGACGAAGCAGACCTTCAGCGCGCGATTTCATTGCTGGTCAAACATGATGCCCTGAAAGATACCATCGAACGCGCCCGCCACTACGGCGCCATGGCAAAAGATGCCCTGGCGATTTTCCCGGAAAGCGAATACACCAAAGCGCTCAACGGCATCGTCGATTTTTGCATCAACCGCACTTATTAATCTGCTTTTCTTAATCTACTTTTCCGGCGTAAACCCACCAGTTCGGGTGGAGAGAGCCCAGCGCATGCCGAGCTGCGCGCGCGTCGGCCTCTTGTTCGAACAGTCCGAAACACGTCGCACCGGACCCCGACATCCGGGCCAGAGCGATTTGGTCGCAGGCGCGCAAGGCATCGAGGCATTGCTGAATTTCAGGCTCCAGCGCGATAGCCGATTTCTGAAGATCATTTCTCGCAGAACCCAGATATTCTATCAGCCCACTGAAAGAGCTCAATTCTTCCGGCGCCTGGTGGGATGCTTCGCTGCCCGCTGATATATCCAGATCCCTGAAGACAGAGCCGGTGGGGACAGGGCGTCCACAATTGGCAAGAACGAGCCAATGCGGAACCAGATCCTGGACCGGCTGCACGACTTCACCTGTACCGGACATGAGTGCGCTGCAGCTTGCCAGACAAACGGGCACGTCAGCGCCCAGCCTGAGCGCAATATCCAGTAGTTTGGCTTCATCGGGCTGAAGCGACCAGAGCTTGAGGAGCCCCCGGAGCGCGGCAGCAGCATCGGCTGAACCGCCACCGATCCCCGCCGCCGTTGGAAGATTTTTTTCAAGCACAATGCGGGCGCCTCGCGTGACACCAAATGCCTCTTGCAGGTCTTTCGCGGCACGCAGAACCAGGTTGCTCTTCAGGTCTGCTGTCAGATCCCCGGCGCGCGGGCCCTCAAGGGCAAGGCTGATCTCGTCGGCAGCCTCGAAGGTCAGCCTGTCGAAAATGTCCGGAAAAACCACCAGGCTGTGGAGCAAGTGATAGCCGTCTTCGCGCCGCCCGGTGACATGGAGGGTGAGATTGACTTTGGCCCTGGCAATTTCGGTGATCATCAAAAAACCTTACTGGCCCGAGGCGAACCGAGGTTGATTTGCATTCAGTTCATTCAGGTAACTGGCTCAGGGTGTTTGAGACCATCGGACAGTTTCGTCCTGATTTTTTCAACCTGATCCAGCGCCGCATCACGGTCAAGTGCATGTTGCCACTGGAACCGCGCTTCTCTTTTACGGTTAGCCATCCAGTAGGCGTCGCCGAGATGCTCATGAAGCGTTGGGTCTTCAGGTTCAAGTTCAAGAGCACGTTCAAGATACTTGACGGCGGTGTCGTATTCTCCAAGACGGAAATGAGCCCAGCCCAGACTATCGACAATAAAGCCGTTACCCGGTGACAGATCCACGGCTGTTCGGACAAGCTCCAACCCCTCTTTCAGCCGCAGGCCGCGGTCTACCCAGGAGTAGCCAAGATGGTTGAGGACAATTGGCTGATCCGGAGCGCGCTCCAGCGCTGCCAGAAGATCGATTTCGGCTTCAGTCCAAAATCCGGCTTGCTCAAGTGAAGCCCCGCGAGAATAGTAAAGGAACCAGCTGGCCTTCTCATCACCAAGGAGTTCAAAGGCGCGGTCATAAGCCCCGACCGCCTGTTCGTATTTTTCATTTGACCGCAGAATGTCGCCAAGCGCTATCGTTGCCGTCGGATCGTTCGGATGATTGGCAATCGCGCGCAGCAGTATTTTTTCCGCTTCTTCCGGACGCCCCATCCGCTCGAGGCTGAGCGCAATCTGGACACCTGCCGCCGGTGCGAACGGATGATCAAGTGGAACTGATGCCATGGCGCGCGCTGACAATTCATATTGCTGCGCCTGCCAATAAAGCTCACCCATGAGGAGCCGCGCCTCCTGAAAATCCGGCTTTACCCAAAGCGCCATTTGAAGATAGAGGATCGGCAGATTGATATTTCGATCACCCGCCAGGAGGCCCGCAACACCATAGATTGCCTATGCGACTCCGTATCTTGTGTTCTTGATGAGCCGGTCCGGGACACTCTCGCCACTTGTTGCACGCCTCAACGAAAACTCTATGAGAGCGTTGTCCGGCAGATTGACAAGAAAGGCCTGGTAGAGCACGACGGCTTCTTGCGGCCTTTTGTTGCGCTCCAGAAACCGACCGTAAGCGTCGACTATCCGAATTGCGACCGTGTCACTTTCTTCAACGGCTTTGCGGTAGTGCTGTTCGGCGCGTTCATTCTTGCCCTGAGCATCGTACATGAGGGCCAGATGATAAGAGCGATAAATGTCCTCTCGTCCAAGGGCATTGAGATTCTCGAGAATCGCCTCAGCCTGTTGGAAATCACGCTCCGAGGCCCACGTCCATGCCGTTATGAGGTCAATGGCAAAGCCGTTGTAGAGTCCCCGCGCCGATTCATCGAGATGCTTGCGCGCCGTGCTCATGTGTCCACGGTCGATTTCCCTGACCGCCAACGTCAGCCGGGCAAGCCGGTTATCAGACCCGTTTTCAACAATCCGGGACGCCAGGTCCCGCGCTTTGGTTTTGTTGCCAGCAGAGACCTCAAACATGAAGGCCCGCTCAAGAAGAATTTGATTATCCGGATCGGTCTTCAGCGCACGATCATAGTAGTTCGCTGCAGCGCGGCTATCCTTGCGGCGCGTTGCTTCCTGAGCGGCGAGGTAATTGCCATAAAGCGTGCCAATCCTGGCATAGGAGGTCTCAGGCTCGCCAAGTACGCTGGCGTAATCCTGCCGGCCAGTTGTTTCGCAGGCCGTTAAAGAGACAGCCGCTACCAGCACAGCATTTGCCAGTACGCCACTGAAAGGCGAAATGACTGCAGGCCGCCGTGCAGATCGAAGGAGTCCCTCAAAAATACGCCTGACTCTCATTCTGCCTCTTGTCCTTCCCGTCAGCAGGCTTCCGCCAGGCCAGAGCCCCCGGAAACCTCATGCAGAATGAGCTTATCACAAATTACCAAATTTTCTGTGACACCATATTCGGACGCGCCTACATGTTTGGATAGGTTGGGCCGCCGCCGCCTTCAGGCACTGTCCAGTTGATATTCTGGCTCGGGTCCTTGATATCGCAGGTTTTGCAGTGGACGCAGTTTTGCGCATTAATCTGGAATTTCGGGTTTGAACCGTCGTCGTCTGTCAGCACTTCATAAACGCCTGCAGGGCAGAAGCGCTGAGCCGGCTCCGCCCATTTGGGCAGGTTGACGTTGATCGGCAGATCCGGGTCCTTCAGCTGCAAGTGAATCGGCTGATCCTCTTCGTGATTGGTACTCGAAATGAAGACCGACGAAAGCTTGTCAAAACTGACCACGCCATCAGGTTTTGGATAATCTATCGGGGTACACTGATTGGCCGGTTTGAGCGTCGCGTAATCCGGCTTGCCGTGCTTCAAGGTTCCAAAGAACGAGAAGTGGAAAATTGTATTCATCCACATATCAAAGCCGCCCAGCATGGTGCCAAGCACAGCGCCAAACTTGCTCACCAGGGGTTTGACGTTTCTGACGGGTTTCAGGTCCTTGTAGACGTGGCTCTCGGCCAATTCCTCGGGGTAGGCCTTCAACTCATCGTAGGAGCGATCTTGCTTCAGCGCTGCTGCGGCAGCTTCCGCGGCAACCATGCCTGATTTCATGGCATTGTGGGTGCCCTTGATGCGCGGAAGATTCATAAAGCCGGCTGAACAGCCGATCAGTACGCCACCCGGGAAGGTAAGTTTCGGAATGGATTGCAGACCGCCACTGGTCATTGCGCGGGCGCCATAGGAAATTCTCTTACCACCTTCAAAGATGGGGCGAATGTCCGGATGCTGCTTGAACCGTTGCAACTCGTCAAAAGGCGAGAGATACGGGTTCTTGTAATTCAAATGGAGAACAAAACCCAGAGAGACGTAATTGTCGCCAAAGTGATACATGAACGTCCCGCCGCCGGTATCGCTTTTCAGCGGCCACCCCATAGTGTGCATGACCCTGCCGGGTTTGTGCTGCGCCGGATCGATTTGCCACAGTTCCTTGATCCCGATGCCGAACTTCTGAAAGTCACAATCCTTGTCGATCTCGAACTTCGATATCAGCTGTTTGGCGAGCGATCCACGCGCACCCTCGGAAATGAAGGTGTATTTGCCATGCAGTTCCATGCCGGGTGTATAGCTATCCTTGCGCTGGCCGTCGCGGCCAATACCAAAGTCGCCCGTTGCGACGCCCTTGACCGAACCATCTTCGTTATAGACGACTTCAGCGGCGGCAAAGCCGGGATAAATCTCGACACCCATAGCCTCGGCCTGTTCGGCCATCCAGCGGCACAGATTGCCGAGCGAGACGATGTAAGTGCCGTGATTGCTCATCAGAGGCGGAAACGTAAAATTCGGCAGGGTCATAGACCCGGCCGGTCCAAGAACTAGCATCTTGTCCTCGGTAACCTCGGCATCCATCGGTGCGCCGCGTTCGATGAAGTCAGGGAAAAGCTCCTTGAGCGCTATGGGATCAAGAACCGCACCGGACAGGATATGCGCGCCAACCTCGGCGCCCTTTTCCAAAACACAAACCGAAATTTCACGGCCTTCTTCCTCGGCGACCTGCTTCAACCGGATCGCAGCTGAAAGCCCGGCGGGACCGGCACCGACGATGACGACGTCATATTCCATGGATTCACGTTCAACGGCTTCAGACATTTTACCTCCTTCGCCCTGACAACACGCTTTGGTTTGTGAGGCAGCGGCGTGGTTTTTATTTTGGTTTTCTTGACGGGCTGACTGAATTCAGACCTGTAGCACGGATGGCATCGACACGATTTATGAAGCGTCACAGGGCGAGGGTCAATGATTCGCGTGATAATCGGTGCAATTACGCGCCTGAATCCGCCCGATTACGCCTCCTGCCTGCCTGAAACAGTGGCAATACCCGAATGGTTCTCATTGGCACTGGATTAGTCTAGGGTCCCGCAGTGAATTATTCGGCAAGGGACGATCCCGAAAGCATGAACTCCAATCCGGACAAAAGAGACCTTTCGGGGCAAGAGGCTGCCGCACTGCTGGCGTGGTATGTCTCGTCGGGCGCTGATGAGGCCGTGGGCGAGGTCCCGGTCAACCGGTTTGAACTGCCGTCTCAATCTGCCCGTGCAGCCAGTGTTGCACCAGTGGTCCCGGCAGCATTCGGGGCGAGGCAAACGCCGCCGCTCGCGTCAACGCAACCGGCAGCCCTGCCTGATCACACCATCGATGCGCTCGCGACAGCTCGTGAACTGGCGGGCGCTGCGACCACGCTTGAGGAGCTGCGGGCCGCGATCGAGAGCTTTGAGGGGTGCGGGCTTAAATCCACGGCTCATTCGACAGTGTTTTGTGACGGCAACCCGACGGCGCGGGTCATGCTGGTGGGAGAGGCCCCGGGCAAGGACGAGGATCGCCTGGGGCGGCCCTTTGTCGGTCCGGCGGGGCAACTGCTTGATCGGATGTTTGCAGCAATTGATCTCAAACGAACCGACGAGGATCCGGCAAAGTCGATCTATATCGCCAATATTCTGCCGTGGCGACCACCTGGCAACCGCGATCCTTCAGCGGAGGAGATCGCGCTCTGCCTTCCCTTCCTGCTCAGGCACATAGAACTTCAGAAACCGCAGATCATTGTTGCTCTTGGCGGCGTCTCATCGAAGCAATTGCTGGGCACATCAACCGGCATCATGAAGACCCGGGGCCGCTGGGCAGATATCTCGATTGGAGAGCGCACAATCCCGGTCCTGCCGATGTTCCATCCGGCGTATCTCCTGCGCCAATCTGCCCAGAAGCGCTATGCCTGGGCTGATCTGCAGTCTCTCAGGGCGAGAATCGAGGCATTGTAGAGGTCCGGGGTAAGCGTTCTGTTCGTCGACCTGGAGCTTTTCCCGGCACGCCCGGACCACTTATAAAAGCCCTGATTTCTGCGCCCCTCACCAAAGTTAAGCTGGTATTAGGCAGACACGGCCAGAATACAGTGTGTTCGAGACGATACAGTAAAAACAGTGTCAAAACGGCAGGAGTTCGCCTGCGTGCAAGGAAACAGTTGTTTGCGTTATTCAGGTCTTCTCCCCCGTTTGAAAGTTGCCGGGCTCGCAGGGCTCCTCGCCATGAGCAGTCTTCTGGCCAACCTTATGCCTGCTGTGGCGGCAGAGTTGCCGCGGGCGAAACCCGATGTGCCACCGCTTGAGATTCTCGAACCTGCCGGTCCCTGGGCCATTCTCAGCGAGGCGGATACGCAGCGCTATGCCCGCATCTTTGATCTGCAGGGCCGCGGCGATATGAAAGCTGCTAATCTGGTGATCGCGGATCTTGAGAACGACATCCTGATGGGCCATGTTCTGTTTCAGCGCTATCTCCATCCGACAGCTTATCGCTCCCGTTACGTGGAGCTTTCCGACTGGCTCGCCCTCTACAATGATCATCCCGGCGCGAGCCGCATCTACCATCTTGCCAAGCGCCGCCATCCTTCCGGTGCGGCAAATCCCAAACGTCATGAGCTGCGCCAGTGGCGCTCCATGCCGAACAATCCAGGGCTCAAGGCCAATCCGCCCCGGCGCCAGAGCGCGTCAAAAAGGCGCCGCGTCACAAAGATCAAAACCTACGTGCGCTCTCTTTTGAGGCGCGAGCGACCGACGCAGGCGCTCAATTATGTCAATGCGCCCAAGACCCAGCGCAGCCTCACCACCCATGAGTACGATCAGATCCGTCAGTGGATCGCGAACTCCTACTATCTTGAAAATGTTGACGACAAGGCACTGCGCCTTGCCGACGCCGTCGCCAAAAGCAGTGGCCGGAAAGTCCCTCTGTCTTACTGGACCGCAGGGCTTGCGTCCTGGCGGCTGGGTGACAAGGAAGAGGCCGCCGCGTATTTCACCAAACTGGCAGACGCTGACTACGTGTCGCCGTCGACCCGGTCGGCGGGTGCCTATTGGGCGGCTCGGGCAAACCTCGCCATTCGCGAGCCTGGGCGTGCAACAGTGATGCTGGAACTGGCTGCGACCAACAGTACCAGTTTTTACGGTATTCTCGCGGCGCGCCAGCTCGGCATTGATCCGCGCCTGGGCGAAGACAGGCTTGAAATTTCCGACGAGGATATTACCGCAGCCCTGAAGCGCCCCGGCGTGGCGCGCGCTGTTGCGCTTGCGCAGGTCGGAGAGACCGCTCGCGCAGAAGCTGAAATGCGGCGCGTGCACGGAAAATCCAGACCGACAGACGACGGCGCGCTTATGATGCTGGCGCAACACTGGAAACTGCCGGCCGCGCAGCTTGAAATCGCCAACTATTCTGACGTTCCGGCGATCCATGCCGGGCGTTTTCCGGTCCCCGCTTTCACACCCGATGATGGCTTCAAACTCGACCGGGCGCTGCTCTTCGCCTTCATCCGCCAAGAGAGCAAGTTTAACAGCCGTGCGACCAGCCGCGTCGGTGCCAAAGGCCTGATGCAATTGATGCCGCGAACCGCCGTACACGTCGCAAATGATCGCCGCCTGAGATATGACAGTGAGGATCGGCTCTATGAGCCGTCCTACAATATGAAACTGGGTCAGAAATATATCCAGGAGCTGATGATGCGTTACAATCTCACGGACAATCTGTTTGATCTCCTGATCGCCTATAACGGCGGCCCGGGCAATTTACGCAAGTGGAAGAAGAACACCAAATATAATGACGATCCGCTTCTGTTCATCGAAAGCATCCCGTCGCGAGAAACCCGGGGTTTTCTGGAAGCTGTCTCAAGAAATTTCTGGATGTATCGCCTGACCCTTGGCCAGCAGACGCCGTCGCTTGATCTGCTGGCGTCCGGGGCCTGGCCCGGCTATATTCCGATTGAGGTCGAAGGCCAGCCACAAGGTCTTGAAACCCTTGTGCAAGCCAGACCATCTGGCACGGGCGAGTTCACTCAGATATCAGCCGGCGACCCTGTCGCCAAATAGTCGCATTTGCAAATCTCCCGGGCCGCCCTATAAAGGGCTGAAACACTCAAGGGAGAGCTACCCATGTTTGCCGACCGCCTGAACACCTCGCGCGAATTCAAGCCGCTCAATATTGCTGTTCTCACTGTTTCAGACACCAGAACACTGGCAGAGGACAAGTCCGGCGATACCCTCGTGGGGCGTCTGGAGGAAGCTGGCCACAAGCTGGCGGACCGGCAGATAATTCGCGACGACGTGAGCAAAATCCAGGGCGTTTTGACCGGCTGGATCGATGATCCTGAAATTGATGTGGTAATTTCCACCGGCGGCACAGGCTTGACCGGCCGCGACGTGACGGTAGAAGCCTTCCGCCCGCTGTTCGAAAAGGAGATCGACGGCTTTTCCCTCGTCTTTCACCAGATCTCGTTTGAAAAGATCGGCACCTCGACCATGTTGTCACGAGCCTGCGCCGGTGTTGCCAAGGGCACATACCTGTTCTGCCTGCCGGGCTCGACCGGGGCCGTCAAGGATGGCTGGGACGGGATCCTCAAATGGCAACTCGACTATCGATTGAAACCGTGCAATTTTGTCGAGATGATGCCGCGGCTCAGAGAGCATGAAGAGCTGTAGTTCGGTCCCTCTCCTTCCGGGAGAGGGTGGCGCAGCGAAGCTGTGACGGGTGAGGGACCGCGCCCTCGTCGCGCTCGGACTGCTGCAGACATCGCCCCTCATCCGTCCCTTCGGGACACCTTCTCCCGGAAGGAGAAGGACACAAGGCGCTTAAAGCCCCTGCAGTATCCTTACGCCGTGAGCAATACTCTCGACGTGATGCGCGGTCCAGCCGTGACGTCTCGCGGCTGCTACATTGACCTCGATATCATCGAGAAAGATCACCTGCCCGCCCGGTGCCCTTTCGAGGAGTTCATCCGCCTTCTGAAAATATTC
The DNA here is from genome assembly GCA_030614785.1 of Alphaproteobacteria bacterium. Lineage (GTDB taxonomy): Bacteria > Pseudomonadota > Alphaproteobacteria > M2410 > M2410 > JAUWTJ01. The sequence continues at coordinate 11,032 of JAUWTJ010000063.1, read as the reverse complement.
CGGCTCCGGCTTTGCGGCGCCAATCTGACATGACACAATCATCGTCTCAAAATGTTTGCCGAGCCCCAGGTCCTTTCTCAGGTATTTTGCCCGTGTATGGTCCTGATTGGTCGCAAGCGCCAGCCGCCCGCCGGTGCGGGACTGCCAGGACAGGGCGGCCTCAATCACATGGTGCTGAACATTGGCGTCATTGCCATGCCAATAGGCGATGAACTGTGCCGTTGTGACCGCGCTGCCGTACTCTTCCAGAAAGGCCGTCAGCGGCGGCTCTACCGGCTTCACCCCGCGCATGATCTCATCCCAGTGCGGCTTGAAAAACTCTTCAGCCAAACGCGCCGGATTAATCCCGAGATCAGCCTCAAGGGTCTGGTCCCAACGATTGCGCGGGAAACCATTGATGATGACGCCGTCTACGTCGAGCGCGAGAATGGGTTTTGTGTTCACCCCTCACCCAAAAAGAAATCTGCAACCTGGGGGAAGTAGAAGCCGAGGTTCTGGTTGATCGCCTGTCCGTGGTCGCCAGGGACAGGAAGGAACGGGATTTTGAGTTTTTCGGCGGTGGCTTGCGCGGCCTCAAACATCGTGTCGTCTTCGCCGCAGACCATCATCACCGGGCAGTGAAGCGCGGCGACGGCTTCCAGCGCGCCGTCATTGTCGGCGATGGCTTCGAGGCAATTACGCACCGATTGTTCGGTACGCTCGTTGAGCTGGGAAAATTCTTTCTGGTTGGTGAAGAAGAGCCCGCGTTTGACCGTCGCCCAAACCTCGTCCGCGTCCATGCCTTCGAGCTCCGGATGGGACGGTCGCTCGACGGGCCAGCCGGCAATGCACAGTGCGGCGAGACGCTCCGGCGCATATTTCGCCATGGCGCAGCCAAGCCAGCCGCCCATGGAATAGCCAAAGTAACTGGCCTGGTCGATGCCCAGATCATCGAGCACGGCGACAATATCCCCTGCCCTGTGCGCACGGGTGTAATGGCTCGGATCTTCCTGCATGTCGCTTTCACCGTGGCCAAGCGAGTCAATGAAAATCATCTGGAAAGCGTCTGAAACGGCCTCGACAAATTGCGGATAGGCGAGCGATGCCGCCGAGGAGAAAAGTCCGTGATGAATGATCAGCGGCGGGCCGTCGCCATAGACCTGATAGTGGATTTTGTCACCTTCGTGCGTGGCAAACGGCATTGGGCGTTCTCCTCTTTTCCCTTTTTTGCAAGGGTATGGAGTGTGACGCAGGCGGTCAAGCCCACCCCTCCCGATGTCATCCTCGGCGCGCAAAGCGCGACCGGGGATCTTCTGGAAGCGTGTTCATGCCGAGAGAAGGTCCCCGATTCCGCCTGTCGGCGGCTCGAGGACGACAATGAAAAGAGAGCCAATCAAGTCAGGATAATCGGCTGGCCTTTGGTAACGACGAAGGAATGCTCAAACTGGGCGGCAATGCTGCCGTCCGTGGTTTTGAGGGTCCAGCCGTCGTCGGCTTCATAGATCTCGCCGATGCCGTGGGTGAAAAAAGGTTCGATGGTCATGACCAGGCCGCGGCCAAGTTTTTCGCGTGCTTCCTTCACGTAAGTGTTGAAGACCTGTGGTTCCTCATGGATCGAGGCGCCGACGCCGTGTCCGCAAAGATCCGGAATGACCGTGTAACCGCCGCGGGCGGCTTCTTTTTCGACAACACGGCCAATGGCATTGATCCTTTGGCCTGCCGTGCAGGTATAGATCGCCTTGCGCAGCGCGGTCTTTGTATCCATACAGAGTTTTTCAAGGCTCTCGTGCCCCGCGCCAACCGGCATTGACCGGCCTGAGTCACCGAAATATCCATTCTTTTCTGCCGAGACGTCGATATTGATGATGTCGCCATTTTCGAGAACCCGGTCGCCGGCAATGCCATGGGCCACCTCGTCGTTGACCGAGATGCATGTGGCCGACGGGAAATTGTAAGCCAGTTGCGGCGCCGAGGTCGCCCCTTCGCGCGCCAGGTTTTTCGCGCCGAGCTCATCGAGCTCACGGGTCGTGATACCGGGTCTGACTGCCAATTGCATGAGATCAATAGTCTCGCGCACGATGCGGCCGACTTCCTTCAAGGCTTCAAGCTGGTCGTCATTGTCGATGGTCATGCAAGATCTCCGCAGGTTTCAGGGCCACAGGGACTTTTATCTCACGCCGCCTTGAGGATCAAGTTAATGAAATTGGTCGCTATGGCGGAATTTTCTGCCCTTACAGGTTCAATGCCTTGATGAGCGACCCGGGCATGGTAACATCATCGAGACTTGAGTGGGGAGGCGTTCGGAGTGATTCATCCGGTACAATTGTTTCGAATAGCCGTATTGAGCGTCTCGCTCATCGCCGCCTGGCCTGTTGAATCTGCCTGGGCAAGCGAGGCAGACGCGCCGGGCCTCACCCTTGACCTGTCACGAAAAGACCGCCTACAGATTTTATCTGATGTCGCAGGCGCTATCGAACAGGACTATCTGGATCCGGTACGCGGCCGCGATATTGCAGCGGCGCTGCGATCACCTGCATCGCGCGCCCGCCTGCGCTACGCATCGCCGATGAGCTTTGCGCGCGAGGCCTCCTCCCTTTTGTTTGAGATCTCCGGCGATCGGCACCTGTCTCTGAAATGGGCGCCGACCCTATCCGGTGCGGCTGGTGCCACGTCCGGAGGGCCAGCCGATCAAGGTGTTCGCACCGTTCAGTTTCTGGATGGTAATATAGGCCTTCTCAAGCTTGATGGTTTTCACGACAATCCGTCGGCGCGGGAAAGCATGGTCGCGGCGCTTCTGGTGCTGCGCTCCAGCGATGCGCTTATCTTTGACTTTCGCGACAATCGCGGCGGCGCCTCGGATGCCGTGCGCCTTCTTCAGTCATGTTTTTTCGCCGAGCCGACCCTCGTGATGTACTATGAAGACACGCCGGGGGAGCGCAAGCCGTCCTTCACGGAGCGCGCGCCGGGCACTCTGGATTGTCGCAGCAAGCCGCTTTACATCCTGACAAGTTCGCGCACAGCGTCGGCGGCAGAAGACTTTATCTATACGGCTGATCTTCTGGACCTCGGCACGACCCTTGGCGAGACGACCGCCGGGGCAGCGCATTTCATTGAACACAAAAGTATTAAGCCCGGCTTTCGTCTCGCGGTTTCGGTCGGTCGCCCGGTCCATCCTGAAACCGGGACCAACTGGGAGAGCGTCGGCATTCGCCCGGACATCGAAATGCCAGAAGAAAATGCCCTCGAGCGAGCCCACGTTGAAGCCCTGACGTCCCTTCATCACGATGCCTCCGGTCGCCGCAAAAACCAGCTCGCCTATCATCTACATCGCGCCAGCGCGCGCCTTGAGCCTGTCCATTTGAGCAATGGCGATCTCAAAGCTTTCGTCGGACGCTATGGAAGCGTCAGGATCACATTGACGACGGATGGTTTGATTTTCGAGGACCCGGCCAGGGCAAAGTCACACCTTGCGCCGCTCAGCGAGCGTGTTTTTCAGGCAGAAGGCCGCAACGCACCGCAGCTTATTTTCATGACTGATGAAAACAATTCCCGCGTCCTTGAACTGCTTTATCCTGATGGCAACAGGGAGACGTTCTGACTTCGGGCACAGTCTTTTTGGGTCGCTGGCTGGCAACGGCTCAATGTTCTTAATTTGTTCTATATCCTGGATATACTCCCGGGATGAAGAAACGATGGATGGACAAGGCGAATGATGCGGTTGGCGCATTGGCTGCGAACGGAGCGGCGGCGAGCGGTGCTGTATATGGCGAGCCAGCTGTTGACGTGGCGAGCGAGCCAGCCCAGCCGACGGCTCGCCCCGGCGGGGCGCGCGGACGCGGGTCGCACTCCAATGCGTCGGGACGCTATGAGCGGTTCACCAAGGCACTGACCGACGATGGCTGGGGCAATCTTGATGAAGCGCCGCCGCCGCTTCGCACCTCGGTCATTCGCGATGCTAGCCGGACGATCATCACGCGCAACCAGTCGCCGGATATTTCGTTTGACCGGTCGATCAATCCCTACCGGGGATGCGAGCATGGCTGCGTCTATTGTTTTGCGCGGCCGACCCATGCCTATCTGGGCCTGTCGCCAGGGCTCGACTTTGAATCCAAACTCTACATGAAACCGAACGCGGCGATGCTGCTCGACAAGGAGCTGCGCCATCCGCGCTATGAGCCAAAGGTTATTGCCATGGGGACCAACACGGATCCCTATCAGCCGATCGAGCGCAGTCGCAAGATTACCCGCTCGATTTTGCAGGTGCTCGCAGCGCACCGTCACCCGGTCGCCATTGTCACCAAGTCGGCGCTGGTGACCCGCGACATCGACATTCACGGGCCGATGGCGGAGCGCGGCCTTGCGAAAGTGGCCCTGTCGATCACCACGCTTGATCGCCAACTGGCACGGCGCATGGAACCGCGCGCGGCGACGCCGGAACGGCGTCTTGATGCGATCAAGCTCCTGTCAAAGGCGGGTATCCCGACAGGTGTCATGGCCGCGCCGCTGATCCCGGCGCTCAATGATGCGGAGATCGAGGCGATCCTGGCCCGTGCTGCCGGGGCAGGCGCGCGCTCGGCGGGCTATATTGTTTTGCGCATGCCGCTGGAGATCAAGGATCTGTTCCGCGAATGGCTGGAGGAACATTATCCGGACCGCGCGGCACACGTCCTTTCTCTCATCCGCGAGATGCGCGGCGGCAAGGATTATGACGCGACCTGGGGCCAGCGCATGAAGGGCAAGGGCCCCTATGCCGCCCAGCTTGGCCTCAGGTTCCGCATGGCGGCCCGGCGGCTCGGGCTGAATGAGCTGAACACAACTCTTGATGTGACGCAGTTCAAACCGCCGCCGCAGGTGGGCGATCAGATGAGCTTTTTGTAGGGTTGCGGCGTTGAGCTGAGAGAAGGTCCCCGGCTCGACCTGCGGTCGCCCGAGGACTACAAAGAGGGGATGGAAAATGTGAAAACGTATTACGTTTACATCATGGCAAGCCGCAAAGGCGGCGTACTTTATGTTGGTGTGACAAGCAACATCCAGAAACGAGTGTGGGAACATCGCAAGGGGCTGGGCGATGGTTTCACGAAGAAGTATCTTGCGAAGAGGCTGGTCCACATTGAGCAATGTTCAGATGTGATGTCAGCAATTGAGCGAGAGAAGAAGCTCAAGAAATGGAAGCGCGAATACAAGATCAATTTGATTGAGAAAGAGAACCCGGAATGGGAAGACCTCTACGAAGGAATGTTTGTATGAGCACCCCTCCACATTGTCATCCTCGGGCCACGCGAAGCGTGGAGCCGGGGATCTTCTCTCGCTTTTCCGCCAAGGCCCTGAATCCTACTGTCAGAAGGTCCCCGGCTCGACCTGCGGTCGCCCGAGGATGACAAGGAATGCTAATTCCCCGGCTCACGTGACTTCTCAAGATCATCGTCAATCCTGAACCAGGGGAGCTGCTCTTTGGTGTAGACGTGGCCGGTGGGGACCAGTGCTTCGGGGTGGTCGAATATGCCGATGTGGAAGTGAATTTCATCGGGCCAGCGAATGCTCTCATAAGAGACAGGCGTTCCGCATCTCGGGCACCAGGCGCGCTTGACGCCCTCGGAGGTGGCAAACTTCTTCGGCGTACCGAGAAAGACCACATCGGCCGCATTGATGCCGACATAGGTTGAGACCGGGGCGCCGGTCGCCTTCTTGCAGTAATTGCAGTGGCAATAGCAGACCCAGAAGTCTTCCGGCGTGGCGGTGAAGCTGACGGACCCGCAGGCGCAGCTGCCTTTGAGGGATTTGGGCATGAATGGCTCCTTTCTTCTACTATAGCAGAAAACGAGCTCGTCACCCCGGATGCTTTGCGGCGCGGAGTGCCGCACTGCTGGTCCGGGGCCTATATGCTCATGGGTCCCCACCTCTCGGGCGTGCGAAGCACGCCCTGTCGGGCTGAGACCAGCGAAGCAGCATTTCATGCTGCATCGCATCCGGGATGACGAGATGAATGCGGGTTCGAATCCCGTGGTATCCTGCCCCCATGAAAACCCTTCCCGATTTCTCCCATGAAACCTCTATCGGCGGCCTCATAGCCGGTGTGGACGAGGCTGGCCGGGGGCCGTGGGCGGGGCCAGTTGTGGCGGCGGCGGTGATCCTTGATCCGGATGATATTCCAGGCGGGCTGAATGATTCCAAGAAGCTCTCCGAAGCAAAGCGCGAGGCGCTCTATGATGTGATCCTCGAAAAAGCCGTGGCCGTCGGGATCGCCGAGGGCAGCCTTGCAGAGATCGAGCGGCGCAACATTTTGCATGCCTCGCTCGATGCCATGGCGGCGGCAATTGCGAAGCTTGATCCGCAGCCGTCATTCGTTCTCATCGACGGCAACAAGGCGCCCGCACTGCCGATGCCGTTTGAGACGCTGGTCAAAGGCGACGGGCGCTCGCTTTCCATCGCGGCGGCCTCAATCATCGCCAAGGTGACCCGGGACAGATTGATGCGAAAACTTGGGGCAGACTTTCCGGAATATGATTGGGGGTCGAACAAGGGCTATGGCACGAGGGCTCACCAAGAGGCCCTGGCACTTTATGGGGTAACACAACATCATCGCAGGGGCTTTGCTCCCATCCACAAGATGTTGATTGAGTCTTGAATCTTAGAGTCTCTTGTTAACCATTTGATTCCAAATAACTTATTGACCAGCGAGTCCGCATGACTCATGATTCCTCCTCAACAGGAACATGAGGGTAAAATGGGCACGAGTAAGAGTACGCAGTCGACTTCAATTGAAAAATCACTCAACAAGATCATCAAGGGAGACAGCGTCCAGGCGATGAACCGTCTGCCGGAAAAATCCGTTGATCTCATCTTTGCCGACCCGCCCTACAATCTTCAGCTTGGCGGCGACCTCACGCGTCCGGACCAGTCCAAGGTCGATGCGGTCACCGATCACTGGGACCAGTTTGCCTCATTCGAGGCCTATGACAAGTTCACAACAGAGTGGCTGACGGCGGCAAAACGCATCCTGAAAGACGATGGCGCGATCTGGGTGATCGGCTCCTATCACAATATTTTCCGGGTCGGCACGGCGCTGCAGGATCTGGGATACTGGATCCTCAATGATGTGGTGTGGCGCAAGACCAACCCGATGCCCAATTTTAAGGGCACCCGTTTTACCAACGCGCACGAGACGCTGATCTGGGCGACGCGCAACCCGAACGGCAAGAAATACACCTTCAATTATGACGCCATGAAGTCGCTCAACGAAGGCACGCAAATGCGCTCCGACTGGGTGCTGCCGATCTGCACCGGCCATGAGCGGCTCAAGGGCGAGGATGGCAACAAGGTCCATCCGACGCAAAAGCCGGAATCCCTGTTGCACCGGGTCATTCTTTCCACGACCAATCCGGGCGATGTGATCCTCGATCCGTTCTTTGGTACTGGCACCACTGGCGCGGTGGCCAAAAAGCTTGGCCGCAACTATATCGGTATCGAGCGCGAGGACGAGTACATCAAACACGCCCGCGAGCGCATCCGCCGCGTGCAGCCCACGGCTCCCGAAGACCTCGAAGTCACGCAGTCCAAGAAAGCTCTGCCCCGGGTGCCATTTGGTCAGGTCATAGAAACCGGGCTTCTCCAGCCCGGCGACAAGCTGTTCTGCCCGCGCCAGAAATTCACCGCCAAAGTGCGCGCCGATGGCTCACTGGTCACGTCAGACGCCACCGGCTCGATCCACCAGATGGGCGCCCATGTGATGAAAGCCGAAGCCTGCAACGGCTGGACCTACTGGCACTTCAAGACCGACAAGGGCTACCAGCCGATCGATGTCTTGCGGCAGCAGATCCGGGCGGGATTGAACTGAATTCCTGTTTCAGCATCTCAGCCCGACAGAGCCTTCGCCAGGAACGGCAGGCTTTTGTCCATGCGGTAGTCGACGCTGGAATGATTGTCGGGGAATTCCTCGTAGACATGGGCAACGCCTGCGGCCTCGAGTTTTTTGTGCAGACGCCGCGCGCCGTAGACGAGGTTATACTGATCGATAGAGCCGCAATCGATCCACAAGCCTTTGAGGGTCTTCAGATCGTCGATGTGATCATCGGCCATCAGCACCGGATCCCACTTTAGCCAGTTGGCCCAGAGCGCCTCGTCAAGCTCGCAGGTTTCCATGTCCACCGGCAGACGAAGACCGCAAAAGGCGTCCGGGTCCGGGTCATAGGTCGCGGCCATGGCAAGGGTCATGAGATCATGCAGATCCTTGCCGTCCCATTTGGGTCCGGCTTCAAAGTCTGTGACAAATTTCTCGAACGAACCCGCCTTCGCTATAGCGCGCACGGCAGAGGTCATCTCCGGCAGATAGCAGAGCTCAAACGCCATATCGCCGGAATGGCAGGCCGCCGCCGACCAGGTGTCGCTGTGCAAAATGGCATGGGCGATTGAACCATAACCGCCGGATGATTTACCGAACACACCCCGGCGCCCGGCGCCGCCGCAACCGAATTTATTCTCAACCGCTGGCAACATTTCATCGATCAGAAAATCTTCCCAGCGCCCCATGGCGGCTGAGTTGACATACTGGTTACCGCCGAGCCGGGTGAAACAATCAGGAAAGGCCACTACGACCGGCGGCATTGTGCCCTCGGCGACCAGGCGATCAAGACGCTCGGGAACATTCTCACCGAAGTTCTTCCAGTTGGTATGCGCGGGTCCTCCGGCGGTAAAGCCGACGAGATCGACCAGCAGTGGCAGGCCCTCGCCATCCAGGCCGTGGGGCACATAGATATCGACGACGCGCAGGGCCGGATCGCCCAACATGTTTGCCTTCAAAACACTTGATTCAATTATCAGGCGATGAAGTGTCCCAACAGGTGTGGACGGGTCTTTATGCATGGGTTTTCCTTTGTGTCGGAAATTGATTATTCCGCGCAGAGAGTAGGCACATCTACCCGGCAATTCAAACCCGTTGCTATATGAGGTGCTACTCAAGCCCCGGCGACATGACCCGCGACTTTTTGCATGAGCGACGGCAGGGCGTATTTTTCGAGCTGCCGGCGTTTCACAAACTGGCCTCGATCCGGATTGACGCGGGTCTCAACACGGGTTTGATAGACGGTGAGCTCGAGATGGAAGTGCGTGAACGTGTGGGTAACGAGGCCTGGCACGCGCGACCAGTTGGCCTCGAGGGGCGCACTTTTTGCTCGCGCCTTTTCGGCAAAAGCTGTGCGCGCGGACACTTCGGCCCATTTGTCTGTCGGGAATTGCCACATGGCGGCAAGGAGGCCGGTCTCGGGTCTTTGCTCAATCAGCACTTCGCCTCCTGCGGTCTCTACCCAGAAGACGATCCCGCGCCGGGTCGGTTTTTCCTTTTTCGGAGCCTTGACCGGAAAGCGCGTGACGTCATCCGATGCAAGGGCCTTGCAGGAACTCGCCCACGGGCAGTTTGGGCAATCCGGAGAGCGCGGTGTACAGATGGTTGCACCCAGATCCATCATGGCCTGGGCAAAGTCGCCAGGCCTTGCCTTGGGTACCAGCATCTCGGTTAGCGCCTTCACCTCCGCCTTAACCTTCGGCAGGGGCGTCCCGAGGGCAAATTGGCGGGTCATGACCCGCTCGACATTGCCGTCGACAACGGCGGCGCGCTCATTGAAGGCGATGGCGGCGATCGCGGCAGCGGTATAAGCCCCGACGCCGGGCAATTTCAGAAGTTCTTTTTCTGTTTGCGGGAACATCCCGCCATGCTCATCAACAAGGACCCGAGCGCAGGCGTGAAGATTTCGGGCGCGGGAGTAGTAGCCGAGCCCTGCCCAGGTTGTGAGCACCTCATCGCGCGATGCGGAGGCGAGCGCGGCGAGGCTCGGCCAGAGTCCGAGGAATTTTTCAAAATAGGGTGTGACCGCCGTGACGGTTGTTTGCTGCAACATGACTTCGGAGAGCCAGACGCGGTAGGGCTCTGCTTGCACGCCGGGCGCCGTTCTCCACAGGAGATCGCGCCGCTCCCGATCATACCAGGCGAGCAGTTTTCTTGAGGTTGGTTTGGGCGAGGCGGTTCGTGAAAGGTCCATGGCCGCCCTTCATAGAGGACGGCCATGATATTTCCAAGCGCGAGAGAAACCTTATAAGGCTTCGCCCGGAGTTTCGTTGGCCGTGATTGTGAGACCCAGCATGTCCACGCCCTTGTCCCTGTCCTGCTCTGCCATAAAACCATTGAGAGAAACCGGGCTCGGCGGCTGCATCACGATGCGCAGGGATTTGGGCTCGGCAATGAACTGGCGCAATGCCGCGATGTCGTCTACCAGCGATGCAGGCAGTGTCGGGTCTTCAAGCGTGGCCGCCAATTGTGTGTCGAGCAGCGCCTTGATCTCACTTTCTGGCATACCTGCAGCCACCTCGGCGAAACGATAAAGGCGCTCGATCAGGCTCTTGTTCTCGATCAAATAATCAAGACCATTCAGAGTAATATCGCCATAGATCGCCATCAGGCCGTTTGCCGTCATATCCGCGACCCCGCCTTCAGCACCGGTCAGCCCCATGCTCCAGGTGATGGCCTTGACAAGATCCTCGGGCCGTAGCTCTCCAAGCTCAAGCGCGGCGGTAAATTTTACCAGGTCGGCGAAATCGAGCCAGCCACCGGATTTGTTAATGCCGTTTGCCAGATCCCAATTTGAATCACTTTCGGAATTCATCAGGATTGCATTTATGCCGGTGGTCTGCATGAAGAGGCCAGCCTCGGGCGACAGCATAGCAAGTCCCGGAAACGCCACGTCAAAATCCCTGACTTCGCTGTAGGTTCTTGTCGGAACGATACCGGCGTTTGCGACAAATTCGCTCTCTTCTTCTTCATACATCATACGCTTGACGGAAAGCCCGCCAATCCCCGGCACCTGAACATCAAGTCCAACCAACACCAGTTCATCTGCGGTGTGGAATATATTGAAGGCAGAAAAATCACCCGGTTGTGCAGCGTCGGCCAGTTTCGCTACCAGCCCTGGCTCCATAATCGCGGCTATATTAAAATTCGTTGTCTTGAACATTTCAAGTTTCGCAAGGGTTTGCGCCCCTTGTGCGACATCAAGCCCCGACACCT
>JAUWTJ010000068.1 GCA_030614785.1 Alphaproteobacteria bacterium | reverse complement strand
GCTGCCGGCGCTGAAATCTGGTTCTCGGTCTGGAACGCATCGGATGAAGAATCAGCCATTGTGGTTCTGGATGACAAAACGCGGAAAGTTAAAACGGTCATAAAGGACCCGCGCCTTGTTACTCCGACGGGCAAATTCAATGTCCTGAACACACGGAAAGACATCTACTAGGCTTTCAAATACAGACCATGAAAAGGCGGGTTCCCTGGAACCCGCCTTTTTTATTTAACCCGCTCCACCCGGAGCGCCTTGCGCCTGACTTTGCCGGCTTCGTCGCGCAAAGGTTCGGAGACGAACTCGAAGGTTCGCGGGATCTTGTAGCGCACCAGACGTTCGGCAAGATGGGCGACAAGCGCTTCCTCGGTCACGCCGTCATCCGCCCTTTCGATAATGGCGTGAATGAGATTTCCCATGTCTTCATCGGGCAGCCCAATGACCGCGCAGGTTCTGACACCAGGAAAGGCCTCGATGGCGCCCTCGATTTCGGCGGGATAAATATTGGCGGCACCGGACAGGATCATGTCGGTCTGGCGGTCGGCCAGATAAAGATAGCCTGAATCATCCATATAGCCCATATCACCCAGGCTCTCCCAACCGCCTTCGATCTCTTTCGCCTTGTCGCCAATGTAATGATAGGTCGAGCCCTGCCCCCCTTCGGGCATGAGGAAGACCTCGCCGATTTCTCCAGGGGGCAGAGTGTTACCCTCCTCATCAACAATCTTCATTTTGCAACCCGGCTGCGGCTTGCCGACCGACCCTCTGTGCTCAAGCCACTCCGTACCGGTTATGATCGTCGTGCCCTGACCTTCCGTGCCGCCATAAAGCTCATAGATGACGTCCGGGCCGAGCCATGCGATGTATTCCTCTTTCAGCCACTGAGGACAGGGTGCGGCCAGATGCCAAAGCACCTTCAAACTGGATAGATTGTATTTGAGCCGCACCTCTTCAGGCAGGCGCCAGACCCTCAGCATCATGGTTGGCACCATGTAGACCAGGTTGGCCTTCGCCTCCGCCATAAGGCGCAGCATGGTTTCGGCATCGAACCTGGCCATGATGGTCACGTGATTGCCGAGGAAGAGCCCCGACATGGCCCACAGAAACGGGCCGTTGTGATAAAGCGGACCGGGAATAACCGAGGATGCGTTTTGCTCAAAGCCAAGACGCGCAACATCAGTATCAGTTACCGCCGGTGTTTTTGAGACGATGAGCTTTGGCCTGCCTGTCGAACCCCCTGACGTCATGGCCTTGAAATAGCGAGCCGTTCGCTCCGGAAGCGGGTCATCGCCCAGCGACGGGTCCGGTTTAAAACCCTCGGCGATGCAGGTAACACTGCCGTGTGTTCCCGGCGCGGCGCCAACGACGAGTGCTGGCTTACCCACCTCAATGATCTGATCAAGCTCAAACCCCGGAAGTTTGGCAGAGACCGGTTGAGGTGTCGCCCCAAGCTTCCAGGTCGCGAAGCAGGCAGCCAGGAACTCGATGCCGTTCGGCAAGGCAATTGTGACAAAATCGTCGGGTTTGACGCCGAGCCCCTCGTAGGCGCGGGCCAGACGGTTGGTCAGCGCGTCGAATTCGGCACGTGTGACGGTTTCCCCTTCAAAAGTAATGAACGGTCTTGCCGGGTCCTGCTCCGCCCAATAAGCGATAATTCGTGAAAGAGATATCTCCGTCATTCCGTCTCCGAAGTTCTGTTGTCCGCTTTGAACAGTGATCTAGTTAGCAATACCAAGCGTTTCCAGGGCGTAACTTGTAATCGCCTTGTAATCCGCCTTGCCATTGGGAGCCCGGCCCAGAGACTCCTTGTACAGAATTTGCTTTGGAACCTTGTACCCGGCGAGATGCTTTTTGATAATGCCGCGCATCTCCTCAAAATCCATTTCGTCGCCCTCGATAACAGCGACAACGGCGTTACCCCACTTCTCGTCCGGCACACCGACAACAAGCGCATCGCGAATACCGTCAATGGATTTGATGACTTCCTCTACTTCCTCGGGGTAAATTTTTTCACCCGCGGAGTTGATACAGACAGAACCGCGGCCCAGCAGTGTGATGGTCCCATCTTCCTCAACCGTGCACCAGTCGCCGGGAATCGCGTAGCGTTCGCCATTGACGGTCTTGAAGGTCGCGTCTGATTTTTCCTTGTCCTTGAAATAGCCCAGCGGGATGTTGCCGCCACGGGCGATGAACCCGGGCTCGCCGCTGCCGGGAACCACTTCGCGGCCATCCTCGGCAAAGACCTTGCAATTGTCGCCGATGGCAAATTTTGCGGTTTGCGTTTCCAGACCATTGGCCATGACGGACATGCCAAAACCGACCGCCTCGGAGGCCCCGAACGAATCAACCAGCATGGCGTTGGGCATAAACTCCAGCAGCCCGAGCTTGACATCGCGGCTCCACATCACGCCGGACGATGTGACGGAGGCCATATGGTCGAGATTGTATCTACCCGGATTTTCCCGAAGGGCTTTCAGCATCGGCTTGGCAAAGGCATCACCGACGATGGCCATGGCATTGACGCGGTTCTTGACCACAGTGTCCCAAAGCGCCTCGGCATCAAAGCCCTTGCCCGCATCCATGGTGACAACCGCGCCGCCGGAGAACATTGAACCAAGAGAGGTGAAAAGACCGGTGCCATGCATCAGGGGACACACAGGCATGAGCCGTGTCACAGAGGGGTCTTTTCTGATCTCGGCAAGCGTGCTTTCAACGGTGGAATAATCTTTCTCCAGAACAAGCGCCTGTGCCGCACCGATTTGGCGGAAAGTTTCATGCGGCCACATGACGGCTTTGGGCATGCCGGTTGTGCCGCCCGTATAAAGGAAGAAGAGATCGTCACCGGAGCGCTCAATGCCGAGCGGTGCGCCATCGCCGGATGTGGCAAGCTCTTCGTGAGAGAGCGCCCCTTCAAGGCTCGGTGCCGCTCCTTCCGGTGTTACTTCGATGTAGAGTTTCACCTTGGAGAGCTTGGGGCGCAGTTCTTCCATTTGCGGGGCAAATTCGGTTGAGAAGAAAACCACCGTGGCATCGGAATTATCAAAAATGTAGATCAGCTCTTCGGGCGTATAACGGAAATTGACATTGAGATGCACCGTGCGGCTTTTGAAAGCGGCTGAAATGGCCTCGCAATATTCCGGGCAATTACGCATATAGACAGCGTTCTTGTCGCCGGTCTCGATGCCGCGGGCCAGAATTTCGCGCGCAAGATTATTGCTGCGCTTGTCGAACTCGCCCCAGGTTACGGTGCGGTCATTATGGATAAGAGCCGGGGCCGCAGGATCCACTGCCGTCGCCACACCATCCAATACATCTCCAAGGCTGTAACCCATAGTTTCCTCCCTTTGTGCGCTTTTCGTTCAGCGCTTTTCTCTTAACTTAGGAAACTGCGCGGCGACTGTCCACGTTCTATGATGAGGTCGCCCTGGTTGATTCGGATTGTTTACTGCATCGCACTCTAAACGGCGCTATAGTCTGCCAAAATCATAGACTCACTCAAGTTGGGCAAAGGGGATTCCCATGAGCAGCACTGACGTCATTATCCGAATTCTGCAACAGGAAGGCGTCGAGTTCATCGCCGGGTTCCCGCAAAACCGGCTTTTCAACTCGGCAGCAAGCCACCAGGTGCGCCCGATCATCGCCCGGACCGAGCGGGTCGCGATCAATATGGCGGACGCCTATACGCGCATGAACAATGGCCGGAAATTCGGCGTTGTGGCCGTGCAGGATGGGCCGGGCATTGAAGCCAGCTTTGCCGCAGTGGCTCAGGCTTACGGCGACAACACGCCGATCCTTATTCTTCCGGGCGCCCATTCCCAGGCCATGCAGAACTATGACCCACAATTTATGGCGTCGCGCTCCTTCCGGGACATCACCAAGAAGGCCGGGCTTATCAATGACCCGTTGACCATCACCCGAAATCTGGAAGTTGCCTTTGCGGCGCTCAAAAACGGCAAGGGCGGTCCGGTGCTGCTCGAAACAGCCGCCGAGATTATGTGGGGCAAATATCCCGGCGACGAGCCTGACTACCAATCGCCCAGGCGTCACAGATCGATGGCCGATGAGACCGACGTTGCCGAAACCCTTGATGCGCTGCTCGGGGCAAAGCGTCCCGTCATTGTAGCCGGTCACGGCGTTCTCTATGCCGAAGCCTGGGAAGAACTCCTCGCCTTCGCCGAGCTTCTGCAGATCCCGGTCATGACAACGCTGCTTGGCAAGAGCGCATTCCCTGAAACCCACGAGCTGGCTCTGGGAACAGGCGGGCGAACCATCACAAAGGCCGCCGGTCATTTTGCCAATGAGGCCGATTTTATTCTCGGGATCGGGACAAGCTTTACGATCAACGATTTTTCGGCGCGTATGCCCGAGGGCAAGACACTCGGACAGATCACCAATGAGCCAGCCGACGTTGGCAAGTGCCGCCCGATCTCCTGCGGTGCGATTGGCGACGCCAAGCTGGTTCTCGGCCAGCTCATCAGGTTGGCAAAGGAAAGGCTTGGTGACGGCGGGCGCGAGAAAGCCACCGATACCATCAACGAGATCGCAAAGCTCAAGGCCGAATTCCTTGAAGAATGGGGCGAGCGGCTTAACTGCGGCGATGACGGGCCGATTTCGCCCTACCGCATCATCAACGAGATGAACACACTCTTCGACAAGTCAAAGTCTGTTGTCACTCACGATGCAGGCAACCCGCGCGACCAGATCATTCCGTTCTATGAAGCAACCAACCCGCGCGGCTACCTGGCCTGGGGCAAGTCTACGCATCTGGGTTCGAGCCTTGGCATGGCGCTGGGTGCAAAACTGGCGCGGCCGGACTGGCTCAGCGTCAACTTTGTCGGCGATGCAGGCTTTGGCATGTCGGGGATGGATTTTGAAACCGCGACACGGGCCAACCTGCCGATCATGACGGTCCTGCTCAACAACGGCGTCATGGGCGGTTATGGGGCCTATATGCCTGATGCGGTTGAGAACTTTTCATCCAATAAACTCGGCGGCCAGTATGCCGAGATCGCGGCAGCGCTCGGCGGGTATACGGAGAAAATAGACAAAGCGTCCGATGTTCGCGCGGCCCTTGCGCGCGGTATCGAGCAAACCGAAAAAGGCCGCCCCGTGCTGCTTGAATTTATCACGCGGGAAGAACCGGTTCTGGCCATGAGCAACAAATGGGGAATGTAATGAGCTCTCTTAATCTTGAAGCGACAAGGAAGATCCTCGCCAATGCGGGCAAACTTGCCGAAGACGAAGGCTATGCGCCGATGGCCTTC
The DNA here is from genome assembly GCA_030614785.1 of Alphaproteobacteria bacterium. Lineage (GTDB taxonomy): Bacteria > Pseudomonadota > Alphaproteobacteria > M2410 > M2410 > JAUWTJ01. The sequence continues at coordinate 15,026 of JAUWTJ010000068.1, read as the reverse complement.
GTGGTTATCGATGCCGGTGGCAACATGATTGCAGCACATCGCCAGGACGGCGCGACCCACTGGCGGATCGGCATTGCCGATGGCAAGGCGCAATGCGCTCTGGGGATGGGAACATCATCACGCAAGATTGCCGAGGTCGCCGAGGCGCGCCCTGCCTTTGTTCAATCACTCATGGCCATGACTGGCGGCAAGGTCATTACATCGCCTGGCGGCGTGCGTATCCTTGATGACAAAGGAGCGACCCTCGGCGCTATCGGGGTCTCCGGCGACCTGCCGGACCGCGATGAAGCGTGCGCCTTTGCGGGCATCAAGGCTGCCAGCCTTCAAGCAGGAGAATAGGATGAGCGTTACCGTTGGCGGCCTTGAGGTCACAGGCGAGCTGAGGCCTGGTTACACAGACGTGCTCAATCACGACGCGCTGCATTTCGTCGGCAGGCTGGTGAGGTCTTTTGCCTCACAGCTCGACACCCTGCAGGCCATGCGGCGCGAGAAGCAGGTAAGATGGGACGCGGGCGATATGCCGAATTTCCTGCCGGAAACCGAGCGCGTCCGCGATGGCGACTGGACGATCAAGGGCATCCCCGAAGATCTGCTTGATCGACGTGTCGAGATTACCGGGCCCGTCGACCGCAAGATGATCATCAATGCGCTCAATGCGGATGTGAAGGTCTTCATGGCTGACTTTGAAGATGCGACCACGCCGACGTGGGACAATCTGATTGAAGGTCAGATCAATTTGCGCGACGCGGTGCGCGGCAAACTTTCCTTCAAAGATGAAGCGCGCGATAAAACCTATGAGGTGGGCGATGATCCTTCTATCCTCATTGCAAGGGTACGCGGCCTGCATCTGCCGGAGAAACATGTGCTGATGGATGGCAAGCCGATTCCCGGCTGCCTGCTCGACTTCGGGCTTTATTTTCATCACAATGCCCACGCGCTTCTGAACAAGGGTTCCGGGCCCTACTTTTATGTGCCGAAGATCCAGAGCCATCTTGAGGCGCGCTGGTGGAACGATGTCTTTACTGCAGCAGAACAGGACGCCGGACTTGATGTCGGGACGATCAAGGCGACCTTCCTGATCGAGACGCTGCCTGCGGCCTTCGAGATGGAAGAAATCCTCTATGAGCTGCGCGACCATGTGGTGGCGCTGAATTGCGGGCGCTGGGATTATATCTTCAGCTATATCAAGACGCTGAAGACCCATGCGGACCGCATCCTGCCGGACCGCCAGGCCGTCACCATGGACCAGCCTTTTCTTGATGCCTATTCGCGCCTGTTGATCAAGACCTGCCACAAGCGCGGCGCCATGGCCATGGGCGGCATGTCGGCGTTTATCCCTTCAAAGGATGAGGAGCAGAATGCGGTGGTGCGCCAGAAGGTGACAGACGACAAGACCCGCGAGGCCGCCAACGGTCACGACGGCACGTGGGTGGCTCATCCAGGGCTGGCCGAGATTGTCAATCCGATCTTCAACAAGGCGCTCGGCAAACGGCCCAATCAACTTGACGTCATGCGCGAGGGTGACGCACCGGTCACCGCCGCCAACCTGCTTGAACCCTCGACAGGGGATCGCACAGAAACCGGCATGCGCCACAACATTCGCGTGGCGCTGCAATATATCGAAGCGTGGATTTCCGGCAACGGCTGCGTGCCGATCTACGGCCTCATGGAAGACGCCGCAACGGCCGAGATTTCCCGCGCCTCGATCTGGCAATGGATCCGCCACGGGGTTTCGCTGTCGAATGGCCGGGTCGTGACGCAAGAGCTCTTCGAGATGTTTTTGGCCGAGGAGATTGAAGCGGTGAAGGCAGAGATCGGCGCAGAGATTTTTGCTGCAGGGCGGTTTACCGAAGCGGCGAAGCTGTTCTCGGATATGACGACGTCAGAAGAGTTCGGTGATTTCCTGACGCTGCCAGCTTATGAGATGATTTAGCCACTTCTCACTAGTCCCTCTCCCTCCGGGAGAGGGTGGCAGGCGTAGCCTGACGGGTGAGGGACCGGACTCTAGGCATTCTCGGAACGGGGCAACATCGCCCCTCATCGTCAACCCATCTCTTTGGGCAGTTCCCGGCCAATCAGTATGCGACGGATTTCTGAAGAAAAATAACCTGGCCGAAAACACAGAACGCGCAGAGGTGTGTATCGCTGCACGTCGACAGTCAAACGCTGTTAGAAAATTCGGACAAACCTGTACTCAATTAAGAAGAACCTACCTCGATGACTTTATAAGTTCAAAACGAGGCCCGGTCATCATATTCCACAAAACCATGCTGTTCTCATCCAGCCGCTGCATAAGAAGGGTGGGCACCGTGTGGTGAAAACACGCGGTCGTATTCCAATTTGACTGAAATTCACCTGAGTCATAGATCACGTTGGGACGGCAGGAAGGGTTGTGCTCTGTCAAAGTACTTTGGTCGACGCTGTCCGGGACTTCTTCCATAGCATCTGGCTCCCACAAAAAGACCCTAGTCAACACGCCCTCTCTTCGAGGTCGGTCGGTCCGGCTCGGAACCTTTGGCCCTTTAGGCTCAATCAAAGCTTCATCGATCGATCGGACAAAGTTCACAACATAGCGCGACAATCGCGAAAGCCTATCGTCGTCACTGTCGATCAAAAACAACAGACTGGTTCCAGGCAATCCGTCCACATTCACAGGTTGAACAACCAGATTCATGCGAAATGCCTTTTTCTCACCCTCGACATGTTCTTGAGTCTTGAGCTGCTCTGTATTTGTGTAAGTGCCTGGCAGCCAGAGGGCCAGAAGGTCCAGTTGTCCTTCCAGATCTTGTGCCACAGCGGTTGGCACTGCAGTCGAGACACAAAGCCACACTACTCCAAAGACCAGAAACATACGCTTATACAAAGAAATTGATACCATTTTCACTACCTCTTCTGACTTGTTGGGAACCTTACCCTGTCTCGTTAAACAATTCCCGTCCGATCAGCATGCGGCGTATCTCTGACGTGCCCGCACCAATCTCATAAAGTTTGGCGTCGCGCAGGAGGCGGCCTGTGGGGTAGTCGTTGATATAGCCGTTGCCTCCGAGGGCCTGGATGGCTTCGAGGGCCATCCACGTGGCTTTCTCCGCTGAATAAAGAATGCAGCCCGCCGCGTCCTTGCGGGTGGTTTCGCCGCGATCACAGGACTGGGCCACCGCGTAGACATAGGCGCGGCACGCGCCCCAGGTGGAATACATGTCGGCGAGCTTGCCCTGCATCAGCTGGAAGGTTCCGATGGGGGCGCTGAACTGTTCGCGCTCATGCACGTAGGGCACGACCGCATCCATGCAAGCCGACATTATGCCGAGCGGGCCACCCGAGAGGACGACGCGCTCATAGTCGAGGCCGGACATCAGGATGCGCACGCCCTGGCCCTCCTCGCCGACGACGTTTTCGACCGGCACTTCGCAATCTTCAAAAACCAGCTCGCAGGTGTTGGAGCCGCGCATGCCGAGCTTGTCGAGCTTCTGGGCGGTAGAAAAACCCTTCATGCCTTTTTCAATGAGGAAGGCCGTAATACCGCGCGAGCCCGCAGCCGGATCTGTTTTGGCATAGACGAGGAGCACGTCGGCGTCGGGGCCATTGGTGATCCACATCTTGTTGCCGTTGAGGATATAGCGCTCGCCTTTTTTCTCGGCTTTGAGTTTCATGGAAACAACATCGGAGCCTGCGCCCGGTTCGCTCATGGCCAGCGCGCCGACGAAATCGCCGGAGATCAGCTTGGGCAGGAAGCGCTCTTTTTGTGCCTGGCTGGCATTGCGCGTGATCTGGTTGATGCACAAGTTGGAGTGCGCCCCGTAGGAAAGACCGACAGAGGCTGACCCGCGCGAGATTTCTTCCATGGCGACGACATGAGCAAGATAGCCAAGGCCTGCGCCGCCAAATTCTTCCGGCGCGGTAACCCCCAGCACACCGAGATCGCCAAGCTTCTTCCAGACATCCGAAGGGAATTCATTTGTTGCGTCAATCTCACCGGCGCGCGGCGTCAGTTCATCTGCGGTAAAGCGCGCGAGGGTTTCGCGCAGCATGTCGATGTCTTCGCCGTGATTGAAGTTGAGGGATGGGATGGTCATGGAGTGCCTCACATATTTCGTGTGATGATGATCTTCTGGATGTCTGACGTGCCTTCATAGATCTGACAGACACGCACGTCGCGGTAAATGCGCTCGACGGGGAAGTCTTTCAGATAACCGTAGCCGCCAAGGGTTTGAATGGCAGCGGAGCAAATTTCCTCGGCGGCTTCGGAGGCAAACAGCTTTGCCATGCAGGCTTCCTTGAGGCAGGGCTGACCTGCGTCCTTCAGGGCGGCGGCGTGGAGCACCATCTGGCGGCTGGCCTCGAGTTTTGTCGCCATATCGGCAAGACGGAAGCCAACGGCCTGATGCTGGAAAATCTCCTGACCAAAGCTATGACGTTCCTTTGCGTAAGATATCGCGCAATCGAGCGCTGCCTCGGCCATGCCGACGGACTGGGCGGCAATCCCGATCCTGCCGGTCTCAAGGCCCGAGAGCGCGAGCTTGTAGCCCTCGCCTTCCTTGCCGAGAAGGTTGGCGGCGGGAATGACCATATCCTCGAAGGTGATGGCGCAGGTGTCTGACGCCTTCTGGCCGAGCTTTTCTTCCTTGCCGGTGATGGTGTAGCCTTTTGTGTCCGTTTCGATCACAAAGGCGGAGATACCGCGCGAGCCTGCCTCCGGATCGGTGACGGCAAAGACAATCATCAGCCCGGCGATCTCGCCCGAAGTAATGAACTGTTTGGTGCCGCTGAGCACATATGTGTCGCCCTGCTTGCGCGCCCTCACCTTGAGGCTTGAAGCGTCAGATCCTGCGTGGGGCTCGGTGAGCGCGAAGCCGCCGATCCATGTGCCGTCGGCCAGCTTCGGCAGGAAGCGTTTTTTCTGATCCCCGGTGCCATTATTGGCAATGATCAGCGCGGTCATGGAATTATGGACACTGAGCACGGTTGAAAGCCCGCCGTCGCCTTTGGCGATTTCAATGAGGGCGAGGGCATAGGCGATAAAATCTGTCTTCGAGCCGCCCCACTCCGCGTCCAGGGTCATGCCCATAAAACCGAGCTTTGCCATCTCGTCGAAGATCTCGCGGGGGTAACCTTTGGCATCTTCCCAGGCCGCAGCATTGGGCGCGAGGCGCTCCTGAGAGAACCGCGCCGCCATGTCGCGGATCATTTCCTGTTCTTCGGTGAGGATCATTTGGACGCTCCTTTGCAGCCAGTCTTGTCACAGGCCTAGCACACAGGGACAGGGCGCGAAACGTTCGTTTTCGGTCCGGCGCCGGACTCCAATTGACACTCGGGCGCTGTCGCCGCAAGATGCGGAAAATCATAAGACAAACAGGGAGTGAACACATGAAAGCCGCAGTTTTCCACGGTCCAGGCAAACCTTTGAGCATCGAAGATGTCGATATTGACGCGCCCGGCCCGCGCGAGGTTCTGATCAAGACCAAGGCCGTTGGCCTGTGTCACTCGGATCTACATTTCATCGAAGGCAATTTTCCGCATCCCACTCCGACAATTCTGGGGCATGAAGCTTCCGGGGTGGTCGAGGCTGTGGGGTCTTCCGTCACTTACGTCAAGCCGGGTGACCATGTTATAACGTGCCTGTCACCCTTCTGCGGCGAGTGCGAATTTTGCCTGACCGGGCGCATGTCGCTTTGCCAGGCTCCGGAGCTCAAACGCGGGAAAGATGAGGCTCCTCGGCTTTCGCAAAATGGCGAGCTCGTTCACCAGGCGTTGAACCTTTCTTCTTTTGCCGAAAAAATGTTGGTTCATGAACATGCGCTGGTGAAAGTTCGCGACGACATGCCATTCCCGCAAGCCGCACTGCTTGGCTGCGGTGTGACGACCGGCGTTGGCTGTGTTCACAATACCGCGAAGATCGAAGTCGGCTCCACAGTTGCTGTGATTGGCTGCGGCGGGGTTGGCCTTTCGGTAATCAACGGCGCGGCGATTGCCGGGGCGAGCCGTATTATTGCCATCGATATGCAGGGTTCCAAGCTCAACCTGGCAAAACAGTTTGGTGCGACAGATGTGGTCAATGCCAGCGACGGCGATCCGGTTGCCCAGGTGATTGAAATGACCGGCGGCGGCGTTCAATATTCGTTTGAAGCCGTGGGTGTCAAACAAACGGTTGAGCAGAGCTTTGCCATGTTGAAGCGCGGCGGAACGGCGACCGCCATCGGCATGATCCAGATCGGCGTTCAAGTAGAGTTCCCGGGCTTTCAGTTCTTCCTGCAGGAAAAGAAGATGCAAGGCTCCTTCATGGGCTCCAACCGCTTCCGCGTCGATATGCCGAACTATGTCGAGTTCTACATGCAAGGCAAACTCAAGCTCGACGACATGATTTCGCAAACCATCAAGCTCGAGCAAATCAACGAAGCGTTTGAGGAACTGAAGACCGGTGAAACCGCCCGCAGCGTCATTGTTTTTGACTAACGGGGTATTTGACTAAACCTTTCTCCCCGGGAGATCTCACCATGCCTGGAAACAAGCAAATACTCCTTGTCGAGCGTCCCGACGAGGCACTTTTAACGTCGCACTTTCAAACCCGCGATGGTCAGATGCCGGAGGTACAAATCGGCGAAGTGTTGGTCCGGTCGATCCTGCTTTCGCTCGATGCGGCCAACCGGGCGTGGATGCAAGGGGCGACCTACCGCGATGCGGTCAATGCGGGCGAGGTTATGGCCGGGGGCACCATCGCGGAAGTCGTGGAGTCAAGGGCCGACGGTTTCAAACCCGGCGACCTCGTCATGGCCGAAACCGGCTGGCAGGAATTTGCATCAGTTCCGGCGGGAAAAGTGCACCGCCTGCCGGACTACCGCCCGCTCTCCAACCTGCTTTCGGTTCTGGGCGTGGCCGGAAAGACGGCCTATCACGGGCTTATCGAGGTTGGACAACCAAAGGCTGGCGAGACGGTCGTTGTGTCAGCGGCGGCAGGCAGCGTTGGCTCCTATGTCGGCCCGATTGCCAAGGCGCTGGGGTGCCGCGCTGTCGGGATCGCTGGTGGACCGGAGAAATGTGAGTGGCTCGTGGACGAACTCGGATTTGACGCGGCGGTGGATTACAAGTCGCCAGATTTCTTCCGGGAACTCAAGGCGGCCTGCCCGGATGGTATTGACATCTATTTCGACAACACCGGGGGCGCGATCCTTGAGGCCAATCTCTTTCAGATGAATATGAAGGGACGGATCGTGTGTTGCGGCGCTGTCTCGCAATATAATACCAGTGAGCTTTCCTCACCGCGCGGACTTCCCGGTCTCGTGGTAGTCAAGCGTCTGCGCATGGAAGGCTTCATTGTCTCGGACTTTGCAGCCAAAGATGCTGAAGCCGAAAAGCAAATGTTGGCCTGGGCGGCAACAGGCAAGATCAAGGTGATCGAGGATATTCTCGACGGTCTTGAGAGTGCACCTCAAGGGCTTGTCGGACTTCTCGCCGGTGAAAACCGGGGCAAGCGGATGGTTCGTGTCGCGCCGGATCCGGCTTGAGGATGGTCCCGCTGGAAACGAAAACGATTTTCATCGGCGTTTTAGTCGCGCTGCTGGCGCTGGCGATTTCACTGCTTGTGTTCGGGTAAATCTGCCATCGCCTGATCAATGAGTTCGATCATATGCAGCACCGGCACATCCATCGCTGAGCCAAGCCCCGTGATGCAGCCGATATTTCCCGATGCCACAACATCGGCGCCCAGCACCTCCAGATTTTTTGCCTTGCGGGTTCTGAACTCGTTTGACCGCGCCGGCTCCAGAATGGAATAAGTACCGGCAAACCCACAACACAGGTGAGGGTCCTTCGGCTCGACGACCTCATAGCCGAAATGCCGCAGGAGCGCCTTGGGAACCTCATGCACTCTTTGACCATGATTGAGCGTGCACGAGGCCTGATAGGCGACACGTATCCCACGGTCCGGATGCGGCTTTCCAAGCTCAAGTCTCTCGAGGAGTTCGGAGACATCAAGAGTCTGTTCGGCGATCTTTTCGGCGTCCGCTTTCACATCCTCGTCGGCGCGAAACAGATGACCATAATCCTTGAGGGCAATACCGCAGCCCGAAGCGTTTGAGACAATAGCATCGAAGCCATCCCCCGAAGCTTCAAGGATCGCCTTGATATTGCGCCGGGCTTCTTTCCTTGCACGTTTGTTTTCTCCCAGATGGTCGGCCAGCGCTCCGCAGCAACCAAAATTCTTTAGTGTTACGACCTCGCACCCCAGTCTCGTGAGCACGCGAACGGTGGCTTCATTGATCCCGGGCTTGAGGGTTTTTTGAACACATCCCAAATGAAGAATGACGCGCATTTTGTGCGGACCCTGCGCCTCGTTGATCGCTGGCACTTTCACGGGGCGGGAGCGCGTCTCGGGCAAAAGCTGCGTCATGGTTTTAATCCGCCTGGGCAAGTTGCCATGAAGCCGCCTCGTCCAACGCCCGAGCGCCAGGCCTGCGCGAAACATCCACTCCCTTGTCAGGAGCGCCAGGAGAGCCTTTCGCATCCATCTGACACGGCGCGCCCTGACACCTGCATCAGCAAGGCGCGTGCGCCCAAGATCGGCCAGATGCAGATAATCAACCCCCGAGGGACAGGTGGTCTCGCACGACCCGCAGGTCAGGCAGCGATCGAGATGGGTCTGCACATCCTTTGCGCCCGCCCCTGATTCAAAGTACTCCTTCATCAGGTAAATGCGGCCGCGCGGGCTATCGCGTTCATCGCCGCCAACAAGGTAAGTCGGACAGGTCGCCAGACAAAAGCCGCAGTGAACGCATTTGCGAAGGATAGACTCGGCGAGGCGAATATCGGGATCCTGGCGCTGCTCGTCTGTGAAACTGGTCTGCATGGTTCAGCGCTCCCCCATGCGGCCGGGATTGAGTATCCGCTGCGGATCAAAGGCATCGCGGACGCGGGCGGTCAGAGTGGCAAGCGCATCCGGTTCAGGATGAAAGACCGGTGTTTCGGATTTCAGATCACCCGGAGCCTTGAACAGCATGGCCTTGCCACCTGCGGCCTCAGCGATCTTTCTGATTGCCTCATGGTTTGCCGTACCCTCGCCTTTCAAAGCGAGCCAGAGCCGCGCGCCAGCCCAGTCGAAGAACATGTCGCCGCCCACTTCGGCATCAACGCGGCTTGCGACCTCAGCCGCCCTGGCGCGCGGCAGATTTATCCGCCAGATGATGTCCATGGCCGACCAGGCAGGCAGATCGCGCACGCCCTGCCAAAGGTCCCCCGATGCCTTACTCCCAATGGCCGCCCCCTCGACGCTCAAAGGCGCCTGCATAGTGTTCAGCCGTACATCGATCTCATCTGCGCGTCCTTCAAGCCGCAGGAAACATCCTGAAGAACCGGCCGCCCTTTCATCAACAAACGCCGCGCCTGTCACGCTGAAAGGCGAAGCAGCGGCGCGGCGCAAGAGATCAAGTCCCGCCTCTCTTGCCAAACCGCTCACCTCAAGCGTTCGTATAGCCTCGGGGCGCGGCAGGACCTTCACTGTCACCCTGGTCATCGCGGCAAGCGTCCCGAAGGACCCGGTGAGGAGTTTTGATAGGTCATAACCGGTCACATTCTTGACGACACGCCCGCCGATCTTGAACGTCTCGCCGCGCCCGGTTACCCCGGTCAAACCCAGCACATGGTCGCGCGCACCTCCTGCGATGAGACGCCGTGGACCCGAAAGGCCCGCTGCGATGGCTCCGCCAAAAGTGCCGCCGTGGGTGCCACCATCCGTGCCACAGTCTTGTGAGCCAAGGACTTGCGAGTAATCCGGGGGTTCAAAGGCCAGATGTTGCCCTTCTGCGGCAAGAGCCGCTTCAATCTCTTCCATCGGCGTTCCGGCCCACGCGGAAAGGACGAGTTCGCCGGGCTCGCAGGCTATAATGCCCGTGAGGCGCTCCATGTGCAGCCTCGCACCTGCCTCAACCTGATGTCCGATGCCCCGCTTCGTTCCGCTCCCGAGAATTTCGAGCGGCGTCTTCGTGGCGAGCACCCATTTGACGACCTCCTCAACCTCTTCTTCCGATCTCGGATGAAACGACTTTTCCTCCATTGGCATATTTTCAATACCTCGGAAGATTTGGGAAGCGCGCGCCGTCAGCGCTGTGGATATGGACGCGGCCAAGCTCGGCGCAGCGGTGCAGCGTCGGGAAGACCTTGCCGGGGTTAAGCAGCCCGTCCGGATCAAAGGCGCATTTGACGCGTTGCTGTACATTAAGATCGGTTTCGGTGAACATCTCCGACATGAGATCGCGCTTTTCGATACCGACACCGTGTTCGCCGGTGAGGACACCACCGACGCGAACGCAAAGCTTGAGGATTTCCTCGCCGAAGGTCTCCGCCCTTTCGAGCTGGCCCGGCTCATTGGCATCATAGAGAATGAGGGGATGGAGATTGCCGTCACCGGCATGAAAGACATTGGCGACTTCAAGCCCGAAGTCGCGAGACATTTGCGACATGGCAGTGAGGACCTCGGGCAGCTTGCCGCGCGGGATTGTCCCGTCCATGCAATAATAGTCGGGTGCGAGCCGTCCCACTGCGGGGAAGGCGGACATGCGCCCCTGCCACATGGCGAGACGCTCTTCCTCGCTTGTGCTGACCACAATGGAGGAAGCGCCAAAGCCTGATGCAACTTTTTTTACAAGGGCTGTCGCGCTTTTGATCTCTTCGCGCGTTCCATCAAGCTCGATAATGAGCACGGCCTCGGCATCAAGCGGATAGCCCGAGGCGACAAAGGCCTCAGTCGCCTTGACCGCGAGCCTGTCCATCATTTCCATGGCGCCCGGAATGAGCCCCCGCCGCATGATCCCGGCGACGGTCTCCCCTGCGGCTTCAACAGAAGGGAAGCCGACCAGCATGGTGATGGCCTCAGGCGGCGCGGGCAGGATGCGCACGGTGACCGAAGTGACGACGCCGAGCATGCCTTCAGAGCCTGTCACGAGGCCCATAAGATCCAGTCCGCCTTCGGTGAAATCATCCGAACCAAGAGTGATGACATCACCGGTCAGAAGCACCATCTCCAGCCCGAGAATATTATTTGTCGTCAGACCATATTTGAGGCAATGCATGCCGCCGGAATTCTCTGCCACATTGCCGCCGATGGTGCAGGCGATGCGGCTCGACGGATCCGGCGCATAGTAGAAGCCGCGATCCTGGACCGCTTCAGTAATCGAAAGGTTGGTGACGCCCGGCCCGGCGGTGACACAAAGATTGTCATAGTCGATTTTCTGGATCTCGTTGAACCTGGCCATGGACATCAGGATCCCGTCCGCCAGCGGCAGCGCGCCGCCGGAAAGCGACGTCCCCGCCCCGCGCGGCACGACCTTGACGTTTTCTTTTTGGGCATAGACGAGGATCTTTGCGACCTCTTCCACACTGTCAGGCAGAACAACCATGAGCGGGAGCTGGCGATAGGCGGTGAGCGCATCTGACTCATAGGGCCGCATCGCAGTATCCGACGTGATAAGGCGTTCCTCGCCGACAATCGCCCGCATCGCCGCGATGATTGCCGCGCGGCGGTCGATGATTGTCTGATCGAGGGGCATTGTCTTCATGGGTTAACAAAGCCACGCCGTCGGTTGTCGGTCAACCCTGCGACGCAAAATGGCCTCTTATTGACGACGCGCGCTTGCGCCCCTATCCTCTTCATTTCTAGAGCGGGTGGCAGAAGAGCATCTGACAAAAGCACTATAAGGTAAGAAGTGAATGACCACATCAAATTCAGGCCAGGTTCTATGACTGAAAAGCCCTTAGCCGTCCCCTCAGGCAAACTGATCGCCTATACTCTTCCCGGCGCCGATGTCGACGTCGAGGCCTGCATAAGGCCCTGTGCGCCAACGCGAGACTGGATGGAGGACAGCCCGTTAAAGTTTGCCAAACGCTGCATACCATTATTGGCAGCCAATACGATGGGTTGGGAAATCATCAATCCCGTCAGAGCCAACATTCGATGGAATGGTGGCGCCACGAATACGGATCTGGAAATTTCGGCATCACAACATCCCTTTACGCCGCAATCCCATTTTGGTTGCGGCATTGCCACCTGGTATCTGCCGTTTATCTTTCGAACACCGAAAGATATCGGGCTGGTTGTGACCGGGCCCGCCAATAACGACCAACCGCGCGCAAAGGCGCTGGATGCGTTTGTTCGCACCGATTGGTTGCCGTTTCCGTTCACAATGAGTTGGCAGATGATGGAGCAGGATCGGAGAATACGATTTGAGGCGGGGACCGCGATCTGTCGGGTGTTTCCGTTTCCACTGGCCCTGCTCAATGAAACGACGCTGGAAGTACGGGATATGAATGAAGATCCGGGCTTCGTCGCCGAGTTCAATGAATGGTATGCCCGCCGGCAGACCAATGTCGCACAGGCATCCGAAGCGACACAGAAATGGAAAGAGGGTGGTGAGAAACCAACCGGCGAAGGCGCCTGGAATTCTGCCTATGTGCGTCAGACTATTGATAGTAGCGACGATTTGGAACGTGCCCAAACCATTTTCAAAATTGCCCCACCCGTTGACAAGCGCGGCCTTTAGCTTCGGCAGAATACTTGCCATTGAGAACCTTTCTTGACGGAACGGCCCCTGTTCACTATCTTCCCTGTTTCAAGAGCGTCTGGCAAACGCCCCTTATTGGAGACACGAATGACCAACCACAGAAGCTAGAACCGCGTAACCCTTTTCGCAGTCCCTTTCTTTTGTGAGGCATTCCATGCCGCAATCCCCTCCTGGCGCCTCGGCGCATATAATTGTCCACGTCTCGTCATGGCCGGTCTTTCCGGACCTTGAGGCCGAGATAACTCTCAGTTTCGCTTCCGAAGTCACGGCGCTGACCGGCCCGAATGGCACCGGCCAGACACGGTTCGTGCGCCTTCTTGTCGATGAGGAGCATTGGCCTGATGCGGAGGTGACGCGTCTTTCGCGGATCGGCTATTTGCCGCAAACGTCAGCGCCGCCAGGTGGGTTTTCGATTGCCGAGCATCTCGGGGTTGCCCAGACACTGCGCGCGCTGGAAAAGCTGGAGCAAGGTGTCGGCAGCGAAGATGATCTGGCACGGCTCGATGATCGCTGGACGCTCAGGCAAGACATCGAAGCGGCACTGGAGACCGTTGGGCTCGAGGAACTTGATCTCACGCGCCCGGTCTCCGGTCTCAGCGGCGGTGAATTCACCCGCATTGAACTGGCACGGCTCCAGCTTTCCGATGCCGACTTCCTCATCCTTGATGAACCGACCAATCATCTTGATACGGAGGCCCGCGCCTTTGTGGTTGATTTTATCAAGGCCTGGCCAGCACAGTCGGACCGCGGCATGCTTGTGGTGAGCCATGATCGGCAAGTGCTGCGCGCGGCGACCCGGGTGCTTGAACTGTCCTCACTTGGGCTGAGGAGCCACCGCGGCAGTTACGATGATTTTCTCGCGCACAAGACGCTGGAGCGCGAGGCGGCGGAGCGCGGCAGGCAGGGCGCAGCAAAGCGCGTCAAACACATCAAGCAGGAAGCGCAAGCCTCACAGGAAAAAGCAGCGCGGCGCGCCCAAACCGGCAAGAAGCAACGGCGCGACGGCAGCCACGGAAAATCACTGCTCGACGGAAAACTGGCAAACTCGGAGGTTTCTGCGGGAAAGAGGCAACGCAAGACCGCTGAGGTTCTCGGCGCAGCCGCACAGGAGCTGAAGGACGCGGCGGGCAGGCTTGAGCGCCATCACACTCTTTCCCTCGACCTGCCCTCCTGCGGTGTCAAACCAGGGCAAGGTTTGCTGCGTGTTGAAGATTTTTCGTTTGGCTATGGCAGGCAAGGCGACATGCTCTTCCACGATCTTTGTCTGACCCTCAGGGGCGATGAAAAAATAGCGCTGACAGGGCCAAACGGGTCGGGCAAGTCCACGCTCCTCAAGTTGATCGGCGGCAGGATCGATCAGTCTGATCACAGATTCGGCGGCAAGGCCGTCGTTACTGCTTCGTGTACGGCCTATCTCGATCAAAAGACCGAGCTGCTTGAAGGCGCTGAAACGATTTTTGATGCGTTCAGACTTATCAACCCCGAAGCCAGGCCGGGCGAAACCCACGCGGCACTGGCGCGGTTCCTCTTCCGGGCAGACGATGCCTTCAAACGCATTGAACACCTGAGCGGCGGCGAGCGCATGCGGACCGCGCTGGCTGCACTACTTTATTCATCCGAGCCGCCGCAGCTTCTGCTGCTTGACGAGCCGGACAACCATCTTGATCTCGACAGCCAGATCGCCGGTGCTGCAGCCCTCGCGGCCTTTGACGGAGGGATCCTGATCGTCAGCCATGATGAGGCGTTCCTTTCTGATGTGGGGGTGACGGGCCAGGTGGAGCTCAATTGAAGGACTTGTCATCCTCGGATCAGCCGAAGGCTGAGGCCGGGGATCTTCTCCAAAATCGCACTGCAGCTGTTGGAAGATCCCCGGCCAGTGCTGACGCACTGCCGAGGATGACAATATTGTGTGATGCGGCTAGGCTCACCTTCAAACAAAACCAGAGGGAGGATTAGCCATGAAACTCGACGCCGGTGTGGGCCAGGACCTTGGGTCTGTTGCGCAGCAGGCAAAATGGCTTGAGGAGGTCGGCTATGACGGGGTTTTGACATTTGAGACCTCGCATGATCCGTTCCTGCCGCTGGTTCTGGCGGCGGAGCATACCTCCCGGGTCAATATCATGACTTCGATCGCGGTCGCCTTTGCGCGCAACCCGATGATCCTGGCCAATCTTGGTCATGATCTCAATTCGTTCTCCAAAGGGCGCTTCAAGATGGGGCTCGGGTCCCAGATCAAGCCGCATATTACCAAGCGCTATTCGATGGACTGGTCGAGCCCGGCGGCGCGGATGAAAGAAATGATCGAGGCGCTGCACGCGATCTGGGATTGCTGGTACGATGGCAAAGAGCTTCAGTTTCGCGGCGAGTTTTACAAACACACCTTGATGACACCGATGTTCACGCCGCTTGATACAAACTACGGGCGACCGGATGTCATTCTCGCCGCGGTCGGTCCGAAAATGATCGAAACTGCGGCAGCGG
>JAUWTJ010000055.1 GCA_030614785.1 Alphaproteobacteria bacterium | reverse complement strand
ATGGTCTTACATTTGATGATGTTGCGACGGCTGTCAGGAAATCTTCTGTGAGTCTGTCAGGAGGGTCTGTCAAAGCGGCGGGCGGCGACATCGAGCTGAAGACCCGCGGTCAGGCCTATACGGGTGCAAATTTCGAAGACATCGTTTTGCTCCGCGGTGAGGATGGCACTCGCGTCCTGGTCAAGGATGTGGCGCGCGTTGTTGACGGATTTCAGGAAGTGGATCTGATTTCACGCTTCAATGGCGGGCCGGCTGTCTTTGTCGATATCATGGAAGATGAAGGCACCGATATCATCGACATTTCAAAGCGGGTTCGTGCCTATGTGGACCAAAAGAACAAGGAATTGCCGGAAGGTGTAACGGTCGAGGCCTGGATGGACCGGTCAACTGCGTTTGGTGAGCGCATGTCCACGATGGCCTTCAATGCCGGCTCGGGACTGGTGCTGGTCTTTGTCGTATTGTTCCTGTTTTTGCGGCCCAAGATTGCCCTTTGGGTAACAGTCGGGATAGCAGTTTCGTTTATGGGAACCTTGTGGCTGCTGCCCTTTACTTCCATTTCGATCAATATGATTTCATCCTTTGCTTTCCTGCTCATTTTGGGGATCGTGGTTGATGATGCAATCATTGTGGGCGAGAGTGTTCACCTTGCCCATGAACAGGGATTGCGCGGGCGCGAGGCGGCAATTTCTGCGGCGCAACGCGTGAGCAAGCCGGTTATTTTTGCGGCGGCGACGACGATCATTGCCTTCGTGCCGATGTATTTCATGCCGGGAGAATCGGCCAAAACAACCGGCTCAATTCCGATTATCATTGGCTTGACCCTGATGTTTTCCCTGATTGAATGTTTGCTCCTCCTGCCACACCATCTATCCGGCATGAAACCGCTGGAAGAACCACGGAACAATATTTCAACTATTGTTCGAAATTTCCAACAGTTCTTTGCCAATGGTCTGAAACATATAGCTCACACCTGGTATCGTCCGGTTATGGAAACTTGCATCACCTGGCGCAAGACAACAACGGTTGCTTTCATCGTGTTCCTGGCCATCGCTCAAACCTTGATGCAAAATAACTGGGTGAGGAGTGAGTTCCAGCCGAACTTCAACATGGATAATATCATTGTCGATATTCAAGTTCCTGAAGGTCTTGCCTTTGAACAAACCGAGGCCATCCTGAGGCAGGTGGAGGACGCGACCTTTACTCTTCAAGGTGAACTTGATGCGGAACACCCCAAACTGGCCGGAACAATACTGAACGACGTTCTGAGCCGGGCTCAGGGAAATCGGATCTTTGCTGTGCTTGCTTTCGAAAACCTTGATCGGGCCGGGCTCGATATTTCGGTTCTTTCCGAACGATGGCGTGCTCTGGTGGGTGATCTACCTGACGTTCTTGAGTTTCACACCCAGTTTGCAAACAACGGCGGCTATCAGGATGTTCTTATCTTGCTTTCGGCAGCCGATCCGAAAGTACTGGATGCGGGCGTTGCTGCTGTGAAGGCGCAGCTTGAGACCTATGCCGGGGCCCATGACATTGGTGATCTGAAGCGGGGCGGCACGCCGGAGATGGTTTTGAAGCTGCGCGAGAATGCCGAGAGCATGACTGTGGGGCTCAGCGATGTTGCTCGCCAGGTGCGCCAGGGATTTTATGGTGAAGAAGTGCAGCGCATTCCTCGAGGTCGCGACAATGTCCGGGTCATGGTGCGCTATCCTCTGGAGGAGCGCCGCTCCATCGAAAACCTGAAGGATATGCGTATTCGTACGCGTGACGGCCATGAAGTGCCGTTTGACTCCGTCGCCGAAGTCGAGTTCGGGTCGGGCTACGCCTATATTCGCAGGGAGCACCGCGAGCGTAACAATTATGTCTGGGCCTCGCTGACCGAAGACGGCATGACGGCTGACGAAATCATGGAAGATCTGCGCGAGAGCTATTTTGACAAGTGGGAGCGCCAATTTCCCGGTTTGACGGTCGGTACCAGCGGGTTCCAGCAGGAGCAGGAAGATTTCATGGCGGCCTTTGCCCGCATGGGACTTCTGACCGTTGTTGCGATCTATGCCCTCATGGCGATCGCATTCAGGTCTTATACGCAGCCGCTGATTATTTTGACCGCAATCCCGTTCGGGTTTATGGGTGCGGTGTTCGGACATTTGATTTACGGAGCAACGTTCTCCATTGTCTCGTATCTCGGGTTCATTGCCGCCGCCGGAGTGGTGGTGAATGACAACCTGGTGCTGGTTGATTATGTCAACCGGTTAAAGGATGAAGGCATGGAGCATGTCGAGGCGATCCGACAGGGCGCGGTGTCGCGCTTCAGACCCATCATTCTGACAACTCTGACAACCTTTATTGGTCTCTTGCCGATGATGAGCATGACGGGGCTTCAGGCCGCGTTCCTCAACAATATGGTTATCTCGCTGGCCTTCGGGGTTCTGTTTGCGACCAGCGTCACGCTGCTGCTGGTTCCGGCACTGATGCGGGTTGGCTATGACTTCACAGACGGGCGGCTCTGGCTGTGGGATGCGATCAAGCGATTGGCCAGGGCCAGTCGCCGGGCCTGGTCTGAACAGCCTGTTCTTCCTGCCGGGGAGTAGGGCGGGCTGGCAAGTCCTTCTGATTTGTGCGATGGAGGCTTCTTCAGGGCCTCAATCGTGAAGTTATCGGAGATCAGACGCCATGCTCGGGAGAATCCGGCAGGATATTGCAACATTGCCGGAAAGCGGCATTGTGGAAGTGGTGAATTATGGCCGAGGCAAGGAGGGTCTGATCCCTCTTTGGGCAGGGGAAGGCGACAAGCCGACACCGGATTTTATTTCAGCCGCCGCCAAACAGTCCCTTGACGACGGCGAAACCTTTTATACCTGGCAGCGCGGGATCCCCGAGCTGCGTAGTGCACTGGCGGCTTACCATGAGCGGCTCTACGGGGCTGGCCGAAGTGAGGAAAACTTTTACGTTACAGGCTCCGGCATGCAGGCCATCATGTCGGCGGTTCAATGTGTCGTCGGGGCTGGCGATGAGGTCCTCGCACTGACGCCGGCCTGGCCCAATATATTTGGTGCGGTTCAGGTGGCCGGAGCGACGACGATTGCAGCGCCCCTACAGTTTGGCGACAACGGGTGGCGCGTCGATCTTGATGCGCTGTTTGCCAAACGCACTGCCAGAACCCGTGCCTTGTTCATCAATTCACCGGGCAATCCAACGGGCATAACGCTCACGCGAGATCAGCTGGTTGCGATCCGCGACTTTGCTCGCCAGTATGATTTGTGGATCATCGCAGATGAGGTCTATGGCCGGTTTTGTTTTGATCAAAAAGTAGCGCCGTCTTTCCTGGAAATCATGGAGCCGGAAGAAAAGCTTCTGGTGGTCAACACGTTTTCCAAGAACTGGGCGATGACGGGCTGGCGTATCGGGTGGGTCGTTGCCCCGCAATCCCTTGGTGATGTGATGGAAAATCTGGTGCAGTACAACACCTCCGGCGTTCCGGTTTTTTCGCAGCGTGCTGCTGTTGTTGCGCTTGAGGAGGGGGAGGAGTTTCTCGCGAAGCAGGTGGCTGAAGTGCGCAGTGTTCGAGATCTTGTTTGCGGCGAAATGGCCACCTGGTCGCGCGTGACCTCGGCCCCGCCACAGGGAGCTTTCTATCTCTTTTTTGCTGTCGAGGGAGAGAAAGACTCTCGTTCTCTGGCGCTGCGGTTGATTGACGAGACGAACGTTGGGCTGGCGCCTGGCGGGGCGTTCGGTCCGGGGGGCGAGGGATGCCTGAGGCTTTGTCTGGCAGGATCGCCTACCCGATTTGAACAGGCATTGGAACGGCTTCAGCCGGCTCTGGGGTAAGCCGATCTTGTTCCGGTATTCCGGATTTATCTGAGTTTGATGCGGCCAAGGCCGGAGATGTGTTGATCGATCTCTTCGGGATGGCCGTAGACTTCGATCTTGCCGAGACCGGAAACGCGTGCGTCGATCGACTTCGAGGCAAAGAGTGAAATTGTTCCGGTTCCGGATATTTTGACATTGCCGTGCTGGCAGATCAGTTTATCTGCTGTAACTGTCGCGGCTCCGGCGATAGCAATATTCAGCTCGCCGCATTTGCCTTCCATGGTGACGCTTGCGGCACCTGGAAGCTTGAGGCCAAATTCGTCCGCATCAATCCCCTTGATGTCAAATTTTCCGACGCCCTCAATGATAAATTCATTGAGCTGCCTGGCTCGTACCGCAATTGTGATTGTGTCACCGCGCTGCTTTTGGCGTGTTAGCCTAATTCGTAGCTCATCACCTCGAACTTCCGCAACGAAACGTTTTTCAAGGTCGCCTTCGCCGGTGAGCGTAAGTCCTTCGGTACTACCAACGACCACGGTTCCATTGAACTGGCCCGAAAGACGAATGGTGTCAAATCCGGAAACATCGCGGGATACAGTCGTTTTTTCAGCCGCCAGAGCCGAGCCGGCGGGGCCAGGGAGGCCAAGGCCAAGGCTCAAGGCGATCGCGGCTGCAAGAGGCCCCGGAACTTTCGGCGTACTCAACATGTGGCGCAGTCCTTCTTCGGCGGCTTTCAGCTTTGAGCAAAAAGCGCTGGTTTCCCTATGACCATAATATGAGGTCCGGCGCGAGTAAACTCTGCAAACTCATTTACACAGGCTTGGAGAATTCCCGAACTATGGAAAATGATCCCTTCAGTTTGGCTGAACAGCTGATATGTCGCGCGCCCGTGGCACTTTTTGAACGAATCTCCGGTCATGCTTAATGAGAAGTTAGGCATTGTGGCGGTAGATTTGGCAGGTCTTATTATGCCCGGGGTCGCCAGGTTTTGTGAGTATGAACAACGGTTCCATTAGTCGCCTATACGGTCGGCCGCGCGATACATCTTTCAGCTGGCTCAGTCTGAAGTTTCGCGATCCGCTGGTCGAACGCCAGTTTCACCAGTCGTATGTGGCGCAGTCAGCAACTTTAAACCGCAGCTATATGCTGGTCGGTCTGCTGGCCTATCTGACGTATTCGGTTCTGGATTATCTCGTTCTGACCGACGATCTGCGAACAGTTTTGTGGATACGTCTTGCGATTTCCGGGTTGCTCGTATTGCTCATCGCCATGACCTATTGGAGGCGCAGCTATCGAGATCTGCAATTCATTCTTGTGGGCTGTGTTGTTGTTTCGGGCAGCGGCATTGTTCTGATGACAGCAGTGTTGTCGGAACCCTTCAGCTACCTCTACTATGCCGGGCTCATTCTGATCATTATCTATTCGTCTAACCTCCTGATCCTTCGTTACATGTATTCGGTCGCGTTGTCTGCAGGCCTTCTGGCTATCTATATGGCTACGACAATTCTGGTCAATCCAATCCCGCAAGATTTTGCCATCAGCAATATGTTCTTCATCACCGTTACAGTGCTGTGGACAAGCTGGACGTCCTACTGGCAGGAGACGTTTGTGCGCCGCGCCTTTGCCCAGCGATACCTGTTGCGCCAGGAAGCCAAACGCGCAGTAAAGTTGAGCCGTGTTGCCGAGGCTGGTAACCAGGCCAAGAGTGAATTTCTGGCTGTCATGTCCCACGAACTGCGCACGCCGCTGAATGCCATCATTGGCTTCTCGGAAATTATG
Organism: Alphaproteobacteria bacterium; assembly: GCA_030614785.1. Lineage (GTDB taxonomy): Bacteria > Pseudomonadota > Alphaproteobacteria > M2410 > M2410 > JAUWTJ01. The sequence goes on along the minus strand of JAUWTJ010000055.1, from coordinate 21,371 downwards.
GAACAGCAGATGTTTGGTCCCATGGGAGATGAAAAATATAACGAATATGCTTCAGATATCGCAGATAGCGGGCGCCACCTGCTGGGGATCATCAACGGGATTCTTGATTTGTCGCGCGCAGAGGCAGGCACGCTGGAAATGAAGGAAGACGATATTGATCTTGTTGAGGTTATTGATCGGGCGTTAAGGCTGTCACGAAATGATGCTGCCAAAAAGGGCGTTCGTCTGGGTTTCGTCAAACCTGAGATCAATATGCTTGTCTGGGCGGATGAAGGGTTGATGCGGCAGGTGCTCATAAACCTCATTACAAATGCAGTGAAATTTACCGGTCGCGGCGGTCTTGTTGATGTCAGCGTTGAGCGCAGATCTCAAGGCGGCGTGCGTATTGACGTCAAGGATACCGGCGTTGGCATTGCCGAGAACAAGATAGACCTTGTGGTTGAACCGTTCATGCAGGTCGAAAGTGCTATGGTCCGCGAAAACGGCGGCGTCGGCCTCGGGCTTCCGCTGGTCAAGAAGATCGTTGAGATGCATGGTGGCACGCTCAAAATTGCAAGTGAACTTGGCATCGGCACAACAGTGTCCGTGACTCTCCCCAAAACGCGCTGGATCGAGGACGAGTTGTTGTCAGTGGCAGTCTCTAGCCCTTCGGCTTCCTGATACTCATCATGAAGATACGATCCGTCGGGTCTGTCCTGATTTCAAGATCTTCATACGGGATGTCTTTTGCCAAAGCGCGCATGTCGCTTTCTGTCCGATAATGCATCGTCCAGTCGCAAGCCATTTCGGCGGCCCACAACCCGCTGTTACGTGACCGTTTGAGGTTGCCGATAACAACAAGACCGCCCGGCTTGACCTTGTCATAAAGGCTTTCAAGCAACGTTTTTGAGCGCTTGTGTTTGAGGTAGTCAAACAGCCCTACTGAGTAGACCAGATCCTGTTCCGGGAGCACAGTGCGCAGCGCCCCGCCCTTCATAAGTTCAATGAAGGAAGAGTGAAAACCCTGCACGCTGATCTGATCCTTGTGCCTTACGACGTCAGGGTAGGTCGCATTATAGGCGTGGGTCAGGGCCTTTTCATCCTGGTCGATAAGAGAAATTTTCATCGCCCCGGGCAAATCACGTTGTTGCAGAATGTTGACGATTTCCTGAGCGGTACCGCAGGCAAGATTTGTTATGGTCGTCCTTTGTCCCGGGTGCTTCAACGCTTCACGAGCAATTATCCCCTGCATCATGCTCATACGCGTGGCAACGCACTCAAGTGCGTCCACGCCAAGACGATGGGCGAATTTGGCAAATGGTGTGTCACCCTCATCCTCGCCGGTGTAGACATAGTTCATGACAAGATGATCGCCCGGGTAGCCAAGCGGCTTTTCATAGGACTGTCGCCAGATGGGGCCCTGCATGAGATCAGGCGTGATCAGGGTTTCGGTCCAGGCTTTCATCGCCGCGATGGCGGCAGGGTCGCACATCATGGCTTCGATCTCGTCATTGGTTTCACGCTGAAACTGATGCCAGGCTGACTTGAAATGTTCGTCGCACATGTTGAGAATCTCAGAACTTTGCGGGTTGACCCTCCCGGTATTCTCCTGCGTCCAGCGCGCCAGTACGCGGCGGTATTTGCGCAAGGTATGAAGAAAATCCGTGCAATGCAGTTTATAGCTCTGCGGAATTAGGTGTTGATCCGTATAAAGATGCCGATTGAGCTCATGGTGTAGAGATTGTTCCTTGTAGCGCGATAGCAACACCGGAATGTCAAGGTAGCCATCGACAAATGTCAGGGCGATTTTGGTACCTTCAAAAGTCGGCTCTATGCGCGTAACTTTCCCGCGGCCCTCGTGGATCGTTGTGTTATGCAGCCTGAGCCGTACAGATACGACGTCCCCGTTGTCGAAGGCGGGATCTGTGCGCGGATTTGTTGCCGCCAGCCCGCTCAGGGAGATGTCTGACAGCTTGTGTGGTATGTCGCCGATATCGGTTGCCGGCAAGGGCCCCTGAAACAGGCTTTTCACGGAGAACCGCTCCGGTCGATAGTAAATTCGGCGCCCTTCGGCACCGCTCAACTCTTCGTACGTTTTCATACTTTGACCCAACATTTTGACGCTACGGAACACGACCCAACACAGTGGTTAATAGAGTATTAAAGTTAAGAGGAAAGTCCAGTAAAAACCGTTCTATACTTGATGCGTTACGGAAATTTCCATAATATATTAACTATAATACTTGAGAAAAGTGCAGCGTTACTAGGCTTACCGGTGCTGGTAACTCTCGAGTCTTGCGCCTCTTCTTCTCGACTCAAGAAAAAGCAGACCTGTAGCACCCGGGTTTATTTCCAGTATTTATTTCCGGCGCCCTGTGGCGAGATTGAGAACTGCTGGCAGCATCAAAAGGTCAACGGCGAGGGCGACGGCGATAATGATGGCGGTGAAGGTTCCAAGCGTACGATTGACATCGAAGCCGGAGAGCGACAGGACGCAGAAGCCGGCAATGAGGGTGATGGTCGTAATGATCATGGCGGGGCCAACAGTTTGCAGGGCTGCTGCGGATGTCTCATCCGTGCGCGTGCCGGTTTTACGGTATTCGCGCCAGGCGACAAGGTAGTGAATTGTATCGTCGACAACGATGCCAAGGGTCATGGCCACCAGGACGCTGGCACCCAGATTGATGGTCCCGACAAAGAGCCCCCAGAGGCCAAAGCCGACAAGGGCGGGTATTGAGTTTGCCACGAGGCTAAGGGCGCCAAGCGCCGGGCTCCGCAAGAGGATCATTATGACAAGAGAAATTGCGACGAAAGACAGAATTGTCCCATTGATCATGCTGTGGATGTTGTTGATCGACAGGAAAGAGAACAGGACATTGATGCTGATGCCGGATGTTTCCAGCTGAGGTGCGTTGGTTCGTAGCCATTGACTGGCCGCCTCGTTGACATGGCGTATATCGCCAGACGTTGCGTTTCTGAGAATGGCCGTAACGCGGCTTGCGGATTGGTCCGTGTTGATAACCTCGCTCAGGGAGCGGCCTTCGGGCATTCCCATGTCCATCAAGAGATAGTACTGGGCGATCCGTGTCCGATCATTCGGGATCGCAGCTTCACCGCTTTCGGAAAGGTGTTTATGAAGCCGGGTTGTGTAATCGGCAATTGACGTTACGCTCGTAACTTTTTCACGGGCGCGGAGCCATCTGGTAAAGCTGTCAACGTCGGCCTGATAGCCTGGGTCAAAAATGCCATCCTCCGTACCACTGTCGAGGTCAAACTCGATGAGATTGAGACCTGTGAGCCTGGCCTCGGTAAAGTCAGAGGCAGTCCGATAGGAAAAGCTTTCGTCGAAATACCGAATAAAATCATCGTCGAGTGTGAGGCGCGAAATTCCAAGCGTCGTGATAACAATAAGAATGGAGCCGACGATCAGGATTGGCCAGGTATTGAAACGAATTGTTCGCGCAAGATTTGTTCGATTGATGAGGTTGGTACCAGGGCGTATTTTTAATGTTATACGCTGCAAAACCAGTGGCAGCAGGGTGAATGTAAAAACAAAATTGATGGCGATACCTACGATGACCAGATTGCCGAGATCGTGAAAGGGCGGGGCGTCTGCGAGATTGAGACTTAAGAATCCGATAAAGGTGGTGATTGAGGTCATCGCAATCGGTTTGATATTTTCCTGCAGCGCCGCTTTGATGGATGCGGTTTGATCCGTCCCGCCACGCATATGCCGATGTATCCCGGTGATGACATGAATACAACTCGCCATAGCGAGTGTCATGATGATCACGGGCGCAACGACGGTCGCCGTGTTGAGCGGATGCCCGAGCCATCCGGTTGTGGCAGTGGCAATGGCTGCCGTGAAGGCGAGGAGACCGGCAAGGACCATCGTCTCCTTTAAAGACCGGAGCGTGAGGATCAGCACCATCAAGATAACGAGAAGGCTAAGCGGTAACAAATACCGAATGTCTCTCAGCGCAGCTTGCGAAAAGGCCTTCATGAGAACGACATTGCCGGTCACATGGACTTCAAGGTTCGGGTTCTCGGCTTCAATGGTATTTGCAAGAACAAGCGCCGCGGCATTGATCTCATTGATTGCGTCCGAGCCTCCGGCAGGCAATTGGAAATTGATATTGATGCCGGTGGTTGCGAGGTCCCGCGATATCAGCCGATTGACAAGCAGCGGGTCCTCCAGCGCTACGGACGTGATCGTGAGAAGATCTTCGTCGGTGAGTTGCCCGGCGTCGGAGACAAGGTCTCCAATGAGGAACTCGTCATCCACGGTTTCCATGTGCGGAAAATTTGTCAGTGAATCAACGCGGATCGAATGTGGCAGACGCCATGCAGCTTGCGTCGCTGTGGACAGCGCCACAAGGTTTTGCTGCGTCATCATTGTCCCGGTTCTGGCAGCAATAACGAACAGAACATTGTTATTCTGAGAATAGGTTCGCTCAAAGGCTTCCAGCTGGATCAGGTGGGGATTGTCCTGTGCGAAAAATACGCGTGTGTCAGATGTTATGGTGATGTTGATGAGACCAAGGCAGGCAAAAAGGCCAGCCGAGATCAGGCAGGTGGCAATCGCTCGTCCGTGCCGGAAGAGGAATTCAGAATAGTGTTTCATAGGCCGAAGTCAGAACTCCTCACGCCGCATCCCCGCGCGTATGCGACCGGGTACTCTCCCCAAAATTGAATTTCCACTTTACGGAAAAGGTGGCTGGCGTCAATTTTTCTTTGCAGAATCGGGATCTTTCTGCAAATTCGGAAGGCTTATGGCAAGTGCTTCCAGGTTCCGGCGACCTTTTTCAGGTGTGCTCTAGAGTTCCGCCAGAAACTGCCTCAATTCAGCGCTGATTTCATCGACCGCGGTTCTTGCTGCCGGCAGCGCTCCTGCCATACCCATGAAGGAGTGGGCAAGGTTGTCAAACCGCTTGAATGTTACTTTGACACCAGCCGCTTCAAGTTTCTTTGCATAGTCCTCGGCTTCATCGGTCAGCGGGTCAAATCCTGCCGGATGTATGAAGGCTCTGGGTAATCCTTCGAGGTTTTCTGCCTTGCCGGGATTAGCTTCAGGTGACTTGCTTGTTGCATCATCTTCAAAACAGAGCGCCCCGAACCATGCCATGAGACCGCTGCCAAGCGGGTAGGCATCGGTAAAAGTCTCATAGGATTTTGTTTCACCATTGGCGATCAGCCAGGGATAGACAAGCAGCTGGCAGATCGGTTTCTTGCCTGTGCCTGACTTGTCTTTATTGGCGCTCTGGCTTACGTGGGCGGCGAGAAACCCGCCGGCGCTTTCACCGCCAACCATGATCTTGTCCGGGTCAATTCCGATTTCCGCGCCATTGATTGCGAGCCACTTGAAGGCAGCATCAGCGTCGTCGAGCGCTGCGGGGAATTTGTGTTCCGGTGCGAGGCGGTAACCGGCAGATACAACAACGCATCCGGCATCCTCTGCCATGAGCGTTGCGGCTCCATCCGTACAATCAATGCCACCAATGACGAAGCCCCCCTGGTGGAACCACAGAAGAACCGGTGCGTTTGATCCGACGCCTCTGGGGGTAAAGATCCGTATGGGAACTTCAAGTCCATCTTGCTCAATGGTGCGATCTTCTGTTTTCGCCATCGGTCGGGGGGTGTTGGCCAGAAGCACTGTCCCCAATTGAATTCCTGCACGCATCGCTTCTACGGTAGGCGCCTGGCCCCCTGCGGCAAGGGCCTGAGCCTGCCCCTGGTTCCAGAAAATCTGAAACGTCGGATCAAGGGTGCGCCCATCCATGAAAACGGGGGCGCCCGCAATCTTGCTGCGAACCCCGCCGGGAAGATATTTGAACGATTGCGCCATAAGACGCTGAAAGCCACCTGTCATTTCATCTGTCTCCTACCACTCACCGGTGTTTTGCATGGAGGCCCAGGGCTCTTTTGGCTCCAGAGCCCCGCCCATCTGCAGGATCTCTATAGAGACGCCGTCCGGTGAGCGAACAAATGCCATCCGCCCGTCGCGCGGTGGGCGCGAGATGAGGATGCCGGCGTCCATGAGGCTTTGGCAGAGGGCGTAGATATCCTCGACACCGTAGGCCAAATGGCCAAAATTGCGGCCCCCGCCAACCGTCTTTTCATCCCAGTTGTGGGTGAGTTCCACTTGCGCCTTTTCGTCCCCGGGTGCCGCCAGAAAAACGTTGGTGTAGTGGCCTGCCTCGTCGTCATAGCGACCGAGTTCCCTGAGGCCAAGCTTGTCACAATAAAAGTCCAGCGAAGCGTCAAGATCGGTGACCCGCACCATGGTATGAAGATATTTCATTTTGTCTCATCTCCTAAATTGAGCAGGTGCAACATTGGCAGCCAGTCGGTACTTGCGTCAAGCGGCAAGCATATCATAACGTACCGCTCCTGTGATGAAGTGAAGGACCGAAGCGGATGGATTTTACCAGTGATAATGCCAGCGGTGTCGCGCCCGAAATCCTGGCGGCCTTCGCGGATGTCAATCACGGTGCGGCCGCAGCCTATGGTGATGATGAGGTCAGTGCGCGTGCCCGAGCGGCAATGAGCGATCTGTTTGAGCGTGAGGTCGCAACGTTTTTTGTTGCAAGCGGAAGCGCCGCCAATGGCCTGGCTCTTGCGGCCCTTGTGCCACCTTACGGAACGATTTTTGCCCATGAAGAAGCCCATATCCATGTGGATGAATGTGCGGCGCCGGAATTCTTTTCCGGCGGGGCCAAGATCATTCCTCTGCCCGGTGCGGGCGGCAAGATTGATGCCGGTGCACTGGAGCTGGCGATCAGGAAATTCCCTCGCGGTGTTGTGCATCGGCCTCAACCCGGCGCACTGTCGGTTACGCAGGCGAGCGAGTTTGGCACCGTTTATACGCCGAAGGAGTTGGAGGAACTCATCGCTCTTGCCAAAGCAGGCGGTATGCCTGTTCACATGGACGGGGCACGATTTGCAAATGCGATTGTTGGATCCGGCCTGACGCCAGCCGAGGCAAGCTGGAAGCTCGGTGTCGATGTGCTTTCGTTTGGTGCCACCAAAAATGGCGGCATGGGCTCTGAAGCGGTGGTCTTCTTTGAGCCCGAAATGGCCGGAGACTTTCAATTCCGACAAAAGAGGGCCGGGCATGTTTTCTCAAAAGGTCGTTTCCCGGCTGCCCAGTTTGAGGCTTATCTCAAGGACGGGCTGTGGCTCAAGCTTGCATCTCACGCCAATGAACAGGCGAGGCGTCTCGCGGATGGTTTAAAAACTGCGGGATATGGTGATCCATCGTGGCCGGTGGATGCCAATGAGATCTTTGTCGCCCTGCCGTTTGATGTCATTGATGCGCTCGTGAAAAAGGGTGCGCAGTTTCACAAGTGGCCCATTCCTCCTGAAAATGGCAGACAACTTGTGCGGCTCGTCACGTCATTCCAGACGCGCAGCCCGGAAATCGACGGATTTCTTGAGGTGCTGAAATCCCTTTAAGCCCGGATTCTGTGGCTTGTTTTAAGTTAATCTTAGAGAGTTTGGACCAAGATCGTGTCGATCACCGTTAATATTCTGTTAACGGATTGTTTACCTGTGCCCTCATGGATTTATGAAGCAGCAACGCGAAAAAATTGACTATCAAACCTGCACTCAAAGAGAAATTGATGAGCAGGTAAAGAAACACGGGTTGTTCTACAAAGGGCAGCTTGGCGGGATGCGTGCAAATTTTTCGTTTTGCGATCTTTCGGGGCTTGATCTGTCTAATCGGGACTTTCGGGATGCTGATTTTTCCGGGGCGGTCCTGTCCAAGGCCAACCTGTCTCACAGCAAATTCGACAGCGCCACGTTTTTTGGAGCAGATTTGCGCGGGGCAGATCTCAGGTACGCTACATTTGTCAGAGCGGACTTTCGCGGCGCCTGTTTAAGAGGCGTGCGGGGCGACAATGCCAACTTTTTCGAAGCCGATATGCGCGAAGGCGTAATTGCCGAGCGGGCGGCTATGGGGCGACTCAATTATCTCTACCACGATATCGCCAACCCGCTTGCGCCACCGCTTGTATTGTCGGGCTCCGTGCTGGAGCGCATTAAGGGAGACGGCGATCCAACCATGCATGCGGATTTTACCGATGCGAGCTTGCGTGGGGCGAGCTTTGAGGAAGCCAATTTGAAGACGGCACGGTTTTCGGGCGCAGATCTGTCGGAAGCGAACTTTAAGGCAGCAGACCTCTCTGAAGTTGATTTCACCGGCGCTGTGCTCAACGACGTCAATTTTATCATGGCAAAGATGGAGGACACACTTCGTGATACTTCGCAAAAATCTGACCTACGGATGATAAAGGTCGATATCGCCGCAGTCGAAGAGAAGCTCAAGGCGCATCAGGATTGGGTTGAGAGTGGCGGCGCGCGCGGTACTCCCGGACAATTTGCCAATGTGGATATGCGGTCTATTCGATCCCTGGCTGGCGGGCTCTATACTGCGCTCCACGCTCCGGGGTCAGTATGGAGCGGTCTGGACCTGACAGCGATTAATCTCCAGGGGGCCAACCTTCAGAATGCGGATTTTCGGGGCACGACATTGCGCGGCGCTGATCTTCGCGGTGTTGACTTTCGCGGCGCCGATCTGTCGGGCTGCAAACTTGACCGGGCCAATCTCTCACCGCTTTCCATTGGCGAGGGTCGGCTCCATAAATCCTGTCTGGATCATGCGTCGCTGCGCTATGCTCGCATGAATGGGACAGACATGCGCATGGTCTCGGCGCGCGATGCCGACGTTTCCTATGTAGACTTCAGGGGCTCCAATCTCGTTGACGTTGATTTGACCAATGCCGATCTTATGGGTGCGACCGGGGATCATGAGATGTTTCGCCGCGTCATTTTTGATCACGGCAAGGGTCTTAAGCTTGTTGTCTAAAGGGCATCCCCGTAGCCCGTCAGCCTTGTTTTGCTGATCGGCGTGTGGAGGGTGTCGCGACGGTTCTTGTTTTGATGAATGATCCGAGACGAGCCAGGGATCCTTCGGCTTCCGGCAGCATCGAATAGAATTGAAAGGCATGAGGCATTCCTGCCCAGACTTCCACACTCATATCCGCGCCGCCTTCTTCAGCTTTCTGGCTCAGGCGCGTGGCATCGTCGCGCAGGATCTCGTTTGACCCGACGTGAACAAGATGTGGCGGCAGACCCCTGAAATCTCCGTAAAGCGGCGAGGCGAGCGGCTCGGTCGGGTTCTTGCTTTGCAGGTAGTGACGCGCTTGCAAGGCGAGAAGCGTCATGCTTTGGGCGGCATCAGATTTTCGCAGGGTCAGCGCAGACCAACTTGTCATTGCCAGATCGGACCAGGGCGACATGGCGACGACGGCTGCTGGCATAGGGGCCTGTGCATCGCGCAGCGCCATGCAGGTGGCAATCGCCAGACCGCCACCAGAGCCATCTCCGGCAATGGCAATCCCCTTGGGATCAATGCCCTGACCAATCAACCATTGATAAGCATCCAGTGCGTCTTCGACGGCAGCCGGGAACTTGTGCTCCGGGGCGAGACGGTAATCGACGACCAGACCACGAGCGGCGGACGCCTGGCACAGTCGCGCGGCGATGCTGCGATGAGTTTCGGGCGACCCGGCGACGTAACCGCCGCCGTGCAAATAAAGAATGACCCGGTGCTGCTGAACTTCACCTGGCTCAACCCATTCGGCTTTGGTTCGCCCGGCTTTGACCGGCGTTACATCAATTTCAATGTCGAGTTTCGACAGCTGCCTGGCCACTCTGGCATACTGAGCACGCATTTTGGCCACGGAATCCTGGGGATCAGGATGGCGGTCCACCATTGTGCGCAGGGCTTTGTCTACAAACCGGCTTTGCCAGCTAACCATAATATTGTCCGCACTCTTTTTCGACCCTTGACGCCCGTGGATACTAATCATCACGAACGAGGTAAACAAAGGATTTCTCTTTTGCCGATTTCAGGGGATTTTGTGGCGGTACGTCCCTGTTTTCAGGCATTACAAGCTGAAACCGCGAAAAGGCGTGCATCACGAAGATGCACGCCCTCTGCAGTTTGCCAGCCTTATGGGGTATCGAGCCCTGTCTCCAGGGGGCGGGGGTGCGCTGAGGGGGCAACGCTTTGTGGGAGCAAAAGGGCTCGTCTTGCCTCAGGCCGCTGCAGGTTCGCCGGTACGGGCTTTGGGGGTCAGGGTTCGGGTTTTGTCGGCTCCTGCGCCAATCTCAATCCGCCTTGGTTTCTTTTCCTCGGGAATCTGGCGTTCCAGCTCGACATGGAGCAATCCGTTTTTGAGGGCAGCTCCGGTGACAATCACATGATCGGCGAGCTCAAACCGTCGATCAAAGCTGCGCGCCCCGATCCCGCGGTGAAGATATTGGGTTTCTTCCTTCTGAGGGACTTTCAGGCCTGAAATCGTGAGGGTATTTTCTTTCGCCTCAATGTTGATTTCGCTTTGATCAAACCCGGCAACGGCCATGGTGATCCGGTAGTCGTTTTCATCAAGACGCTCGATATTGTAGGGGGGGTAGCTGCTCTCACTGGTATCAACCGAGGCTCTTGTGTCCAGAAGACGGGCCAGCCGGTCAAATCCGATCGTGGAACGGTAAAGGGGGGAAAAATCAAAATCGCGCATGTTCACATCCTCCATTGAAGCGATATGGTAAAGGTGGCCCGCCCCAGGGGCGCGGCCAGTTCAAATTCACGGGCCCGATCATCGGCACCCGTACACCTCAATCTGGGAATGCCGGATTTGATTTCAAGGGGTGAATGAAGTGAAATACGCATTGCGAAGAACAGGAGAATATCAATGTCAGACGAAGATGTCGTGAAAGTCGAGGTTGAGAAGAATATCGCCCTCGTTACCCTCAATCGTCCCGATGCCATGAATTCGCTCAACTATGAGACCTATATGGCGCTCGAGGATGCGGTGAGATTGTGCGAGGCGCGGGTGATCATTTTGACCGGGGCGGGGGACAAGGCATTTTGTTCCGGCGATGATGTCAAGCAGATCCTGGGCGGCGGCGCCAAGCCTCCGCCGGAAGCGATCGAACGCTCGAAGAAGACCGGCGGGTTGACCCCGGCGGCGGACGCTCTTCTTCATACGGACATACCGGTTATCGCGGCGGTCAATGGCTATGCGCTGGGCTGGGGTATGGAGATGGCGCTGATGGCCGATATTCGTGTTGCGTCGCAGCAGGCGAAGTTTGGCGAGCTCTTTGTTATACGCGGCCTGTGCTGCGATGCGCCGGGGCTTGGACGGCTGGCTCAACTGGTTGGGCGGGAACGGGCGGCGGAACTGCTGTTTACCGGCGAGATTATCGACGCGGCAACAGCTAAGGAGATCGGCCTTGTGTCGCGTGTTGTCCCGCACGAAAACCTCATGGAAGAAGCTTTCGCCATCGCCTCCAAAATCGCCGCCAACCCTCCGCTTGCGGTGCGCTCTCTCAAAGCCGGTCTGCGCCGCACTCTCGATCCCAACTGGCGCGATACAGGTGCCTGGGCAATCAGGGAAATTCGAACGCTGATGGAGACCGAAGACTGCAAGGAAAGTGTTGCAGCCTTTATCGAGAAGCGCGAACCGGTATTCAAGGGGCGATGAACCTCATCTCCTAATAGAGAAACATCGGTTTGCCCTTTACCCTGGCGATGCGGGGGCGGTAGGCGTCTGAGTCATAGAGGTTCTTGACGTCGACGCGCTTGATGCCCTGGATGCAGGTGTCGCCGGGAACAGTGGTGTAATTGCCATCATAGAGCGCCATCATCAGGCCTGAGTTGCCATCGGCGAGCTGTTGTACCGCCATGGCGCCGTAACTTCCGGCGACCATGAGATCGAGGGCGTCCGGCCCGCCGGCGCGCATGAGATAGCCAAGGTTCTGACTGACGATTTCGACCCCGGTCAGAGACTTCAGGGCATCACCGAGGGATTTTCCGACACCGCCGAGTTTCTTGTGGCCATAGGCGTCTTCCTCGCCGCCTTCATGGACGTCGCCGCCCGTCATTATAGCGCCTTCGGAGATAACGCACATGGCGTAATTGGCGGGGTTGCGCGCACGGTCCTCCCTGATGAGCTCGGCGAGATGTTTGACATCGAATTCGACTTCGGGAATGAGCACCCGGTCAGCGTCGGAGAGGTAGCCGCTGATCAGCGCGGTTTCGCCCGAGTTGCGCCCAAAGAGCTCGATCACGGCGATGCGTTCATGAGAGCCGGTGGGCGTGCGCAGGGCATTGATCAGCTCGACAGAGCGGCTGACGGCGGTCGAGAAACCGATGCAATAGTCAGTGCCATGGACATCATTGTCCATGGTCTTGGGCACAGCGTTGACCTTGAAGCCCTCCGTATGAAGACGAGCGCCGTAGGACAGCGTGTCGTCACCGCCGATGGGGATGAGAGCATTGATCTCCAGATGTTCAAGAACCTTGAGCACATGGGGCGTGCAGTCCACAGTATCCTTGCCTTCGGGGATCGGAAACCGTGATTTCAGGAAGTCCGGCAGATCTTGTTCGCGGACCTTTCCCGGATTAGTCCTCGAGGAGTGCAGGATCGTGCCGCCGGTGCGGTCGATGCCGCGCACTTCGTTGGCCCCCAGCTGCATGAGCCACTCTTTGCGCGACGCCTCGTCATCATCGGGGTTGAAATTAAGCGGGCCAGCCCAGCCTTGGCGAAAGCCCACGACGTCCCAGCCAAGTTCATTGGCGCGCCGCGTGATCGCCTTGATGCAGGGATTGAGGCCCGGGACATCGCCGCCGCCTGTTAGTACACCGATCCGCATGTCCCGTCTCCTCCGCCAGTGGCATTGTCCGGTGCATCATACCAGGTATCTCTCAAAGCCGCCATTGAAACCGGTGTGGACTTGCAAGGCATCGCCTCCTGTGATCAGTTCTTCCCAACAATAATAAGAAAGTAAGGGAGTCCGATCATGCTGATGCGCCAGCACCTCATCCTCACAGAACAATTTATTGGCCCGCCGGACCTCGGCAACGGCGGGTATGTGGTTGGCCATATGGCTGGTGCACTGGCAGGCGGCGACGTTATCGGTGCCGGTGCCATCGAAGTGACCCTGCGGGCGCCGCTGCCGCTTGGGGTTCCTTTTGGCTATCAGTTCGACGATGCAGGCGGCGTGGCTCTCATGAGCGGCGACGACGTGATGGCGACAGCGAAGCGGGCTGAGCTTGATATCACCGTGCCGGACCCTGCCCCGGCCGAAGCGGTCAGGCGGGCGCACTCCACGTCTCACTCCCTGAAGATGGGTTTTCATTCGACGCTGGGTGAACGGCTGGGGGTTCACCCGGTTTGTTTTTGCTGCGGTGCTGAGCGCGGCGACGGTGACGGGCTTCGGGTTTTCCCTGTGGCGGTGGAGGGCGCGGGGTGTGTCACAGCGCTGTGGACGCCGCATGAAGGCTTTGCCGGAGAAGGCGGGATGATTGGGCCGGAGATTATTGGCGCCGCGATCGATTGTCCCGGTGCCTTTGCCTTTCTGGAAAATGGCGAAAGAGCGGGGCTTCTTGGCCGTATGAGCGTCGAGTTTTTGAAGTCGCTCAGGGCAGGCGAGGAAACGCGGATTGTGGGTTGGCGCATTGAAACCGACGGGCGCAAGATGATTGCCGGGACAGCGATCTTTGACGCGACCGGTGACCTGGTTGCGAAAGCCAAACAGACCTGGTTCGGGTTTCCGGGGGTGTGACTACGAACAAGACTGTCACACCGGATGCTTTGCAGCACGAAGTGGTGCAATGCTGGTCCGGTGTGACATTGAATTTTAGTCTTGTTCCAGAACGCCAAGCACTTCAAACCACTTCGGCTCTCCGTCTTCATTGCGTGACAGGGTCATCCCCAATTTCTTCATGACGCCCTGCGAAGCCAAATTATCAAAGTCCGTATTGGCAACAATGCGTTTCAGGTTGAAGTTGTCAAAGGCATAGTCGATGAGCACCCGCGCGGCTTCCGAGGCATAACCCTTGCCCTGATGCGCCGGGGTTATAACCCAGAAGAGGCCCATTTCGGGATGCCATTTGGCTTGGGCGGGAGACTTGCCCTCAAGCATTTCAGTGAGCGGATGGAACATGGTTGAGTATCCAACAACACCGATGATCTCGCCGGTTTCTTTCAGGGTTATGGCCCGTTCGCCCCAGGGTGGTTGATAGAGAGAGGCAAAGGCGTTGTAGTTCATGATGGACCAGTCGAACCAGTTCCGGCGATCCTCGCGACTGGCCGGCGCGTCGAAGTTGCCCTCAAGATCAAGGATGCGGTGAACCACATCGAAGTCGCCTGGCGCGAAATCTCGAACCGTGAGGCGGTCTGTCTTAAGTGGCGGCAGGCGAAGGGACATGGCGCTTTCAAAGCCTGAATTTCAGACCGGATGGTCCCGGCGTTCTGAGTGGTGCCGCCAGATTGGCGAACTCGCAGAGCAGCGATCTGGTGTCGCGTGGATCAATCATTTCCTCGACGAGGAAAGCTTCTGCCGTGCGGAAGGGCGAGCGGACGGCTTCCATGCGGTCCTGGATTTCCTTCAGCAGGGCGTCGGGATCGTCCGAGGCCTCAAGGTCGGACTTGAAGGCTGCTTCGATGCCGCCTTCCATGGGAAGTGAGCCCCAGTCTCCCGAAGGCCAGGCGTAGCGGAAACGCGCCTTGGCGTGGTTGGTGTGGGCGGCCCCTGCAACGCCGAAGCACTTGCGTACCATGATTGAGCACATTGGTACGTTGGTCTGATAGACCGCTGCGAGGGCTCGGCTGCCGTGTTTGATGGTGCCTTCGGTTTCGGCCTTGAGCCCGATGAGAAAGCCTGGATTGTCGACAAGATGGACGATGGGCAAGTGGAAGGTCTCGGCAAGGTCGAGGAACCGGGTTGCCTTGATCGATGCGTCTGCGGTCCATGCGCCGCCATAGTGGTAGGGATCGCCAGCCATGAGCGCGACGGGCCAGCCGTCGAGGCGGCAGAGGCCGGTGATGAGCGACTGGCCATAAACCTTGCCCATCTCCATGAAGTCGCCATCATCGACCAAGAACTTGATGATTTTGCGCATCTTGTAGACCTTGCGGCGATCTTCGGGGATCGCGTCGATCAGCCAGTCGTCGCGGCGTTCCGGATCGTCTGTCGGTTCGGCGCGCGGCGGGAGTTCATAGACCGAGTTTGGCAGGAAGGAGAGAAACTTGGCCGCCGCCTCAAAGGCTTCTTCCTCGGTTTTCACGACGAGATCCACGGCGCCGGCGCGCGCATGAATGTCAGAGCCGCCAAGTTCCTCCTTTGTCAGATCATCATCGACGCGGGAGACAACCACGGGTCCGGCGATAAAGAGCTGCGAGAGTTCTTTCACCATAACGGAGAAATGCGAAGTTACGACACGGGCCGAGCCAAGACCAGCAACGGGGCCAAGGGCCAGGGCGACGACCGGAACCGTTGCCAGATTTTCAACAACGATTTCCCAGCCGGGGTTTTGCGGAATATAGGTGCGGCCACTGCCGTCAAGTGTTTTGACCGACCCGCCGCCGCCGGTTCCGTCAATCATGCGGACGATTGGCAGGCGATAATCGAGGGCAAACTTTTCTGCTGCACCCATTTTACCGGCGATGGCCGCATCGGCTGCGCCGCCGCGCACAGTAAAATCATCACCCGTTGCAACAACCGTCTGGCCATTGATTTTGGCGCGGCCGAAAATGAAATTGGCGGCCATGAAGTCCGTCAACTTGCCCTTGTCATCATATTGCGCCCAGCCGGAAATTGAGCCAACTTCCTTGAATGTTCCCGGATCAACCAGGCCATCAATTCTCTCGCGCACGGTCTTCTTGCCGCGCGACAGTTGTCGTTCAACCTTTTCCTCGCCGCCCATTTTGAGCGCAAGGGCCTTGCGATGGTTCAGCTCCTCAACGTGTTTCTCCCAACTCATGGCTTTCTCCCTTTTGCTCTTCTTATTGTTCTTATGGCCGGTAGGTCGTCGCCCGGGTCCCCAGCAGAAGTTTCACCTTGGGCCAGGACCAGCCGAGCCATTCGGCAAGTTTGGCGCGTGTCTCGCGTGGATCAATCAGATCGTAAACCGAGAAATTTTCAGCTCCGCTGAAGGGCGATTGCTGCGCCGCCATGGCGTCCTCGATCTCCTTGCGTTTGGCATCGGGGTCCTCTGCCGCGGCGATCTCCTTTGAGAAGGCAAGCGCGACACCGCCCTCAATGGGGAGCGCGCCCATTTCAGCGGATGGCCAGGTCATGGTGTAGGATTTGTGGCCAAAGTGGACCGCCGCGGCGACGCCGTAGGATTTTCTGATAATGACACTTGCCCAGGGGACTACCGACTGGGTCGCCGCGATGAGTGTGGCGGTGCCATGACGGATGGTTGCGGCTGCCTCGCTGTCGGGGCCAATCATGAAGCCGGGTTCATCAACGAGGGACACAATGGGAATGTGAAAGGTGTTGCACATGTCAAGGAAACGGCGGACCTTGAGCGACCCCTCGGCGGTCATGGCGCCAGCGTAGAAGTGGCAGTCATTAGAGAAAATACCGACAGGGTAGCCGTCGATGCGGGCCAGGCCGACAACCTGACCGGGCCCGAACTTGCGAGCCATTTCAAAAAAGGAACCGGAATCGACGATAAGTTTAATCAGCTTGCGGATGTTGAAAGGCTTGCGGCGATCACGCGGTATGATCGAAATGAGATCTTCCTCGGCGCGGTCCGCAGGGTCGTCGGTTTCGATGACGGGCGGTTCTTCCCAGACGTTTTGTGGCAGGTAGGAGAGGAAGGTCTTGATCTGCTCAAAGGCATCTGCCTCGTCTTTTGCGAGATTGTCGACGACGCCGTTTTTAAGGTGGACTTGCGGTCCGCCGAGTTCATCCTTGGTGATCTGCTCTCCCAAAGCGCGTTCGACAAGCTTGGGCCCACCGATAATGACCTGGGAGTTTTTCTTTGTCATGACCGAGAAATGTGATGCGACAAGGCGGGCAGCGGGCAGACCGGCGACGGCACCGAGCGCGGCACAGCACACGGGTACTTCCGCCAGCACCTGGCCGACGGAATGAAACCGGCTGGTTCCCCATGCAGGATTTCCCATGGAGCGGCCCTTGCCGCTGGAGCCGCGCACGGAGCCGCCGCCGCCTTCCATCATACGGATAAGGGGGATCTTGTATTCGAGGGCGATTTCCTCGCAATAGACGCTTTTTCGGAGACCTGCCGAGTTGGGGCTGCCGCCGCGCTGGGTAAAGTCCTCACCGCCCATGGCAACCCGTCGCCCGTTTACCTCGCCCAGACCAATGATGTAGTTGGCGGGTTCATAGCCGACCATAGTGCCGTCATCGTCATAAATAGGAGCGCCGGCCATCGGGGCGGTCTCCTTGAAGGAGCCGGTATCGGCCATAAGGTCGACGCGTTCGCGGATCGTGAGTTTTCCGTAGGAGTGCTGGCGCGCTACACCTTCTTCGCCGCCCATGACTTTCGCCATTTCACGGCGACGTTTAATTTCCTCGGCTTCTTTTTCCCAAGACATGCGATATGACCCTTTATGCGAGACTTTTGTTGTTCGTCACACATCTAGCCATGCCGGGAGGGCGAAAGAAAGCCTGTTTTCAGTGAAGAGGTCTAAATCCAGTTTGAGGGCGTTTGCTCTCGCGGGGCGCTGATTTCTTCGAGGGCGTGGACAGGGCCCTTCAGGCCTTCAAGGTCTTGTGGCGCGATGGCCTCGCTCCTGTGATCGACTGCCACAGCCGTGAAACCAATTCCGCCGCTGAAAATGGCGACCAGCCCAAGGCGATATAGAACTATTTTACGCACGCAACTCATACCCCTTCAGAAAGTCGGAGAAATCTCGCACTTTCCCTAAAACAACCTGTGAGGCCTCTTGTAGCAGGGGGACTTTAAATCCTGGTTAGAGGTCAGAGCCCAATTTGAGTAAGACTTTAGGGATTGTGATTCTGGCAGTTTTCCTGTCACACCCGTGACCTCATTGGCGTTGTCCAAACGGGCGTTGTCGGTTAACTATAAGTATCAGGGCCAATTGCAGGAGATCATCACAGTGTCTGGCGAAAAGCTTCAAACGATCACGGCGTCCTTTACAGAAGCGGTTAACCGAATTGATGCGCTGGGTGGGCGGCTCAAATTCGATATGGGCGATGATGGTATCGTTTTTCTTAATGGAACTGTGACACCCTGTGCCGTGTCGAATAGCGACAGCGAGGCAGATTGCGTCGTGGAGATCGACATCGATACGCTCGCAGATATGATGGCGGGCAGGATCGACAGTCGGACGGCCTTTGTCCAGGGCAAGCTGTGCCTTATCGGCGATATGGGCCTTGCCCTCAAGCTCGCTTCGCTTTTGAACACAGGCGGCGACTGAGGAACAATCGAGGCGTGAGGATAGATCCATCGAACAGATAAGCGAAGAGATCGACGAACAGGCTAACGAACACAGCGATCAAGAAAAACGCATGAGTTTTGTTGAGACGGATAGTAATCCTGCGCCCGCAGGTGGCAGTGTGCGCTGGGTCGAGGGCAAGGGGGGAGCGCCGATCAGGACGGCGGTTTGGCCGAATCCTGACGGTGGGCGCGGCACGATGTTTGTTCTGCCGGGCAAATCTGAATATATCGAGAAATATTTTGAGGTTGTCGGTGAGCTCCTGACGCGCGGATTTTCGGTTGTCGTTCTGGACTGGCGCGGACAAGGCCTGTCGCACCGCGAAGTGGACCATCCGACCAAGGCCTTTATCGGCAGATTTGAAGATTTCCTTGATGATTTTGAGGCTGTGTTTGACCTGCATTCAAAAGAACTGCAGGGGCCATGGTATGGTCTTGCGCATTCCATGGGTGGCAATATTATGTTGCGTCTTGTTGGCGAACACCGTGTGCCCTTTGAGGTGATCGCCATGACGGCACCGATGACCGGTCTTAACATGCCCCCGTTTTGGGGAAAAACGGCTGAGGTTGTTGTCCAGTCAGCGGTTGGCTTCGGCGCCGGAGATCTCTTTATTCCGGGTGCCTCCAGTTACGACCCGCTGGTCGAAGACTTTGAGGATAACAGCGTGACAAGTGATCCGGTGCGCCATGCTCGAACGGCTGCGATTGTCAGGGCTTTGCCGGAAATTGCGCAGGGCGGGGCGACCTATGCGTGGATCCATGAAGCTTTCAAGTCGATCAAAGTGGTTGCCCGCCCGGAGTTTGGTCGGCGTATTCGTATTCCGGTTCTGATTTTAGGGGCGGCGGACGACCGGTTAGTGGACCCTGTGACCAATCGTTATGTTGGCGTCAATATTCCCGGGGCAGAGTTTTATATGGTGGACGGCGCCAAACACGAAATCCTGATGGAGCGCGATCCCTTGAGGGAAATCTTCTGGACATACTTTGATGACTTTATGGCGCGCGTGACGGATCAAGCCGCCTGAGAGAGAATGGTGAGGGCTTCGGCGTGGACCTTTGCATTGCCAGCGGCAATCACCGCGCCGCCCAAATCAGCCGGGCCGCCGGTCCAGGAGGTCACAATTCCCCCGGCGGCCTCGATGATCGGGATCAGGGCCTGAATGTCGTAGGCTGAAAGCGTGTTTTCCACGACCAGGTCGTGTGTGCCAAGGGCTATGAGCCCGTAGGCATAGCAATCTCCACCAAAGCCTTCCTGGCGGACACTTTTGCGCAGCGTCTCGTAGGTGTCCTTGAAGGGCTCTGTGTCGAACATGGACGGGTGTGTGCTGGTCAGGCTGGCATTGGACAGGGACCCGCAATCGCGCGTGTGCAGGGGCGTTGTGCCTGACGCGTTTCGCAGTTCGGCCAGGCCGATTTGTGGCGCGCCAATGAAACACTCCTTCATGAAGGGCTGATTCAGCATTCCCAGCACGGGCCTGGCCCCATCGTGAAGCGCGACAAGCGTGCCCCAGCTGGGCAGTCCAAGCACGAAGGCGCGGGTGCCATCGACCGGATCGATGGTCCAGGTGAGCGGGCTCTTGCCAATTTCTTCTCCGTATTCCTCGCCGAAAATGCCGTGGTCGGGGTAGTGCTCGTTGATGAGTTTGCGGATAGCTGCCTCGGCACCTTTGTCGGCCTCGGTGACCGGATCGAAGAAGTCATAGGTCTGCTTGTTTTCCATCGCCAGGTTGGTGCGGAAAAGCGGGTTGATGACTGCGGCGGAGGCTTCGGCCAATACGTCCATGAAATCGACGTAGAGGCGCAAGTCTTCATCGCTCAGCGTGACAGGCTCAGGATGGCGGAAGATCTCGCTCATGGGGACATTTCCATTTCGGATTTCTCGGGCTGGCTTGTGAAGGTGATATTGGCCTCCTGCTTTGCTGGCCCGCGTACGATGGTGAGGGGGCCAAAGAAAGTATTGCCCTTGATCAGAACCGCCTCGCTCATCGCATTGCGCACTGCCGTGCCGCGAGAGGCAAAGTTGATAAACCGATTGTCTTCGATGGTGAATGTGCTTGAGCTGTGAAGAGACTTTGTGCCAACCGAGATGAAGATGTCATTCTCCGGCTTTGCATTTTGAATCAACGTGTTGCCACGAATGATATTGGTCCCGCCATTGGGCAAATCGATGGCATAGCTGGACGCCGCCGCGCCATCATCAAGAAGGCAATCAATGATGGTTGTTGTACGAGCCCGGGATTTTATGTGATGTCCGGTTTTGGTATCGGTAAACCGGGAGTTCTGCACGGTGAGGGATGCGATCTTCCCAATATAGATACCATGGGAATATCCATCGCCGTGCCCGTTGCCAAGAAAGCGGCTGGATTGAATGATGATGTTGGCGTCCGGATCGCTGCCGCCGAGAATACCATTTTCATTAGATTCGAAAATGCTGTCCTGAATGACGAGCGTGCCTTTTTGGTGGCGAATCCCGGCGCCGTTCCTGTCCGGCACATGCGCGTTTGAAAAGATCAGGTTCTGTATCGAAAGGTTTGCATTGGCGACAATAATCCCCTTGCCATTGGGAATGAGCTTTGAGGCGTGCAGCCGGGCCCTGCCGCCAATGGCGCTGATGGTGAGCGGATGCGAGATGACGATGAAGTCATCTGTGTAGGTGCCACTGTCGACGAGGATGGTGTCACTTGCCTTTGAGGCCTGGACTGCGGCGCCCAGTGTCTTGAACTCCCTGTCCGGACCGACCTCAAGTGTTGCTGCAAAAGCCGGGAAAGACGCAAAGAACGAAACAAGAAGCAGGGCTGGCTTGAACATGGTGTTACCTCTCCAACGTCGGCGCGCAGGTTGATTTGCAGCACTTCATGCTGCATCGCATCCGGGACCGCGTCAAGGGTAGCGCCTTACGCCATCATTTCTGCTTTAGCCTTCTTGCGCTCATGGGGAATGAGGAAGCGTTTGCGCAGGCGGATGCTTTGCGGCGTTACCTCAACGAGCTCATCGTCCTGGACATAGGCGATGGCCTGTTCCAGAGACATGACGCGCGGCGTGGTGAGGCGGACGGCCTCGTCCTTGCCGGAGGCGCGAATGTTGTTGAGTTGCTTGCCCTTGAGCGGGT
>JAUWTJ010000107.1 GCA_030614785.1 Alphaproteobacteria bacterium | reverse complement strand
CTGACACAGATTATGGAACATAAGCGGTACGGAAAAATCACGGCGAAGAGGGTCTGTCTCGGATCCGGGCCTCAAACCTGGCCACTAAAATGATCCCGACACTGGCTCTTGAACCTGGTCACTAAACCTAGCCATTGAACCCGGTGAGCTTTTGGCAAATATCATCGAGCTGTTCGAGCGTGGTATAGTCGACACGCACACTGCCTCCCGCATCACCCTTGAAATTGATCGAGACTTTCAGGCCCAGTGCATTTGAAATGTTTTCTTCAAGTGCTGCCGTGTCGGCATCCTTCTCCACAGGAGAAGATTTCTTTTTCGTTCTGGGAGCCGCGCCGCCGCGCACAAGATTTTCAGCCTCCCGAACATTAAGCCCCCTACTGAGGATTTCACTGGCAAGGTCGATAGCATTGTCCGCGCCGACCAGAGTGCGCGCATGGCCCGCCGAGAGGCGGCCGTCGATCAACATGGCGAAGATTTCTTCCGGCAGGGAGAGCAGACGGAGAGCATTTGCAATATGAGACCGGCTCTTGCCGATAATTTTGGCAAGCTCGTCCTGCGTGTATTGGAACTCCTTGATCAGGGCCTGATATCCCTGCGCTTCATCAATCGGATTGAGGTCCGAGCGCTGGACATTTTCGATCAGCGCGACCTCGAGAGTCTCGGCGTCGGTGAGATCCTTGATGATCACCGGCACATTATGAAGTCCGGCGATCTGCGCCGCACGCCAGCGACGCTCTCCGGCGACAATCTGATATTCATTGGTCTCATCACCGGCGCGCCTGACCAGAATAGGCTGCAGAATACCCTTTTCGGCGATCGAGGCCGCCAGTTCTTTCAGATTGCCCTCTTCAAAGGTGCGTCTCGGCTGATCAGGATTGGGTTTGAGAAATTCAATGGGCAACTCTCTTGCCGATCGCACCCGCTCAAGCGACGCATAATCTTCTGCATCATCCCCCAGTAGCGCTGAAAGTCCGCGACCCAGCCTCTGTTGCCCGTCTGCCATTGAAGTTCATCCCTGTTAGGCGCCCTGTTCCCCGGGCGCTTGCAAATCTGTTCGATCATTACCCTTTTAGCGCAGGATAATTACCGTTTGGTTGAGCATCTGAAAAATCAAGCAGCTTTCAGTTGCTTTTCCCGCCGTATCATTTCGCTGGCCAGCTTTAAATAGGCCCGGCTTCCGGCGCATTTATAGTCATAAACGATGGCCGGTTTTCCATAAGACGGCGCTTCCGAAACCCGCACATTGCGCGGAATCACCGTTTTATAGACCTTGTCGCCGAGATGCGCACGCACATCTTCAGCCACCTGGCCGCAAAGATTGTTCCTGCGATCAAACATGGTCAGTACGACACCCTGAATCTCAAGCCGCGGGTTGAGGCTGGAGCGCACCAGTTCGACTGTTTTCATCAGCTGCGTCAGCCCTTCAAGGGCAAAGAATTCGCATTGCAGGGGCACCAGAACCGCATCAGCAGCACTCATGGCGTTGATGGTCAAAAGGTTGAGGGACGGCGGGCAATCGATCAGCACATAGGAGATCGGTTTTACATCATTGCCGCACACCGGTCCGCCGGCACAGAACCGGGAAAGCTGGTCGCGCATGCGGTACGAGCGCCGCCGTACATCGTAAAGTTCCATCTCAACACCCGCCAGATCAAACGAGGCCGGTACGATGTGCAGCCCCGGAATGCCGGTCGCCAGCACACAAGCCTCGACCGGCGTATCGCTGACCATCACATCGTAGGTCGAGCGCACCCGTTGCGCCTGGGAAATTCCAAGCCCCGTAGAGGCATTGCCCTGCGGATCAAGGTCGATAAGGAGAACCTGCTCGCCGACAGCGGCCAGTGCCGTGCCCAGATTGATCGCCGTCGTCGTCTTGCCGACACCGCCCTTCTGGTTGGCCATAACGATCACCCGCGGCCGACCGACCTTGAGCTCAGGCTTGAACTGGACATAGTCGTGAGATTTCAAACCTTTGTCGGCATCTTCTGAGAATTCTGGAAAATCAAGATCGGACACGTTTGCCATCTTTGGGGTTATCCTTGCGCGAGAGGCGATTGATACGAAGTATGACCGCGAGGGGGTCGGTCACACTGGAATACTTATCAAGGTCAACATTCCAATATTTAGCCGCTGCAGTCAATTCCTGATCTACATCCTGGCCCTTTGGGAAGAGAAAAATACTTTCCGGACCGGAAAACCGATGGCCATACCCAAACAGCTTGTCGAGCGATGCACAGGCCCGCGCCGAAATCACATCGGCCACAAAAGGAGACATTTTTTCCACGCGCTCCTGATGGACATGAACCTCGACACCGGTCCCGGTTCCAATGGTCAGATCAACCACCTCCTGAAGAAACCTGGCCTTCTTTCCGGTGCTCTCCACCACATGGACCGTCCCGCCACCTGTCTCACGAAGAAGAATCGCCACAACCAGACCCGGGAATCCGGCACCGCTCCCGAAATCAAGCCAGATCGGATCTTTTTTCCCGACGTATTTCAGAATTTGGGCCGAATCAAGAAAGTGGCGATGCCACATATCAGGAATAGTCTTTGCACTTACCAAATTGAATTTATTCTGCCACTCCATGAGAAGGTCCCCATAGAGTTTCAGGGCACTGAGCGTTTCACGTGAAACATTCAGCTCCCTCGAAAAATCTTCAAAACTGTAAGGTTTCAGGGCCCTACCGGCCGTACTCTCAGTCAACGATTCAGTCCTGATCTGCGGTGGCTTCCACTTGCGCCCGAGTATCATCTTGTCTTCGTGATGACCCTCTTTTCTTGATGGATGCCAGCAACAATGTGAGTGCAGCGGGAGTCATACCATCAATTCGGCTCGCCTGGCCAAGAGAAATCGGTCGCAGTCGCTCGAGTTTTTCAGCCAGCTCATTCGACAGACCGGAAAGCGATCGATAGTCCAGAGTGGACGGGATCTCAATACCCTCATCCTTCCGGAAAGATCTGATATCAGCCTCCTGGCGATCAAGATAACCGTGATAGTGGGCATCATTTTCGATCTGCTCCCGGACCTCCGGTGACCACGATTTGCTCTCGATAAAAAGGTTTTCAAGGCTCGTCAGGTCGACATCCGGGTAGGCCAGAAGATCACAGATCGTACGCCGGACGCCGTCCAGATTAACGTTAATCCCGGCCGCCCGCGCCTCCTGCGGCGTAAAGTTCACCGCCACAGCGGCAGCCCGAGCTTCAGATAATTGTAACGCTTTGTTTTTAAACGATAATTCTCTATGAGATGAGATCAGACCGATACCCATTGCCAGCGGCGTCAGACGTTGATCCGCATTATCGGCCCGAAGCGTCAGGCGATACTCGGCGCGCGAGGTAAACATCCGATAGGGTTCAGCCACTCCCCGGGTCACCAGATCATCGATCATCACGCCGATATAACCGTCCGCCCGGTCGAGAATAAAATGAGAATCCGGATTACGACCGAGGCAACCGGATCTCATGGCAGCATTAACCCCGGCCATCAATCCCTGGGCTGCGGCCTCTTCATATCCGGTCGTTCCATTGATCTGACCCGCGAAGTAAAACCCTCTGATCTTTTTGGACTCCAGGGTCGGATAGAGCTCCCGGGGATCAATATAATCATACTCGATGGCATAACCGGACTGGAGGATAGTGACATTCTCGAGCCCCGGGATCGTCCGGATAAAGGCTTCTTGAACATCCTCGGGCAGCGACGATGAAATCCCGTTTGGATAAACCGTCGGATCGTTGAGCCCCTCCGGTTCAAGGAAGATCTGATGTCCGGTCCGGTCGGGAAAACGAACCACCTGGTCCTCCAGAGCCGGGCAATACCGTGGGCCTACACCATTGATCTGGCCGGAATATACCGGCGCAACATCAAGGTTATCCGCGACAATCCTGTGGGTCGCCTCGGTCGTGGTGGTGATATGACACGGCACCTGAGGCACTGTGATTTCTCGGGTCAGGAAAGAAAACGGCGTCGGCGGCACGTCGCCATCCTGGCGCTCAAGCCCATCCCATTTGATCGTCCGCCCATCGAGCCGCGCCGGGGTTCCGGTCTTCAGTCGGCCCATCTCAAAGCCGCTGTCATAAAGGCGATCGGCCAGTTTCACGGTCGGCGCCTCGCCCATCCGTCCGGCCGGGATCCGCTTTTTCCCGATATGAATAAGACCATTGAGGAAGGTCCCGGTGGTCAGGACTACGGACTTGCATTTGTAGAGCGTCCCCGATGTCCCGAGGACACCGGTAACCTCACCATTGTCCACAGTGATATCCACTGCCGGATCGGCGATGATATCGAGACCCTCCTGGACGGCCAGCGCGGCCTGCATATTTGTCCGATAGAGGGCGCGGTCAATCTGGGCGCGAGGGCCGCGAACCGCCGGACCTTTTCGTCTGTTAAGAAGCCGAAACTGGATACCGGATTGATCCGCAACCCTGGCCATAACCCCGTCGAGGGCGTCAATTTCCCTGACCAGATGGCCCTTGCCCAGACCCCCGATTGCCGGGTTACAGGACATCTCGCCAATGGTCTCAAGGCGGTGATTGAGCAGCAGGGTTGAGGCACCATATCGCGCCGAAGCCGCTGCCGCATCACAGCCCGCGTGCCCCCCGCCGATCACTACGACATCATATGTTTTGGACCTGTTCATCTGGCGAGTCTCATAGGATCTCTGCCCCCTTAAGTCAAAGAAAACCAACCGAATTGGTCAGGTTCTCCGGGCGTCACACTATATTGACCCGGGTCTTACCCGGTTAGGGTTAACGGTCTTACCATGTTTCACGTGAAACAACTTTGTCCGGACCCGACCCCCTTACCAACTGGCCCTCGGGTCACTATTTCCCGATACAAAAATCCCGGAAAATGTGATCGAGAATTTCCTCCACATCGACCCGGCCCGTCAATCTTCCCAATGACCGAATGGCCTGACGGAGGTCCTCTGCCAAAAGATCTGAATCAGGGTTAGTAGGGCCGGCCGATCGCTCAATAAGAGCATTCAGAGAGGCAAGGGTCGCATCAAGCTCCATTCGATGCCGCGCCCGGGTAAGTCCCGGCAGTTCGGGTCTGCGCCCCTCCGATGACAGTCCAAGGTCTCTTTTGACGATATCAGCCAAAAATCCGATCACAGCCCCGATCCCGATCTCCTGTTTCGCGGAAATCACCATCTCGCCAGCCTTTTCCATCAGGTCACGATCCGCCGGGCTGGCCTCATCTACCTTGTTCCAGACCAGTAGATCGCCCTCCTGGCGCGCCGCACAGGCTTCTCCGGGCTCCGGATACGACCGGCTGTCCGCCATCCAGATCCTGAGATCCGCTTCATCCGCAGACTTCAGCGCGCGGCGGATACCCTCCGATTCCACGGCCCCGGCGCCATCCCGCAAACCCGCCGTATCCATGATAATCACCGGAAATCCGCCAAGATCGAGGTGAACCTCGACCACATCCCGGGTCGTCCCGGGCTCGTCGGAAACAATCGCCACATCCCGGCGCGCCAGCAGATTGATAAGGCTGGACTTGCCAACATTCGGCGCCCCGAGAATAGCCACCCGATAGCCGTCTCGAAGTCTCTCCCCTCGATGACCATCGGTCAGATGATCGGCAATCTCCTTCGCCACACCTTCGATCAGAGGCCCGGCCTGGTTCCACAGATCCAGAGGTAAATCCTCATCGGCAAAATCAATATCGGCCTCCACCAGAGCCGAAGCCTTGACCAACCTCGCGCGCCATCGGTCGTACCCGTGTGCCAGCGCGCCGCCTGCCTGAACCAGCGCCTGGTTCTTCTGGGCCCGTGTCTCCGCATCAATGAGGTCAGCCAGACCCTCGATTTCCGTCAGGTCCATCTTGCCATTGTAAAACGCCCGGCGGGTAAACTCCCCGGGTTCCGCCGGCCTCACGCCATCAGTGGAGGCGAGACACTCAAAGAACTCGTCAAGAACCGCGCGGCTGCCATGCAGATGAAATTCCGCCACATCTTCGCCGGTAAAACTGCGCGGTCCGGGGAAGAACAGCACCAGCCCGCGGTCAATGAGGCCCCCGGTTTCGGGGTTTCTAACGGCCCGTAAAACGGCCTCGCGTGGCCGCATCTCTGACGCCCCGGGCAGGGCCCCGGTCAGGATTTGAAGCAAGCCTGCAGTGCCGGGTCCAGAGACACGAACCACGGCCACGCCGCTTCGGCCATGGCCGGAGGAAAGCGCAAAGATGGTATCGTCGTGGTGCATCAGGCAATATCCGGGTGGTGGATCTATTGACGAGGAGCGCCCTCTCCTCTCAAGAAAAGGGAATCCGGGTAGGAATCTACGTTAGAATCCCTGTTAGAATCTCAGTTAGAATCCAGGCTACGAGTTAGGGTGTCGCTATTTGTCCTTTTTCCCGGTCGCCGCTTCACTCGCCATCTTGAAGGCATTCTGGAATTGCTCCATCCCTGCCCCGCCCATCGGAAACCAGGTCTTGAGCAGCGCGTCGGGCTCAAACATCGACATCGCCGCTGTGATCCTCTCCTGCATATGCGCGGACATCGCATCGTGGATCGGCTTCATATCCGGCAAACCGAGAAAGATTCTGGCTTCTTCCGGTGTGCAATCGACCTCAACATTGAATTTCATAGCGCTCTCCTTTTATCCCTGTCCCCTTCATCCTTGCCATCCGGGGCTGGCTCTTTTCTTCCCACGGCCCTCGGCCATTTGCAATCAGCAATCAAGCAGCCCAAATTCCGTTGCACCGGGCGAAGAGCCCCATAAACTGTCAAAACCGGATCACACCCCAATTCCTCTCCGAATTCCGCCCCGGTCAGAAGCCTGCAAAGACCACCCCAAAGACCACCGACGCCCCCGCGCTCGCCCAGTAGACACCCTGCCATCACCTCGCCAAAGGAACCCTATCCATGACCATCAGGCCTGCCATCAAAACCGATCTCCCCGCCATGGTCACGCTCATCGAGGCCTATCGCCGCCGCCTTCAAACCTGGCGCCCGGTATTCTGGAACAAGGCCGGCACGAGCGATGAGCTCTCGATGCTCTGGTTCGGCCATCTGATGAACCAGGATAATGTCCTTACACTGATCAGTGAGCAAGGCGGCAAAGCCGACGGGTTTCTGATCGCCAGCCTGATCGATGCGCCGCCGGTCTATGACATTTCCGGCAAGGCCTGCATGATCGATGATTACGCCCTCGAGACCGACGCCCTCTGGGCCAGCGTCGGGCGTGATCTTTTAAGCGAGGCAAAGGCCTGGGCACGACAAAAGGGCGCCGTCCAGGTCATCGTTGTCTCCCCCACAGACCACGCAGACAAGAACAGCTTTATGGTAAATGAAGGCCTGACCGAAACCACCAAATGGTGGACAGATAATCTCTAACCTGTTGTTTTCTCTACGTATTATTTGAAAACCGTCACCGCTCCGGCATATCCGTCGCCGCCGACATGGTCCACCGCGGCACCCGCTTTTCGACGAACGACATGACGCCCTCTTTGGCATCATCCTTCTCGCCGATCCAGGCCAGCAGCTCGGTTTCCTTGCCCCGCGAGACATCCATATCTGAATCGATGCCATCCCACAAAAGCTGCTTGGTGATCCCGACGGAGACCGGCGCCGTGTCGGCAAACCCGCGCGCATACTCCATCGCGCGCGGCAAAACCTCCGCCTTCGGAAGCGCTTCCAGCACCATGCCCCAGGCGGCCGCGTCCTTGCCGAGAAACAAACGCCCGGTCAACATCAGGTCAGCCGCTCTTTGAAACCCGACAACTTTTTGCAGCGTCACCGGCGAGCCAAGTTCAGGAACGATCCCGCGTTTCACGAACGCAAATTGCAGCTTGGCCTCTTCATCGACAAAGCGGATATCACACATCATCGGCAAGGTGATCCCGACCCCCACCGCATGGCCGTTGATGGCCGCGATCACCGGCTTGGAGATCTCGTTTGGCCACTTGCCCTTGCGGTTTGAAACCGGCCCCTTGTCCTGAAGCTCGTTCTGCCCGAAGGTCTTCTCTCCGCCCTTCAGATCCGCCCCGGCACAAAAGGCCCTGTCCCCGGCTCCGGTCAAAACCACCGCCCGGACGCTGTCGTCCGCCTCGGCCACTGCCAGCGCATCGCAGATTTCTGCGCCCATCGTCTGCGTCCAGGCGTTCATCCGATCCGGGCGATTGAGCGTGATCACGCCAACGCCGTCCTCGGCCTCATAAAGAATATCGTCGTAAGTCATGGGTTCCCTCTCCTTTTGGCTCGGTTCGGCAGAATTTGGCCATTTCTGGCCTGTTTCCCTAAAGGCTAGCACCCTCGAACCCGGTCAGGAAACAGCAAAGGCGCCGTGATGTCTCACCGCG
>JAUWTJ010000009.1 GCA_030614785.1 Alphaproteobacteria bacterium | reverse complement strand
GCTTTCAGCCAGTCAAAGGCTTCATCGACGGAATCGGTAATGTGAAACAGATCGAGGTCCTCTTTGTCGATGGTGCCAAACTCCGCCATCTGACCAAACTCGACAATCTTCGACCAGTATTGGGAGCCAAAGAGTACGATGGGAAATTTGCGCCGGATCTTTTCGGTCTGAACCAGAGTGAGGATTTCCATGAATTCATCAAGCGTACCATATCCGCCGGGCATGATAACGGCAGCCTTGGCCAGATAGACGAGCCAGAATTTGCGGACAAAAAAGTAATGGAACTCCATGGCAAGCCCGTCGGAAATATATTCGTTCGGATATTGTTCAAACGGCAGCGAGATATTCATGCCGATGGTGCTGCCGCCGGCTTCCTCGGCGCCCCGGTTTGCCGCTTCCATGATGCCGGGACCGCCCCCTGTGACAACAGAAAAGCGTTGCAGCGGATCGGTCTTTTTGAGGGCGAGCTCTTCGGCCCATTTTGTCAGGCGAAAAGCGAGCTCTCTGGCCGCTTCATAGTACCTCGACATTTCAACTGCCCGCTCGGCGCGGACAATGTCCTTTTTGGCGGCCTTCTTGTTTCTATTGAGTGCGGTAAGCTTTTCTTCGGCATCCTCGCGCGACTGGATCCGCGCCGACCCGAAAAACACGATCGTGTCTTCAATGCCGGCCTCGCGCATGCGTTTTTCGGTTTCCAGGTATTCCGCCATGATACGCAGGATCCGGGCGTCGCGGCTGTCAATAAAGTCGGGGTTCTTGTAGGCTTTAACGGGCATGTGGCGTGGCATTGGAACTTGATCTCCTTACAGACACAGGGGGTCGGGCACGGGGGGGCGGGCGGCATGGCCTCCTCAGGTTGTTGCCAGTAGTACCCTGAGTCTCCCGATCCGCACAGAACTTGCGACTTTCCTGACCGAAGTGAAGGCCCCGTCATATTCCAGGTTCCACCTCTGCGCCCCCTTGCCGCATTCAAATTCCCTCTAAAAGAGATTATTCTCTTTAAAACAATTAACAGCTTTCCCGGGCTTCGTTGGCGTAATGAGCGTACCGGGCAGAGCATCAGGTAAGGAGGCATTTATTATGCATGTTGAGCATCATCCCCTGATCAAGGAGTTCCCTGAACACAAGGCCGCGATCCACGATTTGAAGGTGTCCGACGATCATTTCGCGCAGTTGTTCGATGAGTATCATGAAGTCGACAAGCAAGTTGTCCGCATGGAAGAGGATATCGAACCGGCGGCGGATCATATTATTGAAGACGCCAAGAAGCGCCGCCTGTTGTTGAAAGACGAGCTCTACGCCATCCTGACTGCAAAATCGTAGCAGGAGTTATAAAGCGTCCGGGTCTTGTGCCGACTCGTTCTTGACGATTGCCAGTCGCGTCGCGATTGGCCCGAGAATCTCGAATAGCACTGTCGTAATGATGGCCATGTTCAGGATTGTTTCCTGCAGCGCCGGGAACTGACTGCCCGCGACCAGCGCCATGCCGACAGCAACCCCTGCCTGAGGCAGTAGAGCCGCGCCGATCCAGATCCGAACAGTCTTCGTCGAGCCTGCAAGCCTTGCTCCGAGCCAGCCGCCGACAAGGCGCGCCCCGGTGCGCAAAACCAGATAGGCGCCAATCAGGACGCCATAGCTGGCCCAGTGATCCGTATGCAACATCGCTCCGGAAAGCAGAAAGAAGACCAACATAAACGGCCATTCCAGAAACTCGATCTCGCGAAACGTGCTCTTGTGATGGCGGGCAAAGTTGGCGACGATTGTCCCTGCTGTGATGCCGGCAAGCAGGTAGGAGACCTCAATCCACCGAGCGAAACCAGCGCACAAAAAGACCACCACAAGGGCTTCGGCTTGCTGGGGCTCGCCGGGGCGCAGCCGCCCGGTCAGGGCTGCCGCCGGGACGCCGACGGCGATGCCAACAGCAACCGCACCGGCGATCTCGAACAGGCCGTGAAGGATAGAGGTCTGAACGCCGTTGCCTGTCAGGAAATTGGCAAAGGCGAGGATGATTGAAAAAGTGATCAGTCCCCAGGCGTCGTCAATGGCCACAATACCCTTCAGAACGCCGGAAAAGTGCCCCTCGGCCCGCGTCTGCCGGATGACTTCCTCGGTTGCTGCCGGATCTGTTGCGGTTGCGATACCGGCAAGGAGCAGCGCCAGGACAGGCGCAACACCCAAAAGGACAAGGCCCCCGAAGACAAGAGCGACGGTAACCAGAACAACTATAATCGAAATCCTGATGATTTCACGGCCGTGGGTTTTGATCTGCTCACGTGACAGGGCCTCGCCGAGCAGGAAGGCCACCATTGTCAGGGCAATGGACGCGACAAAATCATACCAGCCCTCGGTCACAGCAGGCAGAAAGTTCAGACCGACGGGGCCAATCAGAACACCGAGCAGGACAAGCAGCGTGACCCGCGGCAAACGCGTTCGCCGCCCCAGCTCGTCGGCAACCAGACCAACCAGAAAAAGCGCTCCAAGTGTTATCAGGGTAAGATGCATGTCCCGCCTTCTCTCTGCCCTCTTGTCGCCCCCCACGTTTGGCGGTACGTCGACCGGGGCAAGTTTGATCAATCCGGTTTGATCACAAGGATATTGGTATGCAGGTTCCTGAGGATCTTCTCCGCCGTATTGCCAAGCAACAGCCCTTGCAGTTTCTTGCGTCCGACAGTCCCAAGGACAACGAGGTCTGCCTCAAGTCCTTGCGCCATGCCGGCAAGGATCTTCTCCGGCGCGCCTGCGTGAAGGTGCCAGTTTGCCTCCGCAATGCCGTAATCTTGATAGTCGCGCGCGATAATCTCTCGAACCTTTGGCGCATGGGCGTGTTCGCGTTTGTGCAGGTTGACCAGATCAAGATCCGAGAGGATCTGGGAGGTCTTCACGCAAACCGCGACGTGAAGCGCGCTGCCAAAGCGTTCGGCGATATCAACGGAATAGTCGAGAACTTTTCTGTCGAGCGCCCGTTGTTCCGGCGAGTCTTCTTCCACGTCAGCGGTCGCCATGATGGTTTCCAGTTTCCGGTGCGCCTTGCCGCTGTCAAGCAAGAGGAGCGGTGCTTTGGTGTCGCGAATGAGGTGCCAGTCGGTGGGTGAGTAAAACACACTCTCGGAGCGATGGCCCTGCTTGATAATGAGGTCGATGTCGCCGGACGCGCAACGCTCCACAATCCGGGCCGCCATGTCATCACAGGATTCAATGGCAAGTTCGTAGTCGTCAAACGTGCCAAGTTCGCGCGCAACGGTTTCGGCGAGGCGTGAGCCGAAATCGACCACCGAATCGTCTGCCGGCTCGAAACCGACAATAACCAATCTGGCGCCCAGGTTTTCTGCCGCCAGTTTTGCCTGATGAAGGGTTCTTGTCTTGTTTGGATCGGGGTCTGCGATAATGAGGATCGTAAATTGCCGGGACACTGAAACCTCCTTTGCCGTGAGTGCGGGAAGATCGACGCAACAGTCGTCACCAGGAAGATATAGGTCTTCGGGACCCGATTGTCAGGAGGTGGCTCTCAATACGGGACAAAATGCCCGCCCACAGGGTGGACGGGCATCAAGGTTATCGTAGAGCTATCGTCGCTATTCAGGCCGCCCGGGGGCCGCTTCGTCCGCGCCGTGAACGCGCCGGGCCTGATCTCTTCTGAGTCTGATTATCATTCCCGTTTGCAGCAGTGCGCTTGCCTTGCGATCTTCCGGAGTTTTGGCCTCTACCCTGCCCACGACCCTGTCGCTGGCCTTCCGAGGCCTTCGGCTTTTTCGGAATATGGGCCATGAAGGGGCGCTCGCCGACATTCGTGATCTCGCGTTTGATTAACTTTTCGATGTCCCTGAGATAGGGCCGCTCTTCGGGCGCACAGAACGAAAAGGCGATGCCGTCGGCACCGGCGCGCGCGGTGCGGCCAATGCGGTGAACATAGCTTTCCGGCTCGTTCGGCAGTTCGAAATTGATCACATGAGTAACGTCATCGATATCAATACCGCGCGCCGCAATATCAGTTGCCACCAGGACCCGCGTGTCGCCTGACTTGAACGTCTCCAGCGCCCGTTGCCGCGCACTTTGTGACTTGTTGCCGTGAATGGCTTCAGACGGGACGTTGCGTTTCTTCAGGTATTCTGAAACCTTGTTGGCGCGATGTTTGGTCCTGGTAAAGACGATAACTCGGTAGAGGCTTTCATCCGCCATGATCTCGGCCAGCAAGGCGAGCTTTTCATTGCCTTCGCTGAAGTAGACGCTTTGTTCAATCTTGTCGACGGTGATGACCTTCGGCGAGATCTCGACCCGCTCGGGATTATCCAGCAGGCTTGCAGCCAGTTTGGCAATATCGCTCGGCATGGTGGCGGAAAAAAGCAGCGACTGGCGCTTCTCCGGCAACAGCGCGGCGACCTTCCGGACATCACGAATGAAGCCCATATCGAGCATGCGGTCGGCCTCATCCAGAACGAAAAACGAGATATTGTCGAGTTTGATATGGCCCTGATCGATGAGATCAAGCAGACGGCCCGGGGTTGCCACAAGAATGTGAACGCCGCGGATCATCTTTTGAACCTGCGGGCTTTGGCCGACGCCGCCGAAGATGACGGCGTGTCTGAGATGCAGATTTTGTCCATAGGTCTTCACGCCTTCGCCGATCTGAATGGCAAGTTCGCGCGTCGGCGCAAGGACGATGGCCTGCGGGCGGTAGGGAACCGCCTTTGTCGGTGTCTCGCTCAGCTTTTCCAGGATCGGCAGAACAAACGCGGCGGTCTTGCCGGTTCCGGTCTGGGCGATCCCCAGGAGGTCGCGTCCTGCAAGGAGCGACGGTATGGCCTGGGCTTGAATGGGAGTTGGGGTGGTGTAGTTTTCAGACGCAAGGGCGTCGAGTAATTGTTGTCCGAGACCAAGCTCGGCAAAAGTCGTATTAGTCATATAGTCTTTTCTTTTCCAGTCATCCGGGCACGTTGCATGGACTCGCCATGGGGTCTGCGCCCGGTGGGGCGTCACATTCCATGCGCAGCTGGAGGGGACAAATTTGATGATTTTTTCCGGGATGACGACCTTCTGAAAACAGAAGGGCTTGCGCTGACCCCGATCAAGTAGCTTGGCATATAGGGGCGCAAGGGCGCCGTGTCAAGAACATTCGATGTCCCGAAAGCCTTGCCGTCTGCGGCATTGCAGGTAAGGTTTGGTTAACCTGTCGGAGCTTTTGTTGATAGACCGGGCGCTATACCGGCTGGTGAGTTGCTTTACTCCAGGACGTTCTATCCAAAAACATTTTGATAGCCAAACAGTCCCACCGAGCCGCCGGTGTGGATGAAGACCAACGTATCGTTTTTGCCAAAGTGACCTTTGCTGATGAGATCGAACATGCCGTCGAGGCCCTTGCCGCTATAGACCGGATCAAACAGCAATCCCTCCATGTGCGCAGCAAGATGAACCGCATCCAGCATACCTTGCGTGGGGACGCCGTAACCTTCGCCAATATAATTGCAGTTGGCCACGATATCCGAGCGTGCAACGCCGCCTGGCACGCCGAGATAGTCGGCGGTCTCTTCGGCCAGATTAAAAACCCGTGTCTCCTGGATATCCTGCGGCGCATTAACCCCGATCCCGAGGACCGGAATGCCGGCATTGATCACCTTGAGCCCGGCGACTAGCCCGCCTTGCGTCCCGGCGCTGCCGGTCGCGTGGATAATGTGATCGATTTTCACATCCATATCATTGGCCTGTGCGACAAGTTCAAGAGCGCAGTTGGCATAGCCCAGCGCCCCGACCTTGTTGGACCCGCCGCCTGGTATGATATAGGGCGTGCTGCCTTCGCTTCGAACCTTGTCAGCAACCTCGCCAAGAGCCGTATTCATATCCGTACCCGCATCATACTCCAGGATGGAGGCCCCATATATTCGGTCGAGCAGAACATTTCCGGAATTGAGGTAGGCGTCGTCTGCATCAGTGACACGTTTTTCGAACAGCAGAAAACACTTCATGCCAAGCCTGGCCGCAGCGGCTGCCGTCTGGCGACAATGGTTGGATTGCACCGCGCCCTGGGTCAGGATTGTGTCAGCGCCTTCGCGGAGCGCCTCGGCCATGAGATATTCAAGTTTCCTCGTTTTATTGCCGCCTGATGCCAGCCCGGTGCAGTCGTCGCGCTTCACGTAGAGCGTCGGGCCGCCGAAATGTTTGGTGAGACGCGCCATCGGCTCAAGCGGCGTTGGCAGGTGGGCAAGACGAACGCGGGGGAAACGGGCCAGATGCATGGGTTTGTCCTCAGATGGTTTGGGGCAGAGGCCTTGTGCCTCGTGCATACTCTATGGTCCGCTGGACCAGAAGGTCACTTGATGAGATGAGCGGCACGCGCACATCGGCCGCATCCAGAACCAGCGGGATTTCTGTACAGCCGCTGATAATAAGGCTCGCGCCCCGGCTTGCAAGATCTTCTGCAAGCGCGGCCATCTCGGGGCCCATGGCATCGTCACGCTCGCCGGCCTTGATGCGAAAAACCAGGGCCATGAACCGCTCCAGCTTGTCCTTATCCCACAAAACTGGCGCAAATCCCCTGGCCTTGAGGGCGTCCTGGTAGAGCTGCGCTTCAAGGCAGCCATCCGCGGCCATAACTCCGACCGGGCCGGGCGCGTATGTCGCGGCGATATGGCCCGCCACCTCTTCAATGAAGCTGATGAAAGGGATGGCAAGCGCCGCCCGAATATCCCCGGTCCAGGCATGGGCGGTGTTACACACCATCACCACAAAGTCGGCCCCGGCCTTTTCAAGGCGGCGCGCCATGGCGACAAGATCCGGCCCGACGCTCGGGCTCTGGCCGCGTATGGCAAGATGTCGGTTTGGCACTTTCGGGTTGTTGTCGATGAGAATGTGGAGATGATCCTGATCGCTTGCGGCAGGCGTTGCGGCGATGAGCTTTGAAAAGAAATTTGCGGTCGCCTCCGGTCCGAGGCCGCCCATGATCCCCACGGTTTTTTCGAGATTACCTGTCATTACTTCTGGAACCCTGCGGCCAGTTCGGCGCGCCGCGCCATGGCGTCGACCAACTGAGTGCCGCGATGCTGCGCGACTTCTTCTTCGGTATAAGGGATAAAGCTATCCGGCAGATGACCAGGATCGAAAGCGCGCAGGATATAGTTGAGAACGTCTGCGGTCTCCGCATCGTTCAGCCTTGATTGGGAGGTACCCGGAACCTGAATCAGAAAGGCGCGCCCGCCATCGACATGCAGAAATCTGGCAACCTCACCCTTCAGCGATGGCACCTTGTCTCTTGTGCCGGAACCGTCCATCAAATGGCAACCCATACAGTTCAAAAGATAATTGGTTCGCGCGGTCTGCCCCGATGCACTCGCCCACGGAAGGAACGTCAGAACGAGAATGCAGGCAAGACGTAGCATCAGTCGGCCACTCCCACGATAATCGCCGTCGAGCAATTGTAGACAATGTCCGCGTCGCTGCCGGCGCACCAGTTGATATTGTTGGAATTTGCCGGATCGTAGATCGGGCGATCGCCCTCGTCGCGCATGCACTGGCAGCGCCCGCAATAGGTTTTGCCGCAACAATCATTGTAGGAAATGATGTAGTCCTTGCCGTCGCCGGGATTGTGGCAGGTCCCGACCCATGTGATCGGCGACATGACGGTGCCGGGCGGACAGGAGGTTTTTGTCCCGCCGCAACAGGTGCACAGGAAGCCGTCGATGGCACAATAGCGCCAGTATTCGCAGGACTTCGGGTCGCCCGGATCGTTTTCACTCGCCAGCGCTATTTGCCGCATGACCGGCAGGAGGGGCAGGGCGGCAGCGCCGGTCAGGGCCACGCCGAGCCTTGCAAGGAAGCCGCGCCGCGAGGTCTTTCGTGCAAGCTTGCGTGTTGTGCGCTCAAGCAGCGTGTCAAATGAAGCCATCAGCCTAAACCTCCTCCAGAATTTTCTCGTCCGGTGCGTCTCGCCGCTCTTTTGCAAGATAGTCCTGCATTGAGGCAAGGCCCGCTGCCTCGGCCTCGAACAGACTTTCCAGATGCTCGCGCGTGTTGACAAGTCCATGGGCACACACAATGCCGTCGCCATCAATGAGGACAGCATAGGGCAGCTTGCCAATACCGAAGGCACGCCCCACCTCTTCGGAAAGCACATAGGGGAAGGTGCCAATCTCGCGTCTCTTGCGCTGACGATAAAGATCATGGTCCTCGCGCGGCCCGTCGCTCATCAGGATAACGTCCAGAGTTTTGTCACGCATGCCGATGTCATGCACCGTGGCCAGAAGGGACGAACAAATCGGACACGTAGGACTGAGGAAATAGAGCAGGGTGCGGCGCGCATCCTCGCGCGGCTTCCCGATATCAACGGTCTCACCGTCCAGCGCCTCAACCTCGAACATCGGCGAGCGTGTTCCCGCCTCAAGACCGCTGGCAACCATAAGAGCG
The DNA here is from genome assembly GCA_030614785.1 of Alphaproteobacteria bacterium. Taxonomy (GTDB): domain Bacteria; phylum Pseudomonadota; class Alphaproteobacteria; order M2410; family M2410; genus JAUWTJ01. The sequence continues at coordinate 60,721 of JAUWTJ010000009.1, read as the reverse complement.
CCCGCAGGTGCGATCCGCTCGTGCAGAATGCCAACCTGCCGCGCCAGCGACAGGACGAGAAGCCCGAGCCCCATCACCGCAAGCCACAGAAGAATATTTGATATCACAAGGGTATTCAGCATCAGGCGCTCCGCCACATTTTGAGATGGGGCCTGTTGGCCATGAGTTGATTGGCAGCTTGATAGAAGGCAACAACCGTACCGGCGACCAGCACACAAAGACCAATGTCGAGCCAGGTCAGATCGCGCTCCGGCAAGGGCAGGGTGGCTCCGATTGCAACGGCGCTCAACACCAGATTGCGCAGCACGAGGCCGTTTGAAATTGACGTCGCCCCCTCGGCGCCGCTGCACCCGCAGTCGATATCTGCGTGGCCGCGCCAGATGGCCAGCTCCATGACCAGACCGTAAACCATCAATATGAGGGCCGCGCCGTAAAGGGCAGTGGAGGCCATGAAGGGAACCAGCAAGGCCGCCGCCAGCACAAGCTCAAGCAGCGCCAGCATGAAAGCGGCAGGCCCAATCAAGGGCTCAGGCACCAGCCCATAGGCGTCAAGCTGATCCTGAAACAGCGCCCGGTTCTGCAGCTTGTGCGCCGCCGCTGACGCAAAAAGCGCGCTCAGGCAGAGGATAACAATTGTTCTGAAAACCGGATCCAAGGGCAGGTTCCTCACGGCACATGAAGTTCAATGGGGAAGGTCCCGGTACCCTCGATGGTGCGAAGGTGCTTGCCTGTGCGTGCGTCATAGACATCAACAACCGGCGCCAGGTAGGTGAAAATATCGCCCAGCTGGCCAGTGATACCCAGTGTGAAGAGCATCCATGTCGGGACAATGGTCTTGAAGCCCGAGGCAAACAGAAGCGGTTCCGCATCCCGGCTTACTGCAATGGAAACTGTGGGATGTTCGAGTTCAACCTTGATCAGGCGCGCCTTGGTTTCGGAATCATAAATCCAGACTTCCTCGCCAGGTTCCTCGTAGGTTTCCTCTGCGCCTCGGTGCATCAGGGCATAAAGCAGACCGGAGGGCTCGTGCAGGGCGAGGGATTGATACCCGGACGTGCGCCATTCCTTGCGCCGCTCCTTGTCCGTCAGGAGGGACCATTTTTCTGCGAGCATGGGCTGATCCGTTGCCGCATCAACTTCGTGGATATAGCCGTTGAAGGAGGCAAAAAACCACCTGTTACCGCGCCGCGCCGCCGAGATTATGACAGGGTCTTCATCCGGGTCGAAGAAGGCCTGAGATCCGGAGCGGTGTATGGCAACCTGGCCGTCTTCCTCCTGTCTCATCGTGAAAGTGAGAAAGCTGCCGTCGCCGCACAGGGTCATGAGACGATTGTCTCCGGCGGGATAGATCTGGCCGCAGCCCGGCGTATCTTCCTCGCTCAATAGCGTTCCCGTGTTCAGATCCACGAGGCTGAGCGTTCGCATTGGCGTGAAGTTTGTAATACCAAGAATGCGCTGGTCATCCGTGGTCCCGATCATATGTTGCATGGTGAGCGCCACCATGCGCCGCGGCGGTACCGGGATTTCCAGGCGCGGTGTGAGCGTGCTTGCATCGTAGACGGCGACAATGTCTTCGCGCGGCCCGCGTGATCCATGTGAGAAATAGGTTTCGTTGACGAGAATGGATTTGCGATCCCCACTGACGGTCATCCCCGGTGACCAGTAGCCGGTGTCAAGCTGGCCCTTCATTTCGCCGGTGTCTCCGTCAAACAGAAGGGCTCGCGAAAAACTTGTGCCCGCGTCCACAACCCAGACCCAGTGCATAGGGGTTTCGTCCGGCAGAACTTCGGACACGCCGATATCCTCCGGAGGCAGGTCTGCCAAAGCGCCTTGCCCCGAAACCAGCGCCAGAACAAAGGCTGCAACTATCGCACTATATCGTTGATTTAACTTCATCTTCCACCCTCTGGATGGGTCAAAGACTGCACCGCTTTTTACACAATGTAAAGGCGTGCCCTCGCGTTCCTTGATACCCGTCAATTGGCGGGTCCACTGAGCAAATAGGTCGCGATCGCCTCCAGGTCATCTGCTGAAAGATGTTCCAGCTGATCCGACAACACTTCGCCCATGCTGCCGCCCAGAACATCACCGTCCGGGGCCAGACCGTAGCGAAAAGCCATCAGAAGGTCAGCGCGAGCGTAACCTCTTTTGGCAAGGGCTTCTGCCGTGATCGCGGGGATCTTTTCACCTTTCGAGCCGCCCTTTGGTGGCAGGGTGCCGCCTTCAAGGTGCCTGCGCCTGTCGAGCACTCCAAGGCTGCCACGCGGCGTATGGCACTCGGTGCAATGCCCGATACCGTCAACGATATAACGGCCCCGGTTCCAGGCTGGTGATTGCTCCGGCATAGCCGCGAGTTCCTGCACATCATGAAACAGTGTCTTCCATGGTGCCATCAGCGCACGGGCGAGGAAAGGATTTGAGATATCATGTGGCCTGGAAGGTGTGTTATTCGCCTCAACGGTTTGTAACCACGCCCAAAGATCAGCGACATCGGGCGATGTCATTTTCGAATAGGACGTATAGGGAAAGACCGGATAGAGATGGCCGGTTCTTGCGCTGTGACCATTGACGAGCGCATCGGCAAATTCGCTGCCTGTCCAGCTCCCGATGCCGTGCACCGGGTCCGATGTGATATTGGGGCCATAAAACGTGCCGAAGGGTGTGGCAAGTGGTGCGCCTCCTGCAAGCATGGCCCCGCCCTCGGGCACTGTGTGGCACGTGACACAGCCTGCAAGGCGCGCCACATAGGCTCCGCGCATCGCATCGCCCTCATAGGCAGTCATATCAATAGCGCGTCGAGGCCCGCCGAGGAAAAGCCAGGCGGCGGTCAGCAAGCCAAGTCCAGCGAGAACAAATAACAGGTTTCTCATCAGACTTGCCTCCACCTGACAGTCGAACTTCAGTCCTTGTCCAGCCGGTATGTTTTATGACATCCGCCACAGGCCTTGATCATGGCGCCGAACGCTGCGCCCACGGCCGCTTGATCTTCTGCCGCAGCCAGAACGCCGGCCCGCTCGCCCAGCAGTTTGGCGGCGGCTGTGAACCCTTCCCAATCTTGCCAGATGATTGGCAGCGCCTCGGATTCCCCGGCATTGGTGCCTTCCGGGAAGAGAGCCGGGATCGTCGATGCCTTGTCAGCAACCAGTTGCCCTGCGGCCCGGGCCTTCGCCAGGTCGAAGGGCGTCTTCCCCTTGAGCATGGCGCCGGTGGTCTTGGCTGCACCGCCAAAGGATTTCATCGTGTCGGCGCGTTCCTTATAGATCCCTTCATGGGCGCTGTGATCATGATCGGCGTCCGCCAGACCCGTCTGTGAAACGGCTAGAGCTGCGACCAGGGCCAGAGCGGTAAAGGCGGTTTTTCTGAACTGTCTTTTAGGCATGATGAAGTCCTTTTTTAATCCCCTGAAACCATTTCATGATTGAAACAGTGTTGTCCAATTTCTGTAAGGTCATTGCACCGTTTGGGTGCAGTCAAACCTGTTTCGTACCCCGCGCGTCAAAGGCAAACATTTCATCGTCGTCGGCCATGCGAAAGAGCAGCCACATCGCCGCGAGCAGGGGTACCGCCGCAGCAAACAGATGATTGCCGCTGCCATAGGGATCTGTCAGTTGCTGCCAGGACGACAGCGTGGACCCCAGATGCATCACGAAGGCAGCGCCATAGGTAAAGCGACGTTTGAAACCGGCAAGTATGGCAAGCGCTACCAGGGCTTCCACAACACCCAGCGCCTGAGCCAGTGAAAGTGACAGATCAAGCCCATAGAAGTGATCAAAGATCTTGGCCGTTGTCTCCGGCTTGACGATCTTCTCAACACTCCACTGCAGGAAAAAGAGCCCGACCGTCAGACGCAGGAAAAGCAGCGGTAACCGCAATCTGTTTTGCTCGTCATTCCGGTTCGGGCTCTCGTTCATGGTCTTCCTTTAAGGCGCTGGTTCAGGTGTGGCCGCAAGCGCTGCGCGAGAGATATTGGATCGCTCGATGATATAGGCATGAAGGTCATGGGCATCCTCTTCGCTCAACCAGTCACCGAAGCTGACCATGCCTTTTTCCTCATAAAGACCGTTTAAAACAATTTCGCCAAAGACATCGTGCGTTTCCGGCGTCATGCGGCGCAGGTCGGCCACCACGCCGCTGCCCACCGCATAGGCGCCGTGGCATACCATGCAATATTTGGTGAATTTCACGGCCCCGTTAGACAGTTGGGCCTCGGTGGCCTCAATGGCCGGTGGTTCGGGAATGCTGTCGTCGCGCTCGGCAAGGGCCGGCAGGTCGCCGCCACCGAGTTTGAACACCAGCATGCGCCCGTCGTTGCCGTATTTGCTGATCGGGCCTTCGCTCATCGTAACGCCGATGCCGCCGTACCCGGCCTGGATGGCGACATACTGCTCGCCATCGACCGTATAGGTGATCGGCGGTGCGATCATGCCGGTCTGAACCGGCGCCGCCCAAAGTGGTGTTCCATCGTCAGCGGCATAGGCAACAAACTTGCCGTCTCCCGTGCCCTGGAACACAAGATTGCCCGCAGTCGTCAGTACACCGCCATTGGCCAGTGTAGGCATTTCAACAGACCAGACCTTTTCCTGTTTTACGGGATCCCAGGCCAGCAGCATTCCGAACGCCGGCGGCGCCTCCATACCTTCAGCGACTTTCAGGAACTCAGCATAGGCATCCCAGTCAACCCCGAGGTTCCATTTGCCGCGCTCTTCCTTGAAATTCTTGTCTGTATTGTAAACGCCAAAGTATTCACGCGCCGGAATGTAGACAAGACCCGTATCCGGGCTGTAGGCCATGGGGTGCCAGTTGTGGCCGCCGGCAGGAGCAGGGAAAATAACCTGCGTGGCATTTTCCATCGACATGGCCGGGTCCTCGACCGGTTTGCCGGTTTCCATGTCAACATGGGTCGCCCAGGTCACGGTTACATATTTCTCCGCCGACAGAAGTTCTCCCGTGACACGGTCAAGAATGTAGAAGAAGCCGTTCTTTGGTGCCTGCATCAGCACCTTGCGCTGTTCGCCTTCCCATTCAATCTCGTTCAGAATCATGTGTTGGGTCGCGGTATAGTCCCAGCTGTCACCCGGTGTGGTCTGATAGTGCCAGACCAGTTCGCCGCTGTCGGGGCGGATCGCCAGAATGGATGAAAGGAACAGATTGTCGCCGCCGCCCGGGCTGCGGATGTAGCGGTTCCAGGGGCTGCCGTTACCGGTTCCGACGTAAAGCAGGTCGAGCTCCGGGTCATAGGCCATGGAGTCCCAGACGGTCCCGCCGCCGCCGATTTCCCAGTATTTGCCCTCGGTTGTCCATGTCTCGGCCGCCATTTCAAGCTCTTTGTGCTCGAAGGGCTCATCGGGATTGCCAGGGACCGTGTAAAAACGCCAGGCCTGTTTGCCGGTTGCGACATCATAGGCGGTGAAGTATCCGCGCACGCCGAGTTCCGCGCCGCCATTCCCGATGATGACCTTGTCCTTGATAATGCGAGGTGCGCCGGTGATCGTATAGGGCTTGGACCGGTCGATGGTATTGATGTCCCAGACAACCGATCCGTCCACGGCATCAAGCGCGACCAGGCGGCCATCAATCGTGCCGACATAGACCTTGCCTTTCCATACGGCGACACCGCGATTGACAACATCACAACATGCGTTCTTGCCCCACGGGCGCGGGACTTCGGGGTCATAGGACCACAGTTCCTCGCCGGTTTTTGCGTTGACTGCGAAAACCGTACTCCACGAGCCGGTGAAGTACATGACCCCGTCCACGACAATTGGCGAGGCTTCAAGACCGCGCGTCGTATCGGTGTCGAAGCTCCAGGCAAGCCCGAGATCCCCGACATTCTGGTCATTGATCATTGTCAAAGGGGAATAGCGCTGCTCGTCATAGGTCCGGCCATGCGCCAGCCAGTTACCCGGCTCATCGTCGGCCGCAGCAATGCGGGCCCCGTCCATGCGACCGGTTGTTTCGCCGACATGTTCAGCAAAACTTTGAGGTTCCGCTGTTTTGGTGTCCGCTTTTTCGTCCGAACAGGCAGGCAGCACAGCCAGCATGCCGAGAGCAAACAGACCGATTCCAAATTTTACCGTTTTCAAGTGCGTTTTCATTGATTTTCCTCCCACAGAAATAATGATGGCTCCGAGGCAAAGGCTCGAAACCGATTCTGTACTGATCATAGGCATAAAACCGCCATATGCGAAGCACTCTAAATTGGGAGGCCGCTGGACAGCTCTGTGGCTCTGCTAGTCCCCGCGCCCTTCAAAGGCCGCAGCGGCCTGATAGAGCGTTGCTTCCTCAAAGGCCCGCCCGACCAGCATCATACCCACAGGCAGACCCTCGCTCATGCCGCAGGGCACAGAAAGCGCCGGGTGATGGGTGTAGTTGAAGGGCCGGGTGTTGGCAGACGGGGAGAAAGACAGGTTTAGCACCATCTCCCTCGGGGCATCCGGCGGTGGCAGCAGCGTTGCCTTCATGGGTGTCGTGGGCATCAGCAGAATATCGACACTCTCAAGCGCCTGGTCATAGGCGGCTCGGAGCCGACTGATCAGGCGCGTTGCTCTTGCCACCGGCGCGTATCCAACCTCGCGTTTGACATATTCCGATATGAGGATTTGCGCGACGGCGCTTTCCGGCAGAAGGTCAGGGCGCTCCCGCCAGCTGCGTTGTTGCAGTGCAAAATCAGGGTCAATCACATCCTCACGCCCCGGCATAAAGCCTTCGGACATAAAGAGCATGTCGCTTGTCGGGATCACCATGCCTGCCAGAAAGGCTGAGGCCATCGCATGGTCGCGGATGGATATCTGCGTTACTTCGGCCCCGAGGCTTTCAAACAGCGATGCCGCCTCCTGGACCTTCTGATTGACATCGGCCTCGCCGGCGGGGTGTTCAAAACCCTGGCTCACAACGCCAATCCGCAAACCTTTCGCCCCCAGCTCCAGGGCTTCCACATAAGGCGTCACGCGGGGTGCATATTGCCGCGAGTCGATCCCGTCGGCTCCGGCAAGTGTTTCAAGCATCAGGGCATTGTCGGCAACAGTGCGGCTCATCGGCCCGACATGATCGATCACCGGATCGTGGCCCAATATGCCCGTATAGGGAACCAGCCCGTGCGTCGGTTTCATGCCGACGATGCCGCAAAAGGAGGCTGGCATACGGATCGATCCGCCCTGATCGCATCCGATGGCGAGGTCAACGGCGCCCGAGGCCAAAAGGGCTGCGGACCCGGAGGACGAGCCGCCGGCAGAGCGCGTCGGATCAACCGGATTGAGAACCGGCGCTGGATCGGAAAGAAAGCTTGAGCAGGACATGCAATAGGCTTCGCAGGTTGCCTTGCCCAGGATTGTTGCTCCGGCATCAAGCAGCCGTGTGACAATCGTTGCATCTTCTTTGGCAATGTAGCCTTCAAGGATACGGGTTCCGTTCATCAGGGGAACGCCCTCAAGCATGACATTGTCCTTGAGCGCGACGGTTTTGCCTTTGAGGGGGCCGGAAGACGCGCCCGCGATGGTGGATTTGACATACCAGGCATTCAGCGGGTTTTCTGACGGTTCCGGGCGGGACCAGCCCTCCCGTGGCCAGGGGCTTTGGGCAAATTCGAGCGGAATGGCCTCTGCAGCGGCCAGTGCGCCCATAAAGCCGGTCACGTAGCTTGCATAAAACTCAAGGCCCGCCCCATCCAGCGGGATCCCGAGTTCCTGCGCTATTTCCCCCAGCTTTTCCCGTTCTTTCATGGCTCACCCTTCCTGTCGCGACACGCTTTTGACCGGATCATAGCCGGGGTGTCTGGATGGTGAAACACTGTTTGCGTCTCTGCCGGTGCCGAACGTCCTTTGTTGAATAAAATTCTCGTCAAATTCTGCGCTCAATGGTGTGTATTTTGTTGGGAATTGGGTTCATAATCATCCGCATGAAATGGCGGTATGGCGTGAGATGTCTTGCGCCCGCCACAGCAATGAGTTTCCGCCGATGCAAGATAATCAGGATTTTCCGCACAAACTCAGGAAAACCATCCGGTCGACACTCCGGCGGGCCATGCCGTATGTGAGCGAGCATTTAACCTCGACAAAGCGTATCGAGCACAAGCGCGAGCAGTTTGAGGCGCACCGGAAAAAAAAGGGCGAGGCGCACGTCGTTACCTATTTCCATGATGTAACCGACCCCTACAGTCACCTTGCCGCTCAGCTCCTCACTCACCTCACCAGGACCTATGAGATCGACCTGCGGGTTATGCTGGTCAACCCGCCTGCGGACGAGGCGGCGCCGGAACGCGGCCTGCTGGCCGCCTACAGTCTCAAGGATGCAGCGGACATTGCGCCGTATCACCACCATGCCGAATTTGCCCCGGGTCCGACGACGCCAAGTGCGGAGGGTTTTGCCAAAGCCGGACGCCTGCTTTCAGCGGCGCTGGCGCGCAGTACTTTCGTCGACGATGCGCCGCGCATCGGGACCGCGCTGTGGAGCGGTGGCTCTATTGCGCTCGACGAAATTGCGACTGAATTGCCGATGGCCGATGAAGCGCTCAATGACAAACACAGACGTGCCGGCGACAAGGAAAGAGAGCATCAAAAACATTATCTCGGGGCTGTGTTTGCCTATGGCGGTGAATGTTACTGGGGGATCGACCGGCTCTATCACCTCGAAGAACGCCTTGTTGCCCTTGGCGTTCGCAACGCCTGGGCCGCCCCCAAGCTGATTGCGCCGCGCCGCGCCGAGAGCACGGATCGGATCGAGCGCAAGCCTGATAATATCAAGCTCGAGCTCTTCGCCTCAATGCGAAGCCCCTATTCTTATATCGTCATGGAGCGGACGTTCCGCCTTGTCCGGCAATACGGTCTTGAATTTGAATTCAGACCCATTCTGCCCATGGTCATGCGAAGCCTGCCGGTCCCTGCCATCAAGAGAAATTACATCACTCTCGATACAAAGCGTGAGGCAGAGGCTGCGGGCATTGAGTTTGGCCGTATGGTCGATCCCGTTGGCGAACCGGTTGAACGGGTCTGCTCGCTCTATCCCTGGGCGCGCGATCAGGGCCTTGGCAACGACCTTCTCCTGTCCTTTGCACAAGGCGCTTTTGCAGACGGCATTGATGGCGGCACGGATGAGGGCCTCAAGCTGATCGTCGAACGCGCCGGCCTCAACTGGGACGAGGCATGCACCCATCTGGGCAATGACGACTGGCGGCTTGAATTTGAAGGCAACCGGGTCGACCTCATAACATCAGGGCTGTGGGGTGCCCCGACCTTTAAGATTATTGGCGGCGCGGGCAAAGAGGACTTCATCACCTGGGGCCAGGATCGGCTGTGGCTCGTGGAAGAGGAAGTCAAGAAGCGCATGGCCAGGCCACAAACTGTCGGTCAGCTGACGGCCTGAGTTTACGCTGGTTAGCGGCGTATTCCTTCTAAAAATCAAAAAAGTATATCTGGCTCGTCGCGGAGCGGCGATGACAGTGCCGATGACAGTGCCGATGACAGTGCTTGTCAAGTGGCGCCGGGCGGATCAAAATGCCAGGACCAAAAAACTTGAGAACAAAGGGAGAGGGAAATGGCCAGATTATGTGAGGATCGTGTTGTTGTGGTAACCGGCGCGGGGCGCGGCATCGGGCGGGAATATGCCCTGATGCTGGCGCAGCACGGCGCAAAGGTTGTCGTCAATGACTTCGGCGGCGCACGCGACGGAAGCGGCGGGGCCGCCGGCCCGGCCGACGAAGTGGTTGAGGAGATCAGGGCTGCAGGCGGCGAGGCCGTTGCCAATGCTGCCGATGTTTCAGACTGGAACCAGTCCAAAGCGATGATAGAACAGGCGATTTCATCCTTTGGCAAGATCGATGCTGTGCTCAACAATGCGGGAATTTTGCGCGACCGAATGCTGGTCAATATGTCCGAGGAAGAATGGGATACGGTGATCCGTGTGCATCTGAAAGGCACCTTCGCACCGGCCCGTCATGCCGCAGCGCACTGGCGCGAACGGGTCAAGGCAGGCGAGAAGGTCGATGCGCGTATCATCAACACATCTTCGGTTTCAGGAATTTACGGCAATCCGGGGCAGACCAACTATGGCGCCGCCAAGATGGGCATCGCCGCCTTTACGATTATCGCCGCGCGAGAACTGCGGCGCTACGGCGTCACGGTCAATGCCATTGCTCCGGGCGCCTTCACACGGCTGACGTCTGACTTGCGTGACTACACCGAGGAACAAAAAGAAGCCTCGTCACCCAAATGGGTCGCGCCGATCGGAACCTGGCTGTGCAGCGAGGAATCCGCCGATGTCTCGGGCCGCATGTTTGAAGCCAACGGCCGCATGCTGGCCATCGCCGAAGGCTGGCACCGGGGTCCAACCGTCGACCGGGTCGAGGATCCGACAACCCTTGGTCCCATCGTCACGGACATGGTCGCAAAGGCGCGGCTCAATGCCGGCATGGACGGCAAGGATCTGGACTAGTTTTCTTTATTCCGTCACCCCGGACCAGCGGAGCAACATTGCATGTTGCACCGCATCCGGGATGACGAACCTTCTTGAACCTCAGTCCAGCTTCACCGCGCGTGACAGCACCGGGCCGATCTCGTCATTGATGACGAGGTCGGCGTACCCGTCAAGGTCTGTCGGCTCGCGATTGAGGATCACGAGTTTTGCGCCGTGGTTCTTGGCCAGCACCGGAAAGCCCGCCGCCGGATAAACCACCAGCGATGATCCGATGGCAATGAAGAGATCGCAGCCATAGGTCGCTTCCTCGGCGCGGATCATTTCAGGTTCCGGCATTTGCTGACCAAACGAGATGGTCGCCGACTTGATGATCCCGCCACAATGCTCGCAGTCCGGCACATCGCCGGTCGCCGTGAAAGCCAGCTCCAGCGGCGCGAAGTCGACCGGGTTGCCGCAATCAAGACATTTGGCATAGGTCGCATTGCCGTGCAGTTCGATCACTTGTGTCTCCGGCACGCCGGAGTTCTGATGCAGGTTGTCGATATTCTGCGTGATCACATGGCTCGCCTTGCCGCTTTGGACAAGTTTGGCCACCGCAAGATGCCCCTTGTTCGGCAGGGCATTTGCAATCTTGTCGCCGCCTTCAAACTTGCGCCGCCAGCTCTCGCGGCGAACGTCCTGTGAGGCCATGAAGTCCTGAAATTGAATAGGCTTCATCTTCGACCAGACGCCCCCCGGTGAGCGAAAGTCCGGTATCCCGCTCTCGGTCGAAATTCCTGCGCCGGTAAATATGACAACCCGTGACGCCTCATCAATGAGTGCGGCCAGATCCTGAATGCTATTGTCAGACATGCGACTCCTCCTGATGCAGCTATTGTCGTCGCGAGAGGCTATCGGGTCAAGCGCGGTCCTTCGCCTGCTGCTTCGAATTTAGAATTGGTAACGCCTGAACGAGGAAAATGGTCGACCCGTGAGTTTCCGCCGACTAGGATGTTGCCAGACAAAAAAGGGCCGCGAGAAATGCCACTGCAAAAGGGAAACACACATATGAAACTGGGAATTCTGGTCGGTTACTCCGGAGCACACGTCAATCTCCCGATCGATACAATCAAGGAAGCCGAAAGCCTTGGTTTCTCCTCTGCCTGGGTCGCCGAAGCCTGGGGCTCTGACGCGGTCTCAACCTCGGCATGGATCCTGTCCAAAACCGAGAAGATCAAGGTCGGCACCGCGATCATGCAGATGCCGGCGCGCACGCCGTCGGCAACCGCCATGGCGGCCATGACGCTGGATCAACTTTCCGGCGGGCGGTTCATTGTCGGCATTGGCGCTTCGGGCCCGCAGGTCGCCGAGGGCTGGTACGGCGAGCCCTATGGTCGTCCCATCACGAGGACCAAAGAATATATTTCCATCATGCGGCAGATCTGGAAGCGGGAAGGGCCGCTCGAACATGACGGCTATCACTATCACATCCCTAACAAGACCGAAGGCACCACCGGCCTGGGCAAGGCGCTCAAGTCGATCTTGCACGGCAATCCGGATATTCCGATTTACACCGCGTCCATCACGCCGGCTGGCGTGGCTTGCGCCGCTGAAATGGCCGACGGGTTCTTCCCGGTCTGGATGAACCCGGATCGCTACGACATTTTTGAAAAATCCGTCGAGGAAGGCTTTGCTGCAAAAGGTGGCGGGTCTCTCGCCAGTTTTGACATCGCACCGTTTGTCACCTGTCTCGTCAATGACAATGTGGAAGAGGCCCGCATGGGCGTCAAAGGCATGATGGCGCTTTACATTGGCGGCATGGGCGCGCGCGGCAAGAACTTCTACAACGACTATGCGATCAAGCTTGGCTATGAAGAGGCGGCAAAGAAGATCCAGGATCTCTATCTCGATGGCAAGAAAGTCGAGGCCATGATGGAAGTCCCCGACGCGCTGGTCGACGAGGTCGCCATCGTCGGATCAAAGGACCGCGTCCGGGATCAGCTTCAGCGCTGGAAGGAAGCCGGCAAGAAAAACCACGTCAGTTCCATGCTGGTCGGCGGCGCCACGAAAGAAACCATGCAGCTGCTGGCCGAAGAAATGCTGTAGGGCAAGCATTAATCATTGCTCCTGTTCTTTGTCATTACCGGGTCAAGCCCGGTAATGACACAAGGGTGGGGATAGAGGGCGTGACAGATACCTGATAAAAAAGGGCTGCCCTCCGAAAGGAGAGGCAGCCCCAAAGTTTGGGAGGGTATGGGACGTTATTGCTTGCTCGCCAGATATTCCACCGTCCGGTCAAAGTCGCCTTCGTCGGGGCCGAGGATCGAAGCGATGAAATCAGTAACACCGCAGGATTTCAGCCGCGCGATCTCCGCATCCAGCGCCGCCTCGTCGCCAACCAGCGCAATATCCGCCGGACCGTCGAGGCCCTCACGGTCCAGCATCGCCCGGTAGCTGGGCAATTGTCCGTAGACCGTCAGCGTCTCGCCGATGAAGGCACGCGCTTCGTCTGGCTTGTTGGTCAGGCAGATCGGGAAACCCGCTGCAATGCGCGGCGTCGGCTTGCCCGCTTCCTGCGCCGCCTTGCCCATGGTCGGCGCGATGTGCCCTTCGATGGTTTTGACCCCGGTCATCCAGGTCGCCGTGCCGTCGGCTTCGCGCCCTGCAAGGCCCAGCATGACAGGTCCGAGCGCCGCAATGAGCAGCGGCACAGGCTTCTTGGCATCCGGCACGTCGATGGCACCCGCTGCCTTGAAAATTTCGCCCTGGAACTGCGCGCCTTCGCCGGCCAGCAGAGGGTTCAACACTTCAAGATATTCGCGCATGTAGCGCGCCGGCTTGTCATAGGACAGGCCAAACATGCTCTCGACGACGATCTTGTGCGCAAGGCCAATGCCGAGTGTGAACCGCCCGCCTGCGGCGGCCTGCGTTGACAGCGCCTGCTGGGCCATCGCCATCGGGTGTTGCCGGTAAACCGAAACAACAGCCGTGCCAAGTTCGATGGTCTTGGTCTCACGGCCAACAACGGCCAGCGCGGTCATCGCATCATGGCTGAAAATATGCGCCATCCACAGCGACGGAAAGCCTTTGGCTTCTGCCTTCCTGGCAAAATCCACGAGGCCATCAAGGGTGGCTTCCGGTCCGGCATTGGCGCCGAGCATCAATCCGATTTTCATGGTCTGTCCAATCTGTTGGGGTTAGCTGAGTTCTGCCGAAGAGAACCCGAGGATATTGCGCGCAATGATGAGGCGCTGGATTTGTCCAGTACCTTCATAGATATCGCTGATCCGGCCATCGCGCAGATAAACTTCCACAAGATGATCATGGCTGACCGACATCGCGCCCAGCAGGTTCATGGCCCGCTGCGGTACCGTCCGGCAAACGTCGCCGCCCTTGGATTTTGACACCGAAGCCTCGACATTGTTCGGCTGCCCCTTGTCGGCGAGCCAGGCGGCTCTGAGCACCGTGAGCGCGGCCGCGTCGGTATCGGCTTCCATCTCGATAAGGGTTTGCTGCGCCGAAGTGCGATTATGCGCCGATGCTTCCCAGTCAACTTCGACCCCCTCGTCCTTGAGCGCATCGACGCACCATTCAAGTGCACCTTTGGCCTTGCCGACGCCGCCGGCAGCAACCGCGGGCCGCGTCATGTTGAACGTTTTGAGCACGCCCTTGTAGGAGGCCGAGCCCTGACCAGGCTTGGGCACGCTCTCATCGCCGCCAAGCAGGTTTTCCCGCGGAATGCGGCACTCTTCAAAGGAATAGGCTGCTGTGTCCGATGTGCGGATGCCAAGCTTCTTTTCCTTGCGAACAATATTGAAGCCGGGGGTTCCTTTCATCACCACGAAGGACTTGATGCCGGCGCGGCCCGCCGCCTTGTCAACGGTTGCCCACACCACAACACCTTCACAGCGAATGCCTGTTGTGACAAAAATCTTGTCGCCGTTGATGACCCATTCATCACCGTCCAGCCGCGCCGTCGACTGAATGGCCTTGGTGTCTGACCCGGCACCTGGCTCGGTGATCGACATGGCCAGCGTCATGCCGCCCCATTTTTTCTTTTGCTCGTCAGTCCCGGCGGCACCAAGAGCCGCATTGCCAAGACCGCCCGTGCGGGTTTGCAGCGTAACGCCGAGCGTCGCCGCGCGCTGCATGATGAGCAGCATCTGGAATGTTGCGCCCGGCGTATCGTCAAAGCTGCGCTTCTTCATGAGGCTCATGATCGACGGGAAGTCGTCCGCCTCATCAAACTTCTTGGGAATAATTTCTTCCTCGTGATCCTCGTAATACCGCGTGTATTTCTCGCCCGCCTTGCCTTCGGCTCTGAGCTGGGCGAGGATTTCGTTATCAACTTCTGAAATGGAAAAATCTACCATGTGTCTTATCCTTTTTTCGGCGCCTAAACAGCACCTAAACTGCTACTGGCCCTTCGAGCAATGTGAGTGTACGAGCATTCCTGAGCCACATTTCCAGCGGCAACTCGCGAATGTAGCCGTGACCGCCAAAAACCTGCAGCGCGTTATCGGCAACACGCAGCGCAAGGCGGTTGATACAGTCCTTGGCCAGCGTCGTCGCCTTCGTGGCGTCATCGCCGTTTTCAAGCTGCGAGGCGGCTTTCCACAGCATCCAGCGCATGGCTTCGCAGTCTGAATGCATGTCGGAGAGCATGAAGGCGATGGACTGCTTCTTGCCGATCGGCTCGCCAAAGGCGACCCGGTCGCGGGCATAGGGGATAGCAAAATCGGTCGCCGCACGGGCCACACCCAGGGCAAGGGCCGCGCCACCAAGGCGAACTGTATTGATGAGCCTGCGCCCGTCAATCCCTGCGTCTCCGCCGAGCCGGTCCTTTGCCGGAACCTCAACTGAATCAAAGGTCAGAGACGATGTTGCGACAGGCTTGAGCCCCTGCGTCCCGCTTTCATTTTCAATGGTAAGCCCCTTCGCGTCACGCGGTACAATGAACGCATCAATGTTGGCAAGACCCTTGTCTTTGCCCGTGCGTGCAATGACCAGAAAATGGCTCGCGGTTGTGCCTAGCGGCACAAGGCGCTTCACACCGTTGATCACCCAACTGTCGCCATTCTTCTCTGCCGTGGTCTTCATATCAACAACATCGAACGTGAAATGCGGTTCCTGCAGCGCCATCGAGGCGGCGTGATAGTCGCCGGTGAACAGTGACAGATATTCTGATTGCTGGTCGTCCGTACCAAAATCAACAATCGGTTGGACGAAAAGACTGGGCGCCATGATCGAGGTCGCGATCGAGGCGCAGCCATAGCCCAGCTTTTCCAGGATGATCGCGGATGTGATCGGCGAGCGCTCGCCGCCGGAGCCGCCAAGGGCTTCCGGGATAGTTGCGCTCACCAGACCAAGGTCCCATCCTGCGGTGAGTATATCTTGTGGAATTTCGCTCGCCTCGTCGATGTCCCGAGCCTTCGGGGCCATTTCATCGCGCGCGAAACTGGTGAGCATGTCGCTGATAAGCTGCTGCTCTTCAGTGAGTTCAAAAGTAATCATGTGACGTTTCCGATTTTCCCTGTTTTGTTGCTTGTTGTTGTTCTTATCTCAAGTCTATTGGCACGGGGTATGCCTTAAAGTGAAGATGAGCAGATTGCCGCCAAAAAGTCCAGGGTGACTCATCACAGAAGAGTGTCACAAGGCGTCGCCTGTTAACCGTTTTGGGGCAAATGCTGGACCTTGTGATTAGTGTTCACTACACTCTTGCAATCTGACGGGGGGCCTGGCATCTGACGCCGGGGAGAGTTTTGGGGGGATATGCCCGGATTTGGCCGAATTCTGACGGTTTTGCTATGCCTGAGCCCGTGCAGCGCTTTGGCAGACGAGGCTGTGCCGGTCAGCGGTGCCTTTGTCACACTGGAAAAGGCAAAGGGCGGCGCGCTCAAATACTCCGGCACCAAAGCGGATGGCCGGTTTTCCATCAAGAGCCTTTCAGAAGGCAAATACCGCATGTCGATCACCCCGCCCAAACGCGACCGGAACGAGGGATTTGCCATGGCGGTGCAAGGCACGTTTGAGGGCATCATCGTGATCCCCGGCGGCAATGTCGTGAGGGCAAAGATCGGGGACGTCGACCGAGGCAGTCTCCGCAGCCGGCGCAGCAGGAAACCGGGCTCAACAATTCTCATCCCGGCATCAGTCTGGCAACAAAAAGCCATCTGGCTCGACGTCCAAATCGTCCTCGAGGATGTCAAGGGTCGCTTCGACTATGTTCTGAGCGATGCCGAAGAGGTCAGCGTGATGTTGTTGGGCCCAGGGGAGTGAGGGGCGAAATGAGAAGGAGCAGCCCGCGGCAACCTGAACAATCCACTTGTCGTCCCGGCCGGCCGCACTAGCGGTCCTTGCGTGAAAAGGCTCGCTGCAAAATGATCGGGCTGATGACGGTGGTCACCACGGCCATGATGACGACCGCCGAGAACAGATTCTGCACCACAGGCGAATCTGAAACAGTCACGTCAAACAGACCGGCCTTCAGAGCAATGCCGGCAATCACCAGCTCGACGGCTCCTCTGGGGCTCATGCCGACGCCGATCACCATCGAGTCCCGGTTGGAAAACCCGAAGGCACGCGCGGCACCGCCGGCTCCGGCAACCTTTCCAAGGAAGGCAACCAGGATCAGGAGCCCGAGAAAGAGCGGTGCCCCGGCCAGAGCGCCCAGATGAAGGTTCAGGCCGATCGAGGCAAAGAAGATCGGTGCCAGGAAGCCAAAGGTCATGGCGGATATTGTGCCCTTCACCCGATCATAACTTTCCACACTGATGGTTCTCCGACCAAAGAAGAGACCGGCAAGGAAGGCGCCGACGATGAAATGCAAACCCAGCATTTCGGCCAGGACTGCAAAGGCGAAGGCGCCAACCAGCATCGCGCTCATCTCAAGCTCCTGAGCCCTGAGATGATGCATCAATCGTCCGCCCAGTGGAAAAACGTAGAGACCGATAAAACCGGCTACCAGGAAGAACAGCACCATCTCTCCCAATATCATGGCAATATCGCCCAACCCCGGAGGTTCACCAACCGCGATCAGTCCGGTCAGCCAGGCGAGCAAAAGCAGGCTGAGTATGTCATCAAAAACTGCGGCAGAAACGATTGTCTGGCCGACCGGCGTTTCCAGTTGCCCAAGATCCATCAGAATGCGCACGGTGGCCGGCACCGCCGTGATTGCCAGCGCGGTTCCAAGGAAGAGGCACTGGGCCATTCGCAGGTCAGTGTCGGGAATGAATATCCAGCCCAAGCCGGCACCAAGGCCAAACGGGACAAGCATGCCGCCAGCAGCAACCAGCATAGAGCCTGCCGAATGCTGAAGCACCTTGTGCGGCTGCATCTCTACCCCTGCAAACAGCATCAGGAAGAACATGCCCAGATCCGTGATGGTCGTGAAAACCTCGTTCTGTGCAATGTTCACGAGGCCCGGGAACGAGCCTGGATATTCCGCCACGATCGCCCCAAGGGTGATCCCGGCGATAAGCTCGCCGACGAGCGACGGCTGTCCAAGCCGCTCGGCTATTTCACCGAACGCTCGAGTCGCAACAAGAAGAATGAGCAACACATAGAACAGATCCATCTCAACGTGCTCGCGTTCGCTTCAACCAGGATCGGTCATCCAGAATCGGTCAGCGCCTTGCCAGATACGGAGTTATGCCGCCACCTGCCCACCATACCTGCCTGTGAGCGCAAATCTAGTGGCTGGTGCCCTCCACATATCGAGTTTTGTTGTAGACATTATATTTGCCAACCGGCCGCTTCATCGGCAAGCGCTTGACCTCTTCAAGAGTCTTTGCATCATAGATAATGAGCGCGCCATCTTCTTCAAGTACAGAAACAAGGGCGTGGCTACCGTCGCGGGTGAACTCGACATGGGCCGCCGTTTTGCCGGGGGCCGGTTTCAGCGTCCGGACAATCTCCAGCGTATTCTTGTCGATGATATGAATGAGATCCTTGTTCGGTCCGAAGAACACACCGGCCCAGGCATAGTTGGTCGTCTCGTGGGATCGCATGAAAAAGCCGGGGCCGCCGGTCTCAATCTCCTTGACGGTCTCCCAACTGTCCATATCAATCACGCTGATCTTGGCCTCGGTCAGATGCGGTGTGGCAAAGACGGTCCGGCCATTCAGTTCCCATGTGATCCCTGAGCCCAGATGCGGCATCCCGGCCAGTTCATCTCGGCCCTCTTTTTTCCGGTATCCAGGTCAATGATCTGACCTTTTTCAAGGTCGCGCGCAGCGCCGATGATCACCTCATAGCTTTGGTCGAACATGAAGTCGTCGAGCACCGTATCGACCTGCAACCGCCGCGGCGTCAGGTCGGCGCCGTCTCCATAGGGCAATTCCCAGACTTCCTTGAAATCCTTCAGTGCCGCGACAAAGCTATGGCGTGGCGGCGCATTATAAACCGCCGAAACTCGCGAGCTTTCCCCGCTTGCAGAGGTGACCGGCAGGATCTTGATCAGAGAAAGATCCCCGGCGTCAAGGACAACAAGATTGTGCGGCAGGGTGTTTCCGGCGAGAACATATTTACCGTCACTGGAAACGGCGATGTTGCGGGTATTGATCGCGGCCCGGGTCTCGGCAACAATTTGCAAGGTATAAAGATCATATTTCGTCACCCAGCCATCGCGCGAGGCCAGATAAGTGAAACGCCCGTCCGGTGAAAATTTCGCGCCGCCATGCAGTGCAAAGCGCGACTGGAACCGTGTCAGAGGTTCAAACCTGTCGCCGTCCAGAATGGTCACGTGATGATCGCCTGATTCCACCACGACAAAGAGATTGAGCGGGTCAGCATCGAAGATCGGTTTGTCACCAAGTGTCGCCGGGTCGACCGCAGTAATGTGGGAGGCATTGATGTTGGCTTCATCCCACACCGGGACCTCGTCCGTCGGCGTGAAGACGTAATCCACAAGGTCCTTGATCTCCTCGCCCGTCAGCTTGTCACCGAAGCCCTCCATCTGGCTCGCGACCTCGCCGTCCCGAATGATGGCCTCGGCCTTCGCGGCGCGCAGACGTCCCAGGTTTTCCGGCAGAAGCGCCGGGCCCATGGCGCCGAGGCGGTCTGCGCCGTGGCACTCGGCACAATGTTCCTGATAGAGGGCGTCTGTGTCAGCGGATGCGGGCGCGGAGACCAGCGCCGCAAGAAGGAGTGCAAATTTGAACATATAGCCAATTCGTCTTTATGCAGGCCTCGCCCTTCGAGATGCCGCGCGGCGGCTCCTCAGGGTGAGGGGCTTATTGTGTGTTATCCCTCATCCTGAGGAGGATGCGCGGCATCCGTCTCGAAGGACAGGGCCCTGATCTCATTTCCCTACCGTGACGGTTCGGCCTGCGGAGAAGGGCTTCAGTTCCAGCCGCTCTGCACCGCTCGCACCGATTTCCTCGTCATGGAGGTAGCAGCCCGGATCCTCGGCCCAGAAGTCGTTGCTCATCCGGTGAGCGCGAACCCGCGTATTGCCGCCGCAGATATCAAAGAATTTGCACTCGCCGCAGCGCCCGCCAATTTTGCGCGGCCGCTGTTTGAGCCCGGCCATCAGCGGATCAGATGTATCCATCCAGATTTCACTAAACGGCCTGTCCTTCACATTGCCCAGCGAGTGGTGCCACCACATCGTGTCGGGATGAACGACACCAAGGTTATCGATATTGGCGACATTGACGCCCGAGGCATTGCCGCCCCACTGTTCTAATTTGCCCGCAATATGTTCCGCGCTTTCGGGAAAATGCTTTTCGACCCAGAGCAGCATGAAAATGCCGTCGGCATCATTGTTGCCGGTCACGACTTCCTTGCGGACCCCGCGCTTCTTCCACTCGAGTGTCTTGTCGAGCAGGATTTCCATGGCGCGCCGCGTGGTCTGGAACATGGCGTCGTCCTTGCGGTTGTGATTGCCGCGTCCCGCATAGTTGAGATGGGAAAAATAAAACCGGTCGATGCCTTCATCCTCGATGAGCTGCAACATCTCAGGAAGCTCATGCGCATTGTCTTCGGTCATGGTGAAACGCAGACCGATTTTCTGGTCGCGGTCCCGGCACAGGCGAAGCCCCTGCATGGCCTCGTCGAAACAGTTTTCCTTGCGCCGGAAGGTATTGTGGGTCTCGCCGATCCCGTCGACCGAAACGCCGACATAGCCATAGCCGATCTCGGCAATCCTGTCGGCCACGCCCTCGTCGATCAGCGTGCCATTGGACGAAAGCGCCGTGTGGAAGCCCATGTTTACTGCATGTTTCGAAATTTCGAATATATCGGGCCGCAGCAGCGGTTCGCCGCCGGACAGGATCAGCGCTGGAACGTGAAAGGCCTTCAGGTCAGCCATCACGGCCTTGACCTCCTCGGTCGACAGCTCACCGGGGAACTTTTTGTCCGCCGAAATCGTATAGCAATGCTTGCACAGCAAATTGCACTGACGAATGAGGTTCCAGATCACAACAGGACCCGGAGGGTCGCGGCGCGGACCGACCGCGCTCGGATCAAAAATCTCGTCAATAAACTGGGATACACGAAACATGTCTTATGTCCTTTTTGTCGAAGGGTCGCGGGAAGAGAGACCGCCAGAAGATAATCGAAGGCCCTTCTTTTTCAGGATACGGGTTGAATAAAGAATTTCGTGGCCAAGGTCGTCTTCGCCAAGGAGATCTGCAATCTCTTTTACGTGAGCCTCAACGTCGGCGCGGGTTTTCCCGTGCACCATGGCGAAGAGGTTATAGGGCCAGTCCGGCAAGTGGCGCGGACGGCGATAGGAATGCGAGACGAAGGCAAGCGCGCCGATCTTTGGCCCCACAATGGCGGCGCGCTCATCGGCAACGTTCCACACACTCATGCCATTGGCACGAACGCCCAGTGCATAGTGATTGGGGATGACCCCCATACGGCGGATCGCTCCGCCGTCCAGCATGGCGGACATGCGGGCTATAACCTCGTCCGGTGCGAGGTCAAGCTCTTCGGCAATTGTGTGATAGGGCTGCGGTGTCAGCGGCAGGCCGTCCTGGGTCGCCACAACAATCCGGCGGTCTGTGTCGTCGAGTTCAAAAACCTGCATCCTCACACCTCCAGCTTCAGCTCGAGGAAATATTCCTCAAGCTTCGGCATGTTGAGAACTTTGAGGCCGGTCTCTTCCTCGATGACAGCATTTACACGTTCGATGTCTTCAGGATCTTCGACCGCAAGCACAAACCACATATTGAGTGTGTGCGTGCGTTCATAATTGTGTGCGACTTCGTCATGGGCGTTGACCAGAGCAGCCACTTCTTCATAACGCTCCTGTGGCACCTCGATAGCCGCAAGGGTCACCGCGCCACCGGCGCGCTCGGCATTATAAAGCGGCCCGAAACGCGACAGGGCACCGGTGTCTGTCAGGCGGGCGAGGCGGGTAATCAGCTCCTGTTCCTCGATCCCGAGTTTTTCGGCAGCATCGAGATAGGGCCTCGGCGAAATCGGAAACCCGCCCTGCAAGCCGTTGATGATCTTGCGATCAATCTCGTCAATTGTAACGACCGGTGTCTCGGTCAATTTCCCTGCTGGCCGGTTCATGATGCAGCGGCCTCCCGCATCTGTGACTTGTCCTCGCCGTAACGCGCACCTCTTTGTTTGAAGCGCCGCGTACTAAAGAGCACATCATGAGGAGTGTCATCAAGACCGCATCGCGCAATCATGGCGCTGAGATTTGCGAGAGTTTCTTCACGAGTGATGCCGTGGATCATGGTGAAGAGATTATAGGGCCAGCCCTCGCCCCGCGGGCGCTGGTAACACAGCGTCACGCAGGTCTCATCAGCAAAGCGGCGTCCCAGATCGCGCACCGCGTCATCCGGCACATCCCAGACCACCATGGCATTTGCCCGGTAGCCAATTTCATGATGGCGCACGATGACACCGAACCGGCTCAGCGCGCCTTCGGCCTCAAGCCTTTTGATCCGCTCGACAATATCTGCCTCGCAAGTGCCAAGGTCAGCCGCGACCGCCGCATAGGGGCGCGCCACAATCGGTAGTCCTTCGGAAAGGACCGCGATCAATTGCCGATCGATGATGTCCCGTTCCATTTCAGTTTAAATCCCAGATCAAGGTGAAAGGCTTCAAGCATGGGCAGGTCAAGGACCGCAAAGCCCGTTTGCTCTTCAATAGTGCGCAAGGTACGCGTTACTTCGCCCTGCGTATCGGCGGCGACGACGAACCACAGGTTCAGTCGGTGTTCGCGCTCGTAGTTGTGATTGACCGTTGCGAAACTCGAGACTAAGTCAGCGACGGTTTCCAGCTCGTCTTGCGGCACTTCCATGGCGGCAAGCGTGCTCGCCCCGACCGACCCCGGTTTGAAGATTCCGCCAATCCGTCCAACCGATCCGCGCGCCTTGAGAGCCCCGAAGGTTTCAAGGACTTCCGTCTCACTGACGCCAAGCTCTGCCGCGATATCGGCAAAGGGCGTGGTGCTGAGCGGGAAATCGCGCTGGTAATTGTCGAGCAACTTCTGTTCTAGCGGTGAGTAACTCATAGGCCGGTCTTTCCGGCGCGGGCCGTAAAAAAGATACCGCTTGGCGCTTTGGCGGGCAGCGTGCTGATTTCCTCAAACGTCGCCGTGTCATAGACCCGCACGACATTCTCGTCCCGCACCGAAACCCAAACTTCTTCACCGCGCGGCGAGAACTCCATATGGAGGACAGCCTTGCCCGGCTTCATGGTGTGAATAATCTGCGACGTGAGCACATCGATGACCTGAACCGTATCGTTGTTCGGTAGCGCGAAATTGACCCAGACATGGCGGCCATCAGGCCGTGCCATGACAAAGACCGGCTGGCCGTGCACCGGAATGCGGCCCACTTCGGCGAATGTCGTGCGATCAATGATGACAACGTGATGGCGCCCGACACCGGGCACAAACAGCTTGTCACCCGCCGCAGCCCAGCCCTCCAGATGAGGCATCTTGTAAACCGGCAGCTTTTCCTCGCCGCGTCCGTAGTCGGGCAATATGCGGGTCAGACCCTTTTCGGTCTGCCACAGATCAAGCATCGCCATGCCGTCTTCACCGAACAGACCGGCCATGTAGTACCGCCCGTCGGGCGTGATGAGCCCATCGTAGGGCAGGGCGCCGGCATGGGGGAATTTTTCGATTTCCGGCGTACCGGATGTCATGGTCACTACCCATATCTCACCGGCGTCATAGAGTGAAAAAACAAAGCGTCCGCCTGGCGCGTCGGTCAGCCCCACGGTTTTTGAGCGCGCGCCGTCCGGTCCCCAGGTCGCCGGAATGTCGGCGACAAGGTCAAGTGTCTCGGCGTCGAAAATCTTCACGCCGCCGGGCTCGTAGTTTGACACGGCCACAAGAGCGCCGTCCTGCGAGATCGCCCCGCCGATGGAATTGCCGCCCTGGATGATACGCTTTGCAATGCGTCCTTCAAGAATATCGACCTTGGTGAGACCGCCGTCGCGCCCGAAGACGAAGACATAGCGCGCATCGCGGGAGAAGACCGCAGAGGCATGGGACAGATCGCCAAGCCCTTCAACGCGCCAGATCACGGTGCGCCTGGTCGTGTCGACAATGAGGACAGAGCCATCGGCCCGCTCAATGATAACGCCCAGATCGCCGGTGCCGCGCAAGGTTACATCAGACCCTGCCGTCTGTGCGGCGGTCCCTGTGGCAAGCGCAAGCCCACCCAGTCCGGCAAGGCCTGCAAGACTGGCCCCCTTGATAAATTTGCGGCGTTTCAGATCAGCGCTCATCAGTTCTTTCCATTTTTGAGACTGTGCACAATCCACAACGCCTCTTCTTCAGTTAAAAGCGGACGCCATGGCGGCATGGGTGTGCCAGGAATGCCGTCGAGAATAATAGCGACCAGAGTCTCGGTGTCTTTATCTGCAAGCGTTTCAGCATCAAGCGGCGATCCCAGACCGCCCTTGCGAGTCATGCCGTGGCAGGAGCCACAATCATGATCAAGAAAATGCTGCAGCTCGACCTTCCTTTCGCTGGTCAGGTCTGAGGCCCCCGGGAGTATCCCGACGCCGAAGGTGAACAAGACAACAATAAGGCAGACGCCTGCCAGAAGCCCGCCATGTGTGTTCAGCTTCCTAAGGAAGGGCCGCATCATCAAGAAGCTCCTCAAACTCCGCTACATATTTGCCAGTGGCAAACTTCAACTGATCAACCACATCCACCACGCGCCCGACAATGATGAGGGTCGGCGGATGGAATTCATGGCGCGTTACTTCAGCTTTCAGCGTGGCGAGCGTCGCAACACAAAGTCGTTCGCTTTTGGTTGTGGCATTCTCAATGGCCGCAGCGGGCGTCTTCGGATCAAGCCCTGCCTTGATAAGGTTTTCAGCAATTGTTCCGAAATTGGCAAGGCCCATATAGACAATCAGCGTCGTGTCGGGGTCTGCGAGACTGGCCCAGTCAAGGACAAGCTCCTCACCCTTGCGGCAGGTGCCGGTAACGTAGCGCACGCCCGTTGCAAGGCCCCTGTGCGTAAGGGGAAGGCCAAGGCTTGCGCCGGCGCCAGCCGCCGAGGTAATGCCCGGGACGACTTCCACACTCACGCCGCGCGCGATCAAAAATTCAGCCTCTTCGCCTCCGCGCCCGAAGGTAAACGGGTCGCCGCCCTTGAGCCGCACGACCAACTCGTGGGTTTTTGCCAGCGAGAGAAGTGTTTCATTGATCTCGTCCTGTGGCATCGAATGCCTGTTGCGTCCCTTGCCCGCGTAGACTTTCTCCGCGTTACTATTGATGAGGCTGAGCACATCTGCAGAGATCAGCCGATCATAAACGACCGCATCCGCCTGCCCGAGCAGCCGTGCTGCCTTCAGGGTCAGGAGATCCGGGTCTCCGGGACCTGCGCCGACCAGAATGACGGTGCCGTAAGTATTATCAGTTTGTGCTCTCGACACGCGTACCTCAACTGTTAGATGATCAAAAGCGCCCTCAGAAATTTATCTCTTGAGGGTCGTTCTCACTTGCATTCAGTTTAGAAGACATCAAACTCAAAGGCAAAAGCAACGTGATGAACTGTCGCGCCCCCGCGGGGAGGTATGGGGTGCGGTTTGACTGGAGGGGATATGTCCGGAATAATCGAGAAATTGGCCCGCAGAACCCCGGTTTCAGTACTGTTTGCTGTCATGCTCTCGGTTCCGGCACGATCGCAGGAGCCCGAACTCCCGCCCGCGCTTCCGCCTCCGGCCAGCCTTGAGATTGCTAATGTTCCGGAAATTCCGGAGCATATCGCGGCGGGGCTCAAGAAGTATCGCAAAATTGGTTCTACCGTGTTTCTCGACTGGGCGCCGACGAGCGAGGCTATGCTGGTCAGTTCGACGGTGGAGGAAATTGCACAACTTCAATTCATCACCCGGCCGCGAGGGCGTCCTCTTCAGATCACCTATTCCCCTGACCCGATTGAGAACGGGATATTTCGGCCAGGCTCCGCCGACATTTTGTTTTCCCGGGATCTCCAGGGTACCGAGGAATTTGACCTCTTCCTCGTTAAGTCCCGGACGAGTGAGATTGTTAATGTGACCACCGGGGGTGGACGGAACATCAGCCCGGTGTTCTCGCCGGACGGTTCAATGCTGGTATGGAGCCATGCGGATGCAGGTTCGGCAGATTTCAGCATCGTTCTTGCCGCTCTTTCAGATCCGGCGCAGCAGCGCGTCATTTACCACGGCTCGGGCTACTGGGTCCCGACAGATTTCTCGCCCGATGGCAAATACCTCGTCTTGAGAAACCAGAGACACCGCAGCGACGCAGACTTGTATCTCCTTGATCTTGCCAGCGGCGTCATCACGCAGGTTGATTTTGACCCGAAACCGCGTGGGCGCTCGAAGGCAAAATTTTCAACTGACGGAACAACCCTCTATTTCCTGAGAGATGACGACAGTGAATTCAACAATTTGTATGGCTATGATTTGGCGGCAGGCGAGAAAAGGAATTTTACAGCCGATCTGGAACGAGAAATTGACACGTTCGATATTTCGCCGAACGGTCGCCTCGTTGTCTTGTCCTATAACGAAAACGGAGCGAGCCAGTTGCGGTTGATCAGGACGGAAAGCGGCCTTTCTTTGCCTGTTCCAGGGCTGAGAGGCGGAGTGGTCACCAGGATTGCCTTCAGCCCCGACAGCAAAAGAATTGCAATTTCCTACAGTGCATCGCTGTCACCGGAAAATGTCTTCGTGTTTGGTGCCGGTCGCAGAAGTCTGAGGCGCTGGACGTCTACCAGGCTCACAGGACTGAACAGTCGTAAATTCGTTGAGCCGCAGTCTTTTACCTATCCAGGTTTTGATGAAACCGACAAGGGGCAGCGCAGGATTTCAGGGTTCCTTTACCGGCCTTCGGGCCGCGGACCTCATCCCGTTGTGATCTACTTTCACGGCGGACCAGCTTTTCAGTTCAGGCCGCGCTTTAATTCGATGTTCCAGTATTGGGTTAACGACCTGGGAATTGCAGTTGTTGCCCCGAACGTTCGCGGCTCTTCGGGGTATGGCAAGACCTTTGAACAACTTGATAATGGTCGCGGACGGGCGGACAGCATACGTGACGTCGGGGCACTCCTCGACTGGATTGCCACTCAAAAATACCTCGACGCCAACCACATTGGCACTTACGGCACCTCCTATGGCGGATATCTGTCGCTTGCAACGATGATGCATTACAATGACCGCCTCGCGGGTGCTGCCGAGATGTCAGGAATTTCCAACATTGCGACCTTTCTTGATAATACCGCGACATGGCGGCGTGACTTGCGCAGACAAGAATATGGCGACGAACGCGATCCGGCAATGCGGGCCTGGCTGCAGGCGACCGCGCCCGTGAATCATGTCGAGAAATTTACGAATCCTCTTCTTATAATCCATTTCCGCAATGAAACCCGCGTTCCCGTAACAGAAGCCTTGCAGAAGTATGACGGCGTGCGCAGTCAGGGAGGCATGCCGTGGCTGATCATCGCCAACGATGAAGGGCACGGCTTCAGGAGAAAATCAAACAGTGACTTCAGTGATGCCGCTGTGGCACTCTTTTTCGAAACGATTTTGCTGGGAGAAGACAGCCCCGAAAAGGATGGTAAATGACAGGACCGCTTGAAGGCATAAGAATTGTTGATCTGACGTCCATGATATCCGGCCCGGTCGCCACCATGCTGCTGGCCGACCAGGGCGCCGATGTCATCAAGGTCGAGCCACCATCGGGTGATCTTGTGCGTGTCATGGGGGCCAGAAATACCGATACAGGCCAGAAGGGCATTTCACCGACATTCCTTTCCTCCAATCGGGGCAAGCGCTCGCTGGTCCTTGATCTCAAGACGCCGCGCGGGATCGAGCTGCTGAAGGACCTGGTGAAGACCGCCGATGTTTTCGTGCAGAATTTCAGACCTGGCGCTGTCGAGCGCATGGGTGTTGGCGAGGACGTGATGCGCGAAGCAAGACCTGATCTCGTCTATGTATCGATTTCCGGCTTTGGTGCTACCGGGCCTTACGCCCATAAGCGGGTCTATGATCCCGTCATTCAGGCGCTTTCGGGACTGGCTTCCATTCAGGCCGACCGAGACACCGGTCGCCCCCGCATGGTGCGCACGATTGTGCCCGACAAACTGACCGCCATGACGGCCGCCCAGGCGATAACGGCTGCCCTGTTTTCCCGCCAGCGAACCGGCGAGGGGCAGCACATCAGGCTCTCGATGCTTGATGCGATGATCGCCTTCCTCTGGCCGGAAGGCCTGGTGCAACTGACCAATCCGGGGGGCGAAGACAAGGGCTCGCGCTCACAACTGGCGCAGGACCTGGTTTTTGAAACAGCGGACGGCTACATGACAGCCGGCGCCGTCTCCGATGCGGAATGGCGCGGCATGTGTGAGGCCTTTGACAAGCCGGAGTGGCTGACAGACGAGCGCTTTGATACGGCATACAAGCGTGTCGTCAATGTCGTAGACCGTCTTGACGCGACGCAGGAAGTGCTCCGTACACGGCCAACAGAGGAGTGGCTCGAAGTGCTGGATCATCACGGCGTGCCGTGCGCTCCAATTCTCTCAAGAGCCAATCTCCTCGATCACCCGCAAATTATCGAGAACAGGATTGTCGAGACGCTCGACAGTCCAGACGGCCGTCAGGTGAGGCAGCCAAGGCCTGCGGCACAGTTCTCCGAAACACCGGCCGGGATTACGTCCTTCGCGCCAGGACTCGGACAGCATAATGAAGAGGTGCTTGCCGAGCTTGGACTGTCCGCAGAAGATACGGCAGCCTTGAAAAGAGACGGCGTGCTGGGCTAGCTTTTCGGCTGCGACAATAAAAACAAAATAGTAAGGCAACGCGCACTCATGGGTAAAGCAAGACCTGGACATTCAGACATATTGGGAACTCTCGATCTTGAAACGATTGACGAGAACACTTTTGAAGGCCTTTCGCCCGAGAGTGGATGGGGCCGCATTTTCGGCGGGCAGGTCATCGCCCAGGGGATTGTTGCGGCCCAGCGGACCGTTGAAAATCTGAGCGCCCGCCCGACCCATTCCTTCCATAGCCATTTTCTTCGCCCTGGCAACCCGGACATTCCAATCCGCTATGAGGTTGAGAATATCCGCGATGGCCGCAGCTTTTCAACGCGTCATGTCAGGGGAACACAAAACGGCAAGGGTATCCTCATGATGACAGCATCCTTCCAGGATCGTGAGGAAGGGTTCGAACATCAGATCGACATGCCTGATGTGCCTTCGCCCCATGACGTTGAAATCACACCGGACGCTTTTGCCAAAAGTATTGAACACCTGCCGGAGGAACTGCAAAAACGCATGTCCGAGCCGCGCCCGATCGAGATGCGGTTTATAACCGAGCGCCAGATGCACGATCCCAAACCTGGCGACCCGGAAGTCGACCTGTGGTTTCGCGCCGCCGATTTTGTTGACCTGCCGGATGATCCTTTCATCCACGAGGCCTTCCTGACCTTTGCATCTGACATGTCTTTCATGGACACGGCCCTGGTGCCCCACGGAACAAGCCTCATTGCCCCCGATGTGCACGGTGTCTCTCTCGATCATTCTGTCTGGTTCCATGAGCCGGTTGATATGCGGCAGTGGCATCTGTTTACCCGCGAAAGCCCCTGGGCGTCGCACGGTCGAGGCTTCGTGCGCGGTATGGTTTTCAGTCAGAGTGGAAAACTTGTTGCGTCAGTGAGCCAGGAATGCCTCATCCGAAAACTGCAGCCGGAAGGTTAGCAGGCGCGCTACTCTCGATTCGACATTTGTCGAATCGAGTTTCTCTCTGTTTTCGCTCACGCCCGTGCGCTGAAAGCGCACGGCTCTGCGGGGCGGCGCATAAGCGCCGGGCCGCAGTCGCGGCCTTGCAAGACCATTTCGATCTCGAAAATGGTCTAGTGCTCGGGACCATCGATGACGGTTCGCGACAGGCTTTGCGCGCCGTGTTTCAGAAAATCTGGCCAGGCTGCCGCGATGACCAGGACATCTGCCTGAAGATCGTTCAGACTTACGCTTGTGGCCGGTAAAAGGGCGGGTTCAAGTGAAAAAGTTGTATCGATGTTGCCGGGGTCCGAATGCGTGACCACCACCTGCCACGGAGCGCGGATCTTGCCTGCGGTGGAAAGGGCGTGAACACTTCTCCCGATGAGCCTGAGATGCACCATGGAGGGGCAGTAGAACCACACCCGCGGGATTTTCCACAAACT
Organism: Alphaproteobacteria bacterium; assembly: GCA_030614785.1. Taxonomy (GTDB): domain Bacteria; phylum Pseudomonadota; class Alphaproteobacteria; order M2410; family M2410; genus JAUWTJ01. The sequence goes on along the minus strand of JAUWTJ010000009.1, from coordinate 30,702 downwards.
TCCGTCGAGTTGAGTGTGGCCCTCACACGACCAGCAGGGCGTACACTCTCCATCCCGCTTCATTTCGAAGACCAGTGGGGCAATCCCGGCTTCGATGGGGAAGTGCTCCGGGTCCGATGACAATCGGGCGGGCACCTCCGGGCATTGACTGTGACACATACACTGACAGCTGATTGACCCGCAGGTGTCGCATTTGATCGCACAGTCGTCACACACGCGGCCTTCCGGGCCCGGTGCCGTCATGATCCTTCGGACTTCGCTGTCGAAATCTGCTTTTCGGCCCGCCGACGCCGTCCGCCGCCATATGCGCATAGTAATAGTCCCCTCCGATGGCGCTGATGGTAGAGGAGCAAGGATAAAATTGCGTGAATCGCTGCTAACGAGAAGTTAACGCCGTTTCGGCCTGGTTCGCGCGGGTCGCAAGATCATCCGGCTTTCCAGCCTCGACATCAATGAAGCTCACAGAGAAAAAGTCAGCCCCGATGACCGACAATTTTTCATCAATGTGCTCTCCTCGGGATTGGTCGATGCGTTGAACAAGCGCAATGCGCCCTGGAAGATCATCAGAAGTCTTGATGGGGACCGCAAGGAGTTGTACCGCACCCTGCCGCCCGGATTGATAGCCGACGGAAGTATGCAGGATCCCTGTACAAGGTTGGGTGACGATTTTTGTCAAAAATCGCGACAGGGCCGGGCGGCTGTTTTCTGAAAAAAGGTCAAGCAGGTTGGCGCCGGTCAGCTCACCGCCAAACCGCGCGACAAGACCGGACCCGGCCATGCGATAGCGCATTTCGTCAGGAGCAATAATATCGAGCACGCTCATCTCTGGCAGGATCGCAGCGAGCTGCGTGAAGTCAAATTCGCGACTGCCCGGCAACAGGCGGTCACCGCGAACCTCGTTCCAATACTGCCACAGTGAGGCGAATGGTTCTTCATCGACCGAATGCATCATGGTGGTTCCGTCAAACTGTCTCATTCAAGGACCTGAAGTGGTCTGCACAAGACAGCCAGCGACCCCCAGGGAAGGGGCAAACTAGTCGATGCCAGATACCGCCGTCAACTGTCATCGGAGGCGTTAACCAGGCTGCATGTACCTCTTCGGTGCAGATCGCGCGTTCCAATTTAGGCGGTGTCGAAAATCTGCCTGTCCACTCGTGAATAGATCTCAAAAAGAATTAAATGCGTTGAGATTTCATGTGCTCAAAGTAAACCAATTACAACAAATGCAACAGATCTATACCCGTGACGGATCGACTTCATTGCGCAGCGGGTCTCCGCCCAGAAACTTCTCCACATTTTCAAGGAAAAGCTCATCGCCTCTATCCCGAGTGCCGCTGCCAAAGGCCGAGGTGTGGGCTGAGACGGCGACCCTGTCATGGACCCAGAACGGGCTTTGTTCCGGTAGCGGTTCGATTGCAAAAACATCGAGAATTGCATGGTCAGGCTTGCCCTGATCAAGGCTTGCCAGCAGCGCCGCTTCATCAACAAGACCTCCCCGGCCAATATTGACGAGTGTTGATCCATCTTTCATGGCGGCAAGAAAGCCAGCATCCACTAGACTTGTAGTTGCGGCGGTTAGCGGGCAGGCGAGAACCACGACATCGCTTTCAGGCAACAACGTCGGCAGCGCGTCCAGTGTGGTCATGGCGTCAGCATAGGGGTGGTCTCCCGGCGTTCTTCGGATGCCGGTCACATGGGCATCGAACCCGCGTGCTCGCTTGCCAATCTCGCTGCCGATATTACCAAAGCCGATGATAGTCCACCGGGTTTTGTAAATCTCTCGAAACCCGAAGCGTTTCCATTTCCGGGATCTCTGCGCCTCGCGGCGTTCCTCTGTCGGCTGATAATGGTCTATAACTTGCGCCATGACAAACTCGGCGATGGCGCGGGCCTGCGCATCGCTGTTGGAAATCCGCACGCCCTTTTCCATGACGTTCTTGAAGAAGTCATTGTCCAGTCCGGCCGAAGCCGTCTGCATCCAGGAAATCGTCTCCGATTTAAGCACGGCGATGGCGAAGGTTCGCGAGGCGTCGCTGCGAAAAAAATCGTTGCTCATCCATGCGGCATCGGCCTTGAGGGCTTCCATTTCAATGGCCTTGCCCTCCTGCCAGAACGTGCCGTCGTCCTTGAAGGTCACAGGTACGATGTCATCGGAAATGGCGTGGAGCTGGTCTTTGATGCGAGTGTAGGCATTGTCATGCAACAGAATCTGGGTCATGGGCGGGTATGATCTTTCAAGGCAAGTTGAGAACGTTTCTGATCGGCAGAGCCTATCCGGTCTCGCCTGGTCCCGCAATTCTCCTCATCAGGCCGGGCGCACTGTGAACCATTGAACCCACGATATATTGCCGCTAGACTTCTTCGAACACAGCTGTGGGCCCTGCGCCTCCGGCTGGAGAAAAACACAAAGAGGAACACCATGAACGTCATGACACCTGTTGTTGCGCCCGAATCTGTCGGCATGTCGAGCGAAAAACTGGCCCGGATCCCGGAGTATTTCAAAGCCTATGTCGACAGCAAAAAGGTCTCGGGCCTTTCGGTTCTGGTCGCGCGCAAGGGTGAAAAAGTCCATCAGTCCTGCGTTGGCGTGAAGGATTGGGATACCGGCGAGGCGATTCAGGACGACACAATTTTCCGTATCTACTCCATGACCAAGCCGATCACGTCGGTCGCCCTGATGATGCTCTTCGAGGAGGGCAAGATTCGCCTCGAGCATGATGTGTCTCGTTACATTCCGGAATTCAGGGATCTACGTGTTTTTGACGGCGGCTCGGTTGACCTTTGGCAAACCCGCAAACCCGAGCGACCGATGCAGGTGCTCGATCTTCTGACCCACACATCAGGCCTCACCTATGGCTTCATGGCACAGGACACCGTGGACGCCCTGTATCGGCGCAAGAAAATCGGCGTTCTGGACAAGAACGACAAGGACGGTGTTGATCTGCAAGGCTTCATTGAAAAGCTTGCGAAGATGCCACTGGTCTTTGATCCGGGCAAACACTGGAATTATTCTGTTGCAACAGATGTCTGCGGATATCTTGTGGAAAAGCTTTCCGGGCAAACCCTCGACGAGTTTTTCCGTACCCGTATTTTCGAACCCCTGGGCATGGTCGACACCGGCTTTTTCGTGCCGTCTGAAAAACTGAGCCGCTTCGCCACCTGTTATGAGCGCCCCGCAGGCAAGAAAGAAATCGTCTTGCAGGATAAGCCCGAAGGCAGCTCTTACAGCGCGCCTCCGAAATTCCTGTCCGGGGGCGGCGGTCTCGTCTCAACCTCGGGCGACTATTTCCGCTTCATTCAGATGGTCCTGAACGGTGGTGAGCTCGGCGGTGTCAGGCTCCTGTCGCCGACAACCGTTCGTTTCATGCGGCAGAACCATCTCCCCGACGGTCAGTCGATCAAGCAAATGGGGATCTCCAGTTTCTCTGAAGAGCGTGAAGCCGGTACCGGGTTTGGGCTCGGGTTTTCCGTGGTGACCGATCCTGTCGAGACCCTCGCGCCAACATCAATGGGGACATATTCCTGGGGCGGGGCAGCCTCGACCTATTTCTGGATTGATCCGGTCGAGGAAATCGTTGCGGTCTTCATGACCCAGCTGATGCCGTCATCAACCTTCCCGATGCGCCCGCAACTTCAGACGCTGGTCAACGCATCGATCATCGAAAGCTTCGCTTAGGATCACTTCAAAAGGAGAACAGTATGGGACGGGTAGAAGGCAAGGTCGCCATTGTCACTGGCGGTGCTTCAGGTATCGGCAGGGCAGCCGCCGAGGTGTTGGCCCGCGAAGGCGCCATCGTCGTGATCACCGATCTTCAAAAGCCTGAAGGTGAGGGTGTCGTTGCCGGCATAATGGAACGTGGCGGCAGGGCCGTCTTCAAGACCCAGGATGTTGTCGACGAAGAGGTCTGGCAGAGCGTTGTCGCATCGACCGTTGAAGCGTTCGGCGGGCTGGACATTCTGGTCAACAATGCCGGGATCGGCGTTCCGTCTCCTATAGTGGACATGACCCTTCAGGACTGGCGCAGGCAGCGCGAGATTAATCTGGATGGCGTCTTTCTCGGCGTAAAGCATGCAATCCCCGCCATGGCGGCATCAGGGGGTGGTTCGATTATCAACATATCATCTGTTGCCGGACTGCGAGGCTCGCCCGGCCTGACCGGGTACAATGCCACCAAAGGCGGCGTTCGCATTTTCACCAAGGGGGTCGCCAAGGAATGTGCGGCTGGCGGGCTCAATATTCGCGTCAACTCGGTACATCCGGGCATCATTGATACGCCGATCTGGACGAAGTTTGATGTCACAGACGAGCAGAGGCAAGGCAGCCTCCTCCCGATCACTGAAGGCGCCAATGCGGTCGACGTTCAGGCTATGGCCCAGGTAGCGGTGCCCATGGGTGTCGCCGGAACCGCAGAAGAAATTGCCAATGGCATTTTATTTTTGGCATCAGATGAAGCGAGCCACATGACAGGCTCTGAACTCGTAATTGATGGCGGTATCACCGCATAGCAGGAGAAAGACAATGGGACGCGTAGATGGAAAAGTTGCGATTGTAACAGGTGGTGCTTCGGGTATTGGTCGGGCAACCGCCGAGATCCTGGCCCGTGAAGGTGCCAGCGTTGTCGTCACCGATATTGATGTCCGCGCCGGCGAAGCCGTCGTTGAAGGCATCAAGGCTGCCGGCGGCAAGGCCGTCTTTCACAAACAGGATGTGGTCGACGAGGCGCTCTGGGGCGATATTGTTGGATCGACAGTGGCGGAGTTTGGCAAGCTCGACGTACTGGTGAACAATGCAGGGATTGCGCCTGGCGGCCCGATTACCGAAATGACCCTGGCGGCATGGCGTAATCTGATGGAAGTCAATGTCGACAGCGTCTTCCTCGGCACAAAATACGCCATTCCTGCCATGGCAGCCTCGGGTGGTGGCTCCATCATCAATATTTCATCCGTCGCCGGATTACAGGGCGCTCCGGGTCTGACGGCCTACAATGCCACCAAGGGTGCGGTGCGTCTCTTCACCAAGGGCGTCGCCAAGGAATGTGCCATGGGCCAGACCGGCATCCGGGTTAATTCGGTTCACCCTGGCATCATTGATACAGCTATCTGGGGCAAAATGGATGCCAGCATGCAGGATTCCATATTGCCGCCGAGCGAAGGCGCCAATGCACCGGACGTTGAAGCCATTGCCCAGATGGTGCAGGTCCCCATGGGTCATGCCGGCAAGCCGCAGGAAATCGCCGCCGGTATTTTGTTCCTCGCCTCCGACGACTCCAGCCACATGACCGGGTCGGAGCTTGTCATCGATGGCGGCATGACCTGCTGAATTGCAGGACCTGAAAGAAGGACTGATTATGATGGACCGTGTGGACCGCGTTCAGATCGCGGTGAAGTCTGCCGCCGAGGCCGCCGCTTCGTTTGAGAACCTCTTTTCTGCTGAAATTGTGCGTGAGGACAAGAGCAGCTATCTCGGCGCGAAGAAAACCGTGCTGGCGTTTGGTGAAAGTGAGGTCGAGCTTTGTGAGCCGGACGGAACAGGTCTCACGGCTGACTTTATTGCGGCGCGCGGCGGCGGCCTCATGACGGCCGGTCTTTGCTGCAATGAACCGGAGCGTCTCAAGGCCCACATTGAGGCGTTGGGATTTGAATGCATCCAGGAGGGCGACCAGTTCTACATGGCCCCTGAGGATCACTTCGGCATTCGCTTTGTAATTTCGAAAACCTGGCCGCGTCGCCGGGTCGGTTTGGCCAGTTTTCTCTATGAAGTGACCAACACACTGGTTACAGACTGGCGTTTTGCTGCGGCGCATTTTGCCGGACTTTTTCAGCTTGAGGCGCGCAACTTTACCCGCATTGGCAGCCCGCGTTTTGGCTATGACGGGACGTTGACGCTTTTCAACAAACCCAACCGTCTCGACAGGATCGAGCTTTCCCAGGTGACCAGGGATGATGTCCCCATGGGGCGTTGGGTCAAGAAGCATGGCGACAGCCTCTACATGTGCTATTGCGAAACCCATGACATTGCCGCCCTCACCGAGCGGTTTCGCGAGGCCGGTGTGCGCTGGACCCCGCGTTCTGGAGACCCCGCCGATGAGCCGGACGGGCTCTGGACCGATCCGCGTGACATGCACGGGCTCCTGATGGGCGTCTCGCGTGATACGGCCGGATGGGACTGGTCTGGACACCCCGATGCCGTCGATCCGCCGCCGCGCGATCTTCATCAGCACTAGAAGTCGGAAGCTGTCAGATGGCACATGTACTGATTTTCGATTCAGGCGTTGGCGGCCTTTCGGTTCTCGCCGAAATCCGCAAAGCCGCGCCGGACACGCGCACGACCCTCGTCGCGGACAACGATTTCTTCCCCTATGGCAATAGAACCGAGCCGGAACTTATCGGACGGCTGCCGAACCTTCTGGCAAAGCTCTGTGAGCGCCATCTGCCGGATGTTGTCGTTGTCGCCTGCAACACGGCGAGTACGGTGGCGCTTGAAGAAATTCGTTTGGCTCTTGGCGTTCCGGTTGTCGGGACTGTTCCTGCAATCAAGCCAGCGGCACTGAAAACAGAAACCGGCGTGATTGGCTTGCTTGGCACGCCCGGAACCGTTGAGCGGCAATATACCGAAGAACTGATCGCCGACTATGCGCCTGATGTGCATGTTATCCGGCATGGCAGTTCCGAGCTGGTGGAGATGGCAGAGCGCAAGCTGCGCGGCGAGCAGCTCAACTTCACAGACCTGAAAAGGGTTCTGTCAAAGCTGACGAATGATTTGCGCGGCCACGAAATGGATACGCTGGTGCTGGCCTGCACACATTTCCCGCTGGTCAGAGAGGAAATCGCCTATCTCCTCTCCCCCGACATCACCATCATCGATTCAGGCGAGGCCGTTGCGCGCCGTACCATCAATCGCCTCAACTTGTCCGGTGCTTCCGGTGGCCATCAGGCGGGTGACAATATTGCGGTTTTCACTGCAGAAGAGGAGGGCCTGGCAGGCCTTGAACCAGCCCTTGTTGCCCACGGCATCGACCGCGTCGAGTATTTCCAGGACTACTGATCAGGACTACTGGCCAAGACGCCTGAAAGTGGCCGGGGGCCTGGCTTCGCGAAGTGCTGGGTGACGCCAAATCGCGCGCCGTGGCCCGGTCGCTGGTAATTATGTGGTTATTATGGTAAATACCCGTGGTTGGGTTGATCGGTATACGGGAGCCAGCCTCTCCGGCGACCGGCGACCGTCGATCTGGCCATATGGACGTGCGTGTGATCCGGGGCGGGGGTGTCGGGGTGTCTGAAGCCAATTTTGTAATACAGGTCAGGGTCAACCAGAAATGGTCGACGGCCCATGGCCTGTCGAGCGAACAAAGCCTGCAAAAGTTTCTGCCTCGGCTGATGGCAGAACACGGTGATGTCATTCGGGCCTTGCGGGCCTCCAGGGATATCAGTACCGGCAAGACAAAATGGTCTGTCTACAAATATTCAGAAGCAAGGCAGCCGACGAATCTGCCGCAGGTTGCGATGCCCCGACCAAATGCTGTCGATGACAGTGTTGCAGACAATGTCTTCGATGCCTACGGAGTTCCTCGAACAGATTTTCCAGATGTGGAAACTGATCAAGCGCCGCCGCCGCTGTTTGATGATGCCAGTCAGACACCTGGTGTTGAGATCAAGGCTTCAGGCAAAAAAACCAGACGCTTTTTGGCTCGCAAGATTGATATCAGGAAATGGATTTTTGCGCCTTTGGTCAGGAGCCTGAAATTCTCTGCTGCAGTTTGTAGAGATTGTGTCCTTGCGCCGCTGGTCAACGGATGTCGGGTGCTTGTCGAACTATTCAGAAAACTGGCGGCGATAGAGAACAAGGCGGATCGAATAAGTTCATTTGCGACTGATAGTCTCGCTCGGCTGGATAACCGTCTTCGTCGACCAGCGTCGCAATGGACACTTTGCGCGCGCGGCGCAGCGACCGGGTTATCGATGGCCTTCATGGCCTCCGTCCCGGGCGGGCTGACCATGGCGGTCATGGCGACATGTTTCGTACCGCCGGTCAGGCGATATCTTCTCTCGAAGCCGGAGCGACGTTTGTCGCCTCGGGCGAAAACAGTCCTGGTGTTGTTTCTTCTTGTCTCCAGCACATCACTGGATCTGGCCAACCCGGGCAGGCGCTTCACAAACGCCAACGTCAATTATTTTCAGGCGCACCGCGAGGAGGTCATTGCCAGTGCCCGGGCCTCTGCGGACCAGGGACAATACCTCGCAGTGGTCACACAACTGGACAGGTTCCTGGCGGCCGAAGATGAAGACGTCAGGACGCTTTATCTGGCAGCCAAACCACATGCAGAGGCAGAACGGGCGCGCTTGAAAAAAGTAGCGTCCCAGTTTTTATTCAACGGGTCAAACAAGCACGTGACGAACCGTATCGTTGCAACGATGGACGATCCTGGCAGCTTTCGGCATATCAGAACGAACTACCAGGTTGACGGTGACTACATTGAGGTCGAAACGACCTACAGTGGCTCGAATGAGACAGGCGTTCTGTTCACCAGGACCGTAAAGGCCGTCCTTGACCTCGATGGCCGGGTCATTCACGAGCGATGAGCCGGCAAGACGAAGTTTACTCTCGCCTGTTTACTCCTTAGTGATCCGATAAATCGAAGTCTCGACATCAGACGAGACGTAAATCTCGCCGTCACCGCCAATCGCCACACCGGTCGGGATGTAGGCTGGCGGGAAGGGGGCATAGCCTGACAGGCCCATCTGGAGGCCCCCGGCGACAACCGTGTGCGAGCCATCAGGCGCGATGGAAATGAGTTGCGCCTTGCCAACCTCGGCCACAAGCAGGTCGCCGCCTGCGGTTACAGCAAGCCCTTCAGGCCCGGCAAGGCCGTCGGCGATCAGGGTCTTCTCACCGGTAGTGCCGTCGATTTTCGACACGGTGCCCGCAGCGCCCTCACTGACATAGAAGCTGCCATCGGCCCAGGCTAGACCAGCCGGATCAATCAGCCCTTCGACCAGAACCGTACGGGTAGCTCCGTCGTCGCCCGACACAAGCGAGATGCGACCGACGCCTTCAAGCACGGCGACTTCGCCGGTCGGCAGGTCAATCACGCCGGCAGGGAGAATAAAATCGTGCCAGCGGGCGATCCGCTCCTCGGTGGCCGTATCATAGATTTGCACGAGGCCGCTATTGGCGCTGGTCAGAATGATTCTACTATCATTGGCGCTCACGGCGGTCGGATATTCGTGTTCCGATACCAGACGCAGGATGTCGCTGACCTCGCCTGTTGCGGTATCAACTTTCGAAAAGTTGAACGTGTCGGCAACAAAGAGCGTACCGTTATGCCAGGCCAGCCCCGCCGGAACTGAAAGCGGTCCCGAGGTCACGGTCCTGAGCTCGCCGGTCTCACGGTTGACTTCATAGATCGCCGCATCTGACATATTGGAGACAAAGAGTCGGTCATCGGCATCAAAGGCGAGATTGTCGAGATTGGTCGGGGCATTTGCAACAAGCGTTCGCTCACCGGTTTCGATATCCACACGGAAGATTTCCCCGGTTTCATTGTCGATCGCGTGCAGCACACCCTGGCTGTCAAAGTTCACAGCGGCGGGCACGGTAAAGCCTGTGGCAACAGTCTCCAGGGTTCCAGCGTCCACATCGACCCGCGCGATTTCGCCCTTGAACCAGATCGGACCATAGAGCTTGCCGTCGGGCCCAAAATCAAAACCGTTCAGTCCGCCCATGCCTTCCATGATCTTGCGCGGCGGTGTCTTGCCGGAAAGATAAACTTCGTAAAGCGCATCACCCATGAAGACCTGGGTCGCAAACAGGCGGCCCTCGTCATTAAAGGCCAGCGAATTAGCCCCCGGCAATCCTTCCGCTACGATCCGGCGCTCGCCCTGCGGTGTTTGATAGAACACCTTGCCAAGCCCGAACGCCGTCCATGCCAACCCGCCAGCCTCGGAAAACTCCAGATCGTCTGCCTGTCCTTCGGGCCCACCGATGTGAACCGCCACGTCGCCCGTCTCGGGATCGACCTTGTAGATCGCCATGCCGACAACGCTGCCAGCGTAAAGCGCGCCTTGCTTGTCGAATGCCAGGCCGTGCAGCCCGTGAAACGGCGCGCCGGGAACAAACGTCTCAACCGTGTAAGTGGCCGGCTTCGCGGCGTCTTTCGGCTTGTTGTCGCAGGCCGCTGTCGCAAGAAGCGCTGTTGCAGCAAGAGTTAGCGTGAAACGATGAAACATGATGTTCTCCCCGGATTTGTTCATCTTTGACTTTTCTGCGTGGCACTATAGCGTGAATATGATGAGCGGCAAGACGTGAGTTGAACCCGGAAAAGGAGACCCCCCATGAGAGTTATGATGACCAGCCTGTTTGTGTGTCTCTTTGTGGCAGCAGCACCCGCGGCCATTGCCGATGAAAACCACGCGGCGCTCAAGGCGGCCCGCCAGGTCATGGATGAGTTTATGACGACGTTTAACGCAAGGGATGAAGCGGCCTGGGCCGCGACCTTCAACTATCCCCATGTGCGATTTGCCAGCGGTCAGGTGATGATCTCTGACAATGCCAAAGCCGTCACGGACCGAATGGATTTTGCTGCTTTTTCAAAATCCACCGGCTGGGATCATTCGGCCTGGGACGCGGTTGAAGCGCTTGATTCCGGCAAGGAGAAGGTTCACTTCAAAGTGACGTTCAGCCGCTATACTGCCGAGAACGAGAAAATCGCGACCTATGATTCGCTTTACATCGTTACGTTTCTCGAGGGCCACTGGGGCATTCAGGCCAGATCCAGCTTTGCGCCATAGCGCCCGATTTTACTCTTTCAATTCAAACATCATGAGAAGTGTCCGCTGCAGCACAATGAAATTATCGTCCGAGACGATATAGATGAGAAGCTTGCCGGTCTTGTCCTGGCGAATGTCGAGCCCCTCCATATTATCGACCGACCAGGGTCGGCCAGCACTTGCCACGATAGTGCCATCAAGCGTCGCGCCGGGCTGAATGGTGGCACCGTCAATCCGTCTGATCTGAAAGCCGGGTCCTCCCATCGGCGTAAAGCGGCGCTCCAGGGTGAGCACGTCGCCGTTTGGCAGTACTGCGAGATCGGTCAGCTTGAAAGGCCGGATGGCCTTCAGGGAGACGCTGGACGAGCCCCCGGGACGGATCAGCCAGCCTTTCATATTGCCGTGGTCATCATACGTGTCTTCTGTCAGGGCAAGGAGGGTTCCGGCTTTGTCTTTCAACTGGGCGATACCCTCAAGGCCGCCATTGTTTTTGACGTGCCGGGCCTCGGGAGGCATTGCAAGCGGCGTTGGTCTGGCTGCGAATCCTTCGAGCGAAAGATCATAGGCCCATATTCTGGGTTCGCCCTCAAAGGAAACCAGCACGCGGCCATCCAGATCTCCGATCAGCGATTCCGCATCGCCGAATTTCTTGCCTTCGATGGACTGGCCGCCAGGGTCGAGCATCGGGGCAATTTTGATCTCCCGCACACCAATGAGTTCACCATCCCTGTACAGAAGTTTTCCGGTGATCCAATTGCCCTTGTCGCTGACGCTCAGAAAGCGGTTTCCGTCTTCAGAGACCAATAGCCCCGAGAGGCCGCCAAAATCCTTGTCCTTCGATGTCAGTTTGAGTCCGCCCAGATAGCCAAGATCACCCAGCGTGTCGATTGCCAGATCGTCGCCGTTGAGCGGAATGCGGGTTGAACCTTCACTTTTCCCTGTGATTTGCCCCATACCATTACTCAGAGCCTGTTCGGTGGCCTGACAGCCGCCGGCAGTAAAGGCAAACAGGGCAGCAAAAGTGATCGCTGAACAGATGACGGCGCCGAAGCGAAACATGAAAAACCTCGTCTTGACTCAAGGGAGAAAAGTATTCCTTTTACCTTTTGGCCTGAAACCATGTAAAAATCGAGGCAGAAATTGGATCAATTGGGAAATGACAGATGACGCAACCTGATAAACGGGTTTTGACCCCGACCCCTGATCGCAGGGAAATCCTGAAAGGCGCCGCCGCCTTACCGCTCGCATCCCTGCCGCTTGCCAGCATTTTGGCAAGCCCGGCGCTGGCTGAGGAGGTCGCCGCCAGCGTTGAGATGGTATCGATCAAGACCAAGGGTGGCCTCGACGTATCCGGCGCTCTCGCGCTCCCTCCAGGCCTGGTCGATGGTCAAACCGCTCCCTGCGTCCTGCTTGTTCATGAATGGTGGGGTCTCAACAATCAGATCAAGACCATGGCCAGGGTGCTGGCCGATGAAGGCTACGTTGTCCTCGCCGCAGACCTCTATAAGGGTGTCGTCGCGACAGATGCGGCGGGCGCTCGTTTTCAGGTCAGAAATGTCGATGCAGACGAGGCCGCCGACACGCTGACGTCCTGGGGCGCCTGGCTTCGGAGCCATGCCTTGACAACTGACAAGCTGGGGACCTGCGGCTGGTGTTTTGGTGGCGGCTGGTCGCTTGGTGCCTCCCTGGCGATGCCGGTTGATGCAACAGTGATCTACTACGGCAATGTTGCCCGCACCGCCGAGGAGCTGCGCGCGCTCAAGGGGCCGGTGATAGGGCACTTTGGCACGCGCGATATGCACATCGACCGGAAAATGGTCGATCAGTTTGAACGTGAGATGTCGAAGGCCGGGCGTGTTGCCAGTGTTCATTGGTATGAAGCCGACCACGGTTTCGCCAATCCGACTACAGCGCGCTATGACGAGGATGATGCAAAGCTGGCCTGGAGCCGAACCACAAGTTTTTTCAAAAGCTATCTGACGTAAAAGCAGTAACAAATAATAATAAGAAAATCAGGAGAGTATCAAGTGCCATTACCCGTAACTGAGGATCGCGAACATATCCATACACGGACAATCGCGATCAATGCGTATCGCCGTACAGACGGCCAGATGGATGTCGAGGGGCGAATTACTGACGTGAAACCCTTTGAGCATCATATGATGGATGCGATCCGCAAGAAAGGTGAGCCCGTTCACGATCTGTCCATCCGGATTACCCTGGATGATGAGTTTACTGTGACGGATGCTGTGGCCTCGATGGATCAGGGCGCCCACAGTCTTTGTCCGCGCGCCGCGCCAAATTTCAGGAACATCATCGGCCTGCAAATCGGCCCCGGCTGGAACAAAAAGGTCAAGGCGGCCATGTCGCCGGGGCTGGGCTGTACGCACATCATCGAGATGCTGGCGCAAATGGCCTCCGGTGCCATGCAGGCCAGGTGGTCGCGCAAGGTCGGCGAACCGCACGACATGCCGGCGCCCGAAGAACGCGAAATGCAGCCCGGGATGTTGAACTCCTGCTACCCGTATCAGGAATCAAGTCCGTGGATCAAAGAGCACTTCCCGAAAAGCTACAAGCCGGCCTGATCAGGCCCCTTTCACGGGCCGACCGCCTCTTGCATCGTCCTTCGCGCCCTTAACACTGTCCATGGCAACACTTTGCATGGTGGCACGGGACAACCCTTTTAGGGCGCTGCCAGGAGCAGATTTGGTGGCAGGGCTTTCGCTGTACCGGTTTTCAGCCGTGCGTTTTGCAGGCGGAGTTTCGTCGAAGAGCTCCGCCAGCTTCTCGGTCATCGCCCCGCCGAGCTGCTCGGCATCAATGATCGTGACCGCGCGTTCATAATAGCGGGTTACGTCATGGCCGATACCGATAGCCAGAAGCTCGACCGGCGAGCGCTTTTCGATATAGTCGATAACCTCGCGCAGATGTTTTTCAAGGTAATTGCCTGAATTGACCGACAGGGTGGAATCATCAACCGGCGCGCCGTCGGAAATAACCATCAGGATACGGCGTTGTTCCGGGCGGCCCATGAGGCGGTCGTGCGCCCAGATGAGAGCCTCGCCATCAATGTTTTCCTTGAGCAGGCCCTCGCGCATCATCAGGCCGAGATTGCGCCGCGCCCGGCGCCATGGCATGTCCGCGCCCTTGTAGATGATGTGGCGCAAATCATTCAGGCGTCCAGGTCCCGCAGGTTTGCCTTCGGCAATCCAGTTCTCGCGGGACTGACCACCCTTCCAGGCCCGGGTCGTAAAGCCCAGAATTTCGACTTTGACCGAACACCGTTCCAGCGTGCGGGCCAGAATATCGGCGCACATGGCAGCAACGGTAATGGGGCGGCCGCGCATTGAGCCGGAATTGTCCAGCAAAAGCGTCACAACCGTGTCCCGGAAGTTCATATCCTGCTCCATCTTGAAAGAGAGCGGATTGGTCGGATCGACAATGACGCGGGTCAGCCGGGCGGCATCAAGGATACCTTCTTCCAGATCGAACTCCCATGTTCGGTTCTGCTTGGCCATGAGGCGGCGCTGCAAGCGGTTTGCCAGCCTGGACACGACGCCTTGCATTTGTTGCAGCTGCTGGTCGAGGTATTGTCTAAGGCGCGCAAGCTCTTCGGCGTCGCACAGATCTTCTGCTCCAATCAACTCGTCATATTGTTGGGTGTAGACCTTGTAGGACGGCTCATTTTGCCGCCCGCCCTGGTCCTGATCCGGCCTGAAAGGCTGCATACCATCGGCGCTGTCATCGGCCTCGGCATCATCGGGCATGTCGTCGGGATCAATCTCGACGCTCTGGTCATCGGTTTCGCCGTCATCGCCCTGTGTCATTTCAGTCTGATCGGCGGTTTCCCCTTCGGCCTCATCCTGCTCGCCGGTTTCGCCAGCATCACTTTGGTCCGATTCAGCGTTGTCCTCGCCGTCCACATCGCCGTCCTCATTGCCCAGCTCATCGCCGTAGTCGAGGTCGACGAGAATGTCCCGGGTCAAGGCGGCAAACGCCGACTGGTCGGACAGACAATCAAGCAGTCGCTCAAAATCCTGACCGGCCTTCTCCTCGATGGAGGGGCGCAAGGCTTCGACAGCCTCGCGGGCAATCTCCGGAACCGGGGCGCCCGTCATCTTTTCGCGGATCATCAGGCGCAGTACCTCGGCAAGCGGCGCCTGGCTCGCATCGCTCAGGGTTCCAAAGCCCTTGTCCCGACAGCGCTTTTCCGTGACCGCTGTCAGATTGTCGGCAACGCCTTTCATCTGGCGCGCGCCGATGGCTTCGACACGGGCTTCCTCTGCGGCTTCGAAAATACGCTTGGCGTTGGGGCCTGTCGGCATGTGTTTGGCGTGGAGCGCTTCATCATGGTTGGCCAACCACAGCGAATAGGCGTCCGCATGACCGCGTATCAGGGCCACTTCGTCCTTTGGCAGAGTTCGCGAGGGCAGCGGCAGGCGCATCCGGCCGGTCCGAACACCGGGCGGTTCGGTGCCAAAGGTCACCGTCAGTTCAGGCTCTTCACCCATGGTGCGCGCCGTCATGGTAAGTGCCTGCTTGAACGGCTCGCTCGGATTGTCTTTTTTATCAACCATTGTGCATCGTCCTCAAGGCGTCTTGAGAGCCGCAATGAGCTCGGTAAGCGTAACCGTTTCCGGTCCAATGATCCGGGCTTCAGATCGCAGCCTGTCGATGTGCAGCGTCTCGCCTTCAAGGCGCGCAAAGCGTTGTCCCGGATAGATGGTCGCGCCGAGCGGGGTCTCTTTGGGGCGGCTCTGATCCGGTTGATAGAAAATTCCGAGGAGTGCTGTGAACCCGTCGCAGCCTGTGAGCGCATCGGCGAAGATCTCGGGATGAAGTCCGTCGCGGTTCACCTGGTCGCCCCAAAGGGGATCGGAAATCTCCGCCACCCGCGACGCTCCGTCGCGTAGTTTCTCATTACAGTAGGGCATCACCGCGAAGGCGACGGATTGTTGGGCCCGGATGTACTGATCAATGGTCATGGTCATAGGCGCTTCTTGTCTGTCCGCAATCATCCGGCGAACCGCTGCCAGCCACCAGTCACCCTCCGCATCATCGATCATTTCAAACCGTACTGACAAGGGGCCCGGGCTCTTGCCGGGATCGATCAGCAGATAGGTTGCGCCCAGTTTGAAATTGAGTTGCTGGGTACAAGAGCTGACATGGACAAGGCGCGTTTCCATCCGATCCCAAAAGCTCATCCGCTGATGGGCATCCAGATCGCGCCTCGGGTATTTCGGGTCATCATCATTAAGCTGCGCCTTGATCTTCAAGGGGCGCGCCTGACGCCCCTTGAGCGTCTCTTCAACGTCAAAGATGAAGTTGAAAACCCCGTCCCTTGCAAATAGCGGCGGTTCGGCTGACAGCGCTCTGGCAAGAACGATCGTCTCTGCCTTGTCAATCAGCGTGCGAAAGGATCTGATATCCGGATCGTTACGGCATTCATCAGCCGCCAGCGCCGCCTGCGAGACAAAGGCAAGTCCGAGCAGAATGGCTCCGGTGACACCTGATCTGAACGCAGCACAAACCATAGGGTCATCCGACCAGAGCGTGAGCTGCACTTTCCGGCAAGTCCTCGCCGAAGCAGCGTTGATAGAATTCAGCAACCGTCGCGCGTTCCAGTTCATCGCATTTGTTGAGGAAGGTGGTGCGGAAGGCGAAGCCGGTATCCTTGAAAATTTCGAGGTTTTCCGCCCAGGTCAAAACCGTCCGCGGGCTCATAACCGTTGAAATATCACCGGCCATAAAGGCAACACGCGTAAGATCTGCGACACGAACCATCGCGTCGATGGTCTGCCTGCCTTCCTCGGTTTGGTAACTCGGCGCTTTTGACAGAATGATATTCATTTCCTGGTCATGGGGCAGATAGTTCAGGGTCGTCACAATGTTCCACCGGTCCATCTGGCCCTGGTTGATCTGTTGTGTGCCATGATAAAGCCCTGTCGTATCACCCAGGCCAATGGTGTTGGTCGTGGAGAAAAGACGAAACGCCGGATGGGGATGAATGACACGGTTCTGGTCAAGCAGCGTCAGCTTGCCCTGAACTTCCAGCACACGCTGGATCACAAACATCACATCCGGACGACCGGCATCATATTCGTCAAACACAATGGCGGTCGGGTGTTGCAGGGCCCACGGCAGAATGCCTTCGCGAAATTCTGTGATCTGCTGGCCGTCTTTCAGAACAATCGCATCCTTGCCAACCAGATCGATCCGGCTGATGTGGCTGTCGAGGTTGATCCGTATCATTGGCCAGTTGAGCCGTGCAGCAACTTGCTCAAGATGGGTGGACTTGCCCGTACCGTGGTAACCCTGCACCATGACCCGGCGATTAAAGGCAAAGCCGGCCAGGATCGCGAGGGTTGTTTCGTGGTCAAAAAGATAGGCGTCATCAAGGTCAGGCACATGCTCTTCGCGCTCTGAAAATGCCGGCACTTCCATGTCGGTGTCGATCCCGAACAGGTCGCGCGCTGAAACTGTTATGTCAGGTACGTTGGTGATATCCATCCCGATTTCCATTTTTTTTCTTTCACACGGATACAAATAGCTGATTCTGTCCGGCAAATGTGACGGCTGGACGGTTCTGAAACCTGCCAGGAGCTCGCAACAGCAGTGCCGGAAAGCGTGGACACTTTATTCGTTTTTGAAAGAGACGCCAACAAAAGCTGACAGAAAATCAGCATGATCGTTCATTCATCAACAAAAGCCCTAGCAAAACCCGGCTGATTTCAGATTCTGGTAGGCTTCGATAATCCGTTTAAGCCGCTCTTCAAAGCCTTTTTCACCGTGATTTGCGTCAGGGTGGAACTTTTTCACCAGATCCTTGTAGCGCGCCTTGATCACTTTGGTCGACGCAGGCGGTTCCAGCCCAAGCACAGTAAAGGCGTTCTCGACTTTTTTGGGCAATTTGCGCTCGGGGCTCCGTGTCTGCTGGCGCCCTCTGGTCCGCTCAAAGAGCCCCAGAGGATCTTCTGCCTCATCGACTGTCGGGCGCTCGGCTCCTGGCGCACCGTCGCCCATTTTCCATGTCGGCCGGTGGCCTGTGGACGCATCCTTCTGGTAACTTCGGACCTCGTCATCACTCCAGCCATCGAAAAAATTCCACGATCGGTTGAATTCCCGCGCATGGGCCAGACAAAACCACTGATAATCATGCACATTATTGCGGCTTCTGGGAGCCTTGTGCGGGGCTTTCTGGTTGCAGCCCTCCCATTCACAGATCTGCTCACCGCGCTGCTTGACCTTGTCGTCCTGCGGCGGTTTCACGCGCATGTCGTAGCCGAATTTGGGCTTATAGGGGTTTTGTTTTGGCATGGCCGCAGAGTATGTAGATTTGGAGTTAACAAGACAAGAAAACAGTGAGCTGTCAGAGAGAAAATGTTACCAGGTCATCAATTCTGTGACTTGATGCCACAGAGTTCGCCAAAGAGGCTCTCAGAGAGGCATTCAAAGATGCTGCTTGACCCGGCCCGGGCACACAGTTCAGGGATACCCTCATGAATGTAAAAGAAACAATTGAACAGAAGCTCACTTTAGCCTTTCCCGGCGCTGAAATTGAGGTGTTTGACGAGAGTCATAAACACGCCGGACATGCAGGCGCCAAACCTGAAGGGGAAACCCATTTTCGCGTCTCGCTAAAGTCAACCGCGTTCGCCGGCCAGACGCGGCTCGCCCGGCATCGCAGCGTAATGAGCGTCCTGCAGGATGAACTCGACGGCCCGGTTCACGCCCTTGCCATAAGTGCCGCGACGCCCGAAGACGCCTGAAGAGACCTGACCACTCAGGCATCATTAGACCGCAAAACCATCAGGCGTTTGATGACGGCGTGATCCTGAGCGCGGTAATCTGATTGCGATGTTTGCGCAGGATTTCGAACCGGAAATTGTGGAAATTAAACGCCTGCCCTGGCTCCGGGATCGTCTGGGCCTCATGGATGACAAGGCCGGCGACTGTTGTGGCTTCCTCATCAGGCAAGTTCCAGTCCATAAGGCGATTGAGATCCCGCACCGAGACCGAACCATCGACATGCAGTGTTCCGTTCGGTTGCGGCCGAATGCCCGCATGGGTGACGTCGTGTTCGTCGGTAATTTCTCCGACGATTTCTTCCAGAATATCTTCAAGGGTCACAAGCCCCTGGATCGCGCCATATTCATCAACAATGAGTGCAAAGTGCATGCGCTTGTGCAGGAAAGCATCAAGCTGCTCCTGCAACGAAGTCGTCTCGGGCACAAACCATGGCTCGACAGCAATATCCAGAATCCCAACATCCTTGATGTCCCCGTCAGGATTATACAGTGCGCGCAGCATGTCCTTTGCGTGCAGCACACCTACGATATTTTCCGGCTCATCCTGAAACAGGGGAATGCGTGTGTGCGGACTGGCAAGGACCTGGGAAATAATCTCGTTCATAGGCAAGGCTGCATCGATCATGCGGATATTCTTGCGGTGAACCATGACCTCCTGCACGTCGAGCTCCGAGAGGTCCAGAATACCGCCAAGCATGTCGCGATGCTCTTTTTCCACACTGCCTTCAGAGTGCTGGAGGTCAATTGTTCCGCGCAGTTCGTCTTCCGGAGATAGAGTGTCACTCTGGTTGGCGTTGGAGGTTATGATGTCCAGGGTACGCGAGACCACCCACTGAACAGCAATGACAACCGGCGCAAAGACAAGGACGATCAAACGGATCACCGGAGCGACACGCATTGCCGTGCGCTCTGCATCCCGGATGGCGTAGGTTTTGGGTAGAACCTCGGCAAAAACAACCACAACGGCTGTCCTAAACAGCGTCGCGTAATAGACCCCTTGCGGACCGGCGATGGACAGGAAAATTGTCGTTGCCAGAACCGAAGCCGCAATATTGACCAGATTGTTACCAAGCAGGATCGCGCCGATCAGTCTCTCGGGTTCCGAAATAAGCCGCGTCACAAGTCCGGCGCGCTTCACCCCGGTGTGTTCCAGCCTGTGCAGGCGTGCTTTTGACGCCGCCGTCAGTGCGGTCTCCGAGCCGGAAAAGAAACCGGACAGGAGAATGAGGAAGACAACCACACCTGACATGACGCCAAGCGCTGTTGAAGTAAGAGACATTGTGTCCATGGGTCAAACCCGCGTTGTGAGAAAGTGAAGGAGGGCAGCAGGGTCAATATCTTTGGCGACAAAGGCTTTGCCAATCCCCCTGGTTAAAATGAAAGTAAGCGCTCCGCCGGACGCTTTCTTGTCCTGGTAGATATGTTCCACAAGCGCCTCGGCCAGCATCGGTCCTCCCGGGATGTCGCCGATGCAGGTCGGAAGTCCGACCGAGCTCAGATGCGCTGCGACGCGTACAGCATCCTGGCCGGTCGCCAGACCTTGCACCTGGCTGAATTCATGCGCCAGGCACATGCCGATCGCCACCGCCTCGCCGTGCACGATGCGACCGGAATAACCGGCTTCCGCCTCGAGGGCATGGCCGAAGGTGTGCCCGAGATTCAAGAGCGCGCGCTTGCCCTGTTCGCGCTCATCTTGTGCGACAATGGCTGCCTTTGCCTTGCACGAAACTGTGACAGCATGGGCGAGCAGATCCGTGCCGCCTTCCAGCAGGGCCGCGCCGTTTTTCTCAAGCCACTCAAAGAAGTCCGGTTGATTAATGAGGCCATATTTAACGATCTCGGCATAGCCAGCGCGCAGTTCTCGCGGCGGCAACGAAGACAGAGCGCCCGTGTCAGCAAGGACAAGGCGCGGCTGATGAAAGGCCCCGACGAGGTTCTTGCCGCGCTTTGTATTGATCCCGGTTTTCCCGCCAACAGACGAGTCAACTTGCGCCAGAAGGGATGTCGGGATCTGAATGAAGTCGATCCCGCGGCGCAGGATACTGGCGGCAAATCCGGTCAGATCACCAATAACACCGCCCCCCAGGGCGATAATGATATCGCTGCGCTCTACCTTGGCATCAAGTAAAAGGTCCGTCAGCCGTGCCAGGTTGTCAAAGCTCTTCGTGCCTTCGCCGGGCGGCAGGGTAATCGTTTGATGCGCGATCCCCTCTGCATCAAGGCTCTTCTGCACTTTTGGCAGGATCGCCTCGGCCACGTTGTGGTCAGTGACGATCACAGTTCGCGGCCGGGTCAGGACTGGTTTTATAAAGCTGCCGGCGTGCTCAAGCAATCCGGTCCCCACATGAATGGGATAGGACCTGGCACCGAGCGAAACCTCGATTGTTTCATGTATTTGAGGAATTGTTGTTGCCGCTGACTTCGCAGAAGACGATGACATCAACCGTCCTCGCCTGTTGATTTTGAGCCTGAAGCGATAATGTAGTCTTCCAGGTCATGAACAATACGGTTGACGGTGAGAGAGTGCGGGCCGTCATGCGCGTCGATTGTCAGATCAGCTTTTGCATAGACCGGATAGCGAAGATCCATAAGCCCGCGCATGGTTTCATAAGGGTCTCCCTGTTGCAACAAGGGTCTGTGATCACGTCTCAGAACCCGTTTCATCAGGAGATCGAAGTCAGCCTTGAGCCATACGGATATGGCGCGCTCGGAGATCAGGGCTCGTGTTTCTTCATTCATAAAGGCGCCGCCGCCGGTTGCAAGCACAATGCGGCTCCCGCTGAGTAGCCGGGCAATGACCCTGCGTTCCCCGCTGCGAAAAAATTCCTCGCCGTGCTGCTCGAATATTTCCGAAATTGTCTGGCCTGCAGCGCGTTCAATTTCAGTATCCGCATCGCAAAAAGGCATGCCAAGCTGTGTCGCCAGGCGTCGCCCGACAGTGGATTTTCCGGCCCCCATCAACCCGACCAATACAAGGGATCGTTGGCGAAGGGGTGCCGGTGCGTTCGGAGCGGCATCTTGAATTTTGTCGGTCACGTGTTTTTCTTTGGTTTGTTAACTCATACGAATGGCCCGCACAGCCCCCGAAGCTTCGGTTTTTGCAGGCAGACCAGTGCCTTAATGGAGTGCTACACTACCGTTTTGCACCGGGCAAGGGCAAGTCCGGTGACCGTGATAGGGCCGGTGACTGTTATATTGCAAGTATGGCGTTTGATTCTTTCGTGAATCTTATGGAAAAGTGATCTGTTTTTGCAAAAATCAACCGAATTGAATGATTCGCTGATGTAGGGTCGCAAATGAAGCCGACTACATTGGCAATAGAGACAAGAGGGAACAGCGCGTTATGAAATTTGTGCTTGTTGTTGTGGGTGCGATTGTTCTGGGGGGCATCGGAGTTGTTGTCTACGCCTTCCAGATTGATGCGCCGGAAACCGAAATTGAGGTGGTTATTCCGGATGACAAATTCCCCCGTTAAGGCTCTGTATAAGGCGATGTCACGCCTGCGCCGGCGTTTGTATCTGGCTGCGCTGCTTGCTTTCGCAGTTGCTGTCCAGGAAGGGACTGCATTTGCTCAAGGCGAGGTGAGTGAGGAAGACGGCAAGACGGCCGCGCAGGAGATTTTTGCAACTGATGCTCCCGCCACCGAAACACCGGCCTCCGAACTACCGGCCCCCGAAGCGTTGACTCCCGAAACGTTGACTCCCGAAACGTTGACTACTGAATCATTGAGCGAAGCTGCGCCGCTTTCATTGTTTCAATCGCAAAAGGGCGGGTTGAACTCAGCCGATGATACCAGGGTGATTGCTGCGCCACCGGGCCGGGATCAAGGCGCGGTCACATCCAGTGACCTTGAAGCTGTTGGCATGGAGATTTTCGGGTTGCTGAGCCCCGAAGAAGGCGGCCTGGGTTATGATCTGTGGCGCGGCAGCTCGCGGCGCTCCATTGCCCCTGTTTTGGCAGCATTGCCGCAGCCGGTATCGTCACCGGCGCGCCAGAAGCTTTTCTCGAGTCTCCTTCTCAGCCGCGCCTATGATCCTGGAGGTCCAGCCGGCGATATCCCTTTCATGACCTTGCGCGCGCGCAAACTCTATGACGCCGGCCAGTTGCGTGACGCCGAAATGATTTTGGATCAAACCAGTGAACCCCTTGTCGATCTGGTGTCTTTGCAACTGTTGTCGGAGCTCTACCTTTTGGCACAAAGAACGCGGTCCGCTTGCGCTATCGCCGCCCGGACCCGGTCCGCTTCGGATGACCCGTTCTGGAGCCGTCTGAGAACATTTTGCTACATTGTTGCAGACGACCGCGCTGCTGCGCAGCTTGGTGCCGACCTTCTTGCCGAGCAGGGCTATCAGGACCAGCTCTTTTTCTTTGCCGTTGCCAACAGGATCGATAATGCCGGGTTGTCCTACAACGATCTGGAATTGCAGGACGCTATCCATTTTGCTCTTTTGGCCGATGGCGGGCCCGGAACGATCGACGGGTTCCCCGGGGAGGTTTTAAACACCCGGTCAAGAGCGCTGCGCGCCGCCTCGCTTCTGCTTGCCGGTGTCAGGGGGCGCGGCGCCGGGGATCTTGCCACGATCCAGATTCCACTGGCCGAAGAGGCTGTCATGAATGGCTCTGTTTTGCCCGTGCGCCTTGCGATCCTTTATGGATCGGTCATATTTGGTGAAGGCGAGGCCGCAGCACTCATCGCCTCTGAAAGCGCCGCGCAGCCATCGGTTCGAAAAGCCGCCGCGATCTACCAGGCTATGGCCTCCACCGTCATGCCTGTCGACCGCGCAATGCTGTTGAAGGTCGCATGGGACGATGCGGTCAGATATGACCGGCGTGCCCTGTTCATCGCTCTTTACCGTGATGCGCTTCAGTTGCTGCCGATCGAGCCGGCGCTGGACGTCTTTGCCGCTGAATTTGCCCAGGTCTCGCTGGCTGCAGGAGCGTACCCGGAGGCAGCAAAATGGCTTGGCCTTGGGTGGCAGGCCCGCGAGCGTAGTGATCTGGCGACCGGTTCGAAGAGTGGTCCGGCTACTGGCATCCTGCCGGCTACTGGCATCCTGAAAGACTTGAGCGTGGCTCTGCGGATCGTCGCGCCGGAAACTGCGGAGTTTGAACCTCGCTGGGACATTGCAGCCCGGCTGAGTGATGCCGGTGACAACGCCACGGCACAGCGCCGCGCTGTCCTGGAAGTGCGGCTCTTTGAGGCCTTTGGCGGCAAGCTCGATGAACAAACCCGGCAACTGCTGGCCGGTTACACGCCGTCGGTTCGGGGCAAGATGCCGGAAACGGGCGTCCTCAGTGGGCTGGATGCTGCAGCACGGGCAGGCCGCAGGGGCGAGGTCATTCTCTTGACTCTGACGGCACTGGGTGATTCGAAATCTGCACAAATTCCCATAATCGTGACCTCAAAGTGTATTTCTGCGCTCTTGCGTACCGGTTTTATGGAAGAAGCCAAAACCCTAGCAATTGAGTCACTTCTGGTTGATTTGTGAGCCTCGTTTCGTTACCGGTTGAATGACGTTAACACTCTGTTAACCTTGGCGATTCAAAAACGCTGTCATGGCTTTACTTGATCACTCAGATAAGCATGTTGAAGGCTCCCACTATGTGGATGCTTTCCTGGAAATGCTCAGTGCGGAACGCGGTGCTGCCCAGAACACGCTCGATAGTTATGAGCGCGATCTGACAGACTTCGCCGTCTATGCAACAAAACTTGGTAAGAAAGCTTCGGAGGCCGACGTTGAGGCCGTTCGAGGGTATCTCCAACAAATCCAGGAAGCTGGCCTTGCGGCATCAACCGCAGCGCGGCGTCTGTCTGCTCTGCGGCAGTATTACAAATTTCTCTATTCGGAAGGTGTGCGAACTGACGATCCGTGTTCTGTCATTGACAGTCCACAAAGGGAACGTCCGCTTCCGAAAATACTGAGCGAGGGAGAGGTTGATAAACTTCTTGAAACTGCTCTTGCTCGATCCAAAGGCGGCACAGATCCGGAAGGGGTGAGACTTCACTGTCTCATGGAAGTACTCTACGCAACAGGCTTACGTGTCTCCGAGCTTGTTGAGCTACCACAGTCGGCAGCCATAGCCGCAACGCGCGCTCACGAACCGGTGCTTTACATCCGGGGCAAGGGCGGGCGTGAACGTATGGTGCCGCTGAACACAAAGGCTTCAGAGGCAATTGCTCTCTATATGAAGAACCGGGCCCGCTTTGTGCCGCGGTATGATGCCCAGGGCAATGAATTGCCGGAAACAGCACGTTTCCTCTTTCCGTCGCGGGGGCGCGAAGGGCATTTAACCCGCCAGAGATTTGGTCAATTACTCAAGGACCTTTCGGTAGAGGGCGGCGTCGATCCAAAGAACATTTCTCCGCATACCCTGCGTCATGCCTTTGCTTCGCATTTGTTGGCTAACGGCGCGGATCTCAGATCCGTCCAGAAAATGCTCGGCCACGCCGACATTTCCACGACCCAGATCTACACCCATGTCCAGGATGAACACCTCAAAGAGATGGTGAATGAATACCATCCGCTGGCCGGGGGCGGCGAGGTTGATCCTGTGGTTGACCCCGCGGAGCCCGCCGCAGACCGCAGCACATCGGGCTGACTGAACTTGGTTAATGATTACAGCAGGCAGAGCGCTTATCCGGCGCTCTGCCTCTTGATTTTTGGGCCTGAAAGACCGATGATCAAGCCTCGGCAAACTGGCTGGCGTGTGTGCCGCGCTTGACATTTCTGCGTGAGGTCGCCAGTGTCCCGCGCTTGAGTGCCCTGAGAGTCTGCCCGGTTTAGACCGCGTCAGAACACATCGGGGAGGAGTATGTAATGAGACCACCCTACCGAGCACCGGCTGAGCCCATGCGGATCTACCTTGAATTTGAAAAACAGATTGCCGAGCTTGAAGGCCGGGTCGAGGAATTGCGTCAGCATGCCAGGGACGATCAGGACTCCAACGTTGAAAAGGAAGTCCTGCGCCTGGAAGCAAAGGCCGCCAGCCTCCTGAAAGACACCTACGAAAAGCTCGACCCCTGGCAGAAGACGCAGGTGGCCCGCCATCCTGGCCGGCCACATTTTCTTGATTATGTCTCCGAGCTGATTGAAGACTTCACGCCGCTCGCCGGTGATCGCAAGTTTGCCGATGATGAAGCCTTGCTTGGCGGCCTTGGCCGTTTCAAGGGACGCTCGGTGATGGTCATGGGCCACGAAAAGGGTTCTGATACAGAGAGTCGTATCAGACATAATTTTGGCTCCGCGCGGCCCGAAGGCTATCGCAAGGCGGTGCGTCTCATGGATCTCGCCGAACAGTTCGACTTACCGGTGGTCACAATTATTGATACGGCAGGAGCCTACCCGGGCATTGGCGCCGAAGAACGCGGTCAGGCCGAAGCCATCGCCCGGTCAACCCAGCGCTGCCTGTCTCTCAAGGTGCCGGTTATCTCTGTCGTGATCGGTGAAGGCGGCTCTGGCGGCGCGATTGCCATCGCAACCGCCAACAAGGTCTACATGCTGGAGCATGCGACCTATTCGGTTATATCGCCGGAAGGCTGCGCGTCGATTCTGTGGAACGACCCGGCCAAGGCGAAGGAAGCGGCCATCGCCATGAAAGTGACCGCTCAGGATTGCGCCAGGTTTGGCATTATCGACCAAATCATTGATGAACCGGTCGGCGGTGCCCACCGCGCACCGAAACAAATGATCACCGAAACCGGTCTGGTCATTGAAAAGGCGCTGCAGTCCATGTCCAACATGGACGGTGCGCAGCTGCGCCACGAACGTCGCGAAAAATTCCTCGCCATGGGCCGCGAAGGGCTCGGATAGTTTTTTAGAATGCGTAGGGGCCACCGCGCTCCAGCGCTGCCTTATAGGCTGGCCGCGCCTTGATACGTTCAAGAAAACCTTTCAGATTGGCAAAGTTTTCCATCGCGCCTTGAACATTGGCAACTTCCACAGCGAAGCTGAGTTGAACGTCTGCCGCGCTCAGCTCATCCCCGAGAAAATAGTCCTGCCCCCCAAGCAGGGAATTGAGGTAGCCGACATGATTGTCGCTCTCGGCGTTAATCCTGTCTTGCAGCGGAGCACCGCCCTCGCCAAGACGGCTCGTATACATACGCAGCATCAGCGGCAACATGACCGAGCCTTCCGCATAATGAAGAAGCTGGATGTATTTTGTGTACTCTGGTGTGCCCATGGCAGGGGCAAGCTTGCCGCCTCCGTGAACCCGAGTGAGATGCTCGATGATCGCACCCGACTCGATGATCACCTCGCCGTCGTCCACTACAACCGGCGACTTGCCCAGTGGATGAATGTCCAGCAGCGCCGGCGGTGCCAGATTGGTCACGGCATCGCGCTGATGGATCACCAGTTCATAATCGAGCCCGAGCTCTTCAAGCAGCCAGAGAACACGATGTGAACGCGAATTATTGAGGTGGTGAACAGTGATCATTCCGGAGTTCCTTTCGAACAGGGGCACGAGTTCCCTTTAGACCCTGCAAGGCAGATACGCCAGATGAGAATCGATTGCATGGTACTCTGACCACGCAGATCCGGTTAACATCAGCCGGGCTTGAGGGGGTGAATTGGACGTTCGCAGGCCCATCACATCGGCCAAATCCACAAAATCAGCGGCACCGACACCACGACAATCGCTATCTCCAGCGGCAGGCCCATGCGCCAGTAGTCGCCGAAATGATAGCCGCCCGGGCCCATGACGAGCGTATTCGACTGGTGGCCGATGGGCGTCAGGAAGGCACACGACGCACCGATCGCGACCGCCATCAGGAAAGGATCAAAACTGACCCCGAGACCTGCGGCGATGGCCACCGCAATGGGGGCCATGACGAGGGCGGTGGCGGCATTGTTGATCAGATCCGACAAGGTCATGGTAACGATCATGACCAGCGTCAGGATCGCCCACGGCGGCATCGTGCCGGTAAGCCCCAATATGCCGTCAGCAATGAGGGCGGTTCCGCCGGTTGCTTCCAGCGCCCGGCCAACCGGAATCATGCTCCCCAGCAACACGATAATTGGCCAGTCGATTTTGGTGTAAAGCTCGCGCAGGGGCAGGATGCCCAGAATGACATAGGCCAGGATCACGCCGACAAAAGCAACCGCGATAGGAAGATATCCAAACGCGGAAAGGGCAATGGCAAAAGCAAAAATGCCAAGGGGCACAAGAACCCGCCGCGGCTCGCCGAGCGCAAGGCCGCGCTCCGGCAGAGGCAATAGCCCCAATTCCCCAAGCGCGTTCTCGCCCTCTTCTTCTGAAGCCTGAAGCAGGAGAACGTCGCCGGCGCGAAGCTCGGTCCGTTTGATCCTCTGATCCAGCGGCTCGCCTTCGCGGGCAACCCCGAGAAGGTCAAGTGAAAATCCGGAGCGCCAGCGCAGGTAGTGAGACGAGCGCCCTTCAAGGTTTGAGTCCGGCGTGACCACGGCTTCGATAAGTTTTGTATTGACCGGCTGAAGATGCGCCGCAGCATCCTCCGCGCTACCAACAAGTTCCAGCCCGTGATCATCGACAATGGGTTTGAGGTCTTTGGGATCGGCGCGCAGCAGGAGGAGGTCGCCCTCGCGCACCAGTTCCCAGGGCACCGGGCGGCGCATGCGACCCTCGCGCCGCGTGATGCCTGTGATGAGAACATCCTCACCGGTCATTTCTTCTGCCTTTTCCATGGCAACGCCAATCAGTTTGGAGCCTTCAGGCACACGCACTTCGGTAATGTAATAGGAGATTTTAAAAAGATCTTCGGTGCTTTTGGCACCGTGGCGTTCCTTCGGGATCAGCCGCCAGCCGATCCGCGCAACAAACAAAAGCCCGATGATTGCCACAGGCACGCCCACCGGTGAAAAGTCGAACATGCCGAAGGGCTCGCTGGCCAGTCCGGTCACCGGATTAACAAGCTCTGCGCGGTAGGTCGCAATAATGATATTGGGCGGGGTTCCGATCATGGTCATGAGCCCTCCGAGGATCGACCCGAAGGCAAGTGGCATCAGAATAATCGCGGGCGAGCGGCCGCGTTCTGTGCAGCTGGCGAGCGCCACCGGCAGCATGATGGCGATCGCGCCGACATTGTTCATGAACGCAGAGCTGATCGCGACCACAAGGGAAAGCGACGCGATGTGAGCGAAGGTTCCCTCGGTAAAGGGCGCAATACCCGAGGCGATCAGATCAACAACACCGGCGCGCCGCAGAGTGTGGGAAATGACCAGCACCGCGGCAACAGTGATCACGGCCGGATGACCGAACCCGGAAAAGATCTCGCTCGTCTCGACGAGACCGGTCACCGCAACGGCCAAAAGCGCCAGCGCGGCAACAATGTCATAGCGCCATTTACCCCAGGCAAAGAGCACAAGGGCCATTGCCAGAATGGTGAATGAAACGCCCTGTTCAAAGGTCATGTCAAACCCCGGCAACGTCGATGAATTTCAGCAGATCATCAACATAAAGCTTCGGTTTTTCCAGTGCCGCAAAATGACCGCCTTCGGTCATATCGGTCCAGTGCACCACGTTGAGCGAGCGCTCGACCTGCGAGCGCGGCGCAAAATGATAAATCTCATCGCCCGGAAAAGACGCAATACCGCACGGCTTTTCAATGCGCGCGCCAGCGGGGACCGGGTCGCCCGACGGATCGGCAAACAGCCCGTTATAGAGCCAGGTGGCGGTATTGAAGGTACGGGTCACCAGATAGATCATGATATTGGTGAGCAGCTGATCCTTGGTGTAAACGCTTTCAAGATTGCCGCCTGGCACATCCGACCAGGTGCGGAATTTCTCGATGATCCAGGCAGCCTGTCCAACAGGCGAGTCCATCATGGCATAGGAGAGGCTCTGCGGTTTTGATGACTGAATGCGGAAATAGGCGCCTTCCAGGTCAAACATCATCGCAGCGTGCTCGGCGGACTTCTTTTCTTCTTCGCTCTCGGGGGCAACACCCGGCGATACCCAGCCCTGCATGTTGAGATGGATGGCCTTGCAAGCTTCCGCCTCGTAGCCAAGCCAGCCGGTCACGACGCTGCCCCAGTCGCCGCCCTGCGCTATGTAAGCCTCCAGGCCAAGCGTTTCAGAGAGGAGTTTTGCAGTGTGGCGCGCAATGGTTCGTGGGCTGACAGGCGCCTTTGGTTTGCCTGAAAAGCCATAGCCGATGAGGGACGGAAGAATAACGTCATGACCCGCCGCGTTGAGCGGCTCGACCACTTCGAGAAACTCAAACACCGATCCGGGCCAGCCATGGGTGATGACAATCGGCAGGCCTATCGGGTTCTCAGCCCTGGCGTGAATGAAATGAATGTCGATACCATCCACATTCGCCTTGAACTGCGGGAAGCGGTTGAGGCCCGCCTCGGCCTTGCGCCAGTCAAACTGCGACACCCAATAATCCGCCACCTCTTTCATGTAAGGCAGCGGTGTCCCCCACGCCCAGGCCGCATCGCTCGACAGATCCAGCGGTTCTCCGCTGTCGGGCATTTCGTGCCAGTCATAGGCCCTGACCTTCGCAATGATCCCGTCGATCACGTCCTGTGCAATCTCGACTTTGAATGCAGTGGGGGTGCTCATGGTGTTCTCCCTGAAAGTTTGATCATGTTTCGGGCAGCCTAGGGTGATTTTAAGGGGAGTGCAATTGATGCGAGGGCTTGCATCTGCATCGGGGAAAAGCTTGAATGCGGGCGTGCGATTTCAGGGGAGCAGAGAGTGAAAATAGTAGAGACAATCTTCAAGGCTGTGCCGACCCTCGCGGTCTCGGCAGGCGGCGCGATTTTCGCAGTTGAATTGTTTTCGGCCTTGTCGGCGGGCGCGGGCGAGCCGTTTCCTGATGAACTCATTGCCGAAGGCGCGGCGATTTTTTATGAACTGGGCTGTGCCGGGTGCCACTTCCCGGCACAGCCCATCGAGGGCAACACGGCTCCGAGACTGGAAAACCTGGACGAACGTTACGCAGAGGATGATATCGTAGCGCTCCTTGATGCCCCTCCCGGGCCCATGCCGCGCTTTGATCTTGATGAAGCTGACAAACGCGCGCTTGCCGCTTTCCTGCTCACAACCTTCTGATACAACAATTGACGTCAGACGTTGGCAGACACTTGGCCGTGACAATGTTTAAATTTCTTGCCAGATCCGCATGGGCACGCCGCATTGCGCT